>NZ_CP024768.1:862702-1089224 GCF_011395035.1 Pantoea cypripedii
ATGTGTAAGTGCAGCGATGCATTGAGCTAACCGGTACTAATGACCCGTGAGGCTTAACCTTACAACGCCAGAGGCGTTTTGGCTGAGAGGCCGAGAGAAGAATTTTCAGCTTTGTTTACCGGATTCAGTTATGTCCTGCGGATTGANGTCNGAAGGATTTTGCGCTGAAGCAAGGCGGCAAAAGAGACGGAAGGAAGGAGCATACATAAGTATGTGACTGACTTACGCGAATGCAGCCAACGCAGCAGCAGTGCAAAAGACACAGGACAGAGCACAAAGAATTTGCCTGGCGGCTGTAGCGCGGTGGTCCCACCTGACCCCATGCCGAACTCAGAAGTGAAACGCCGTAGCGCCGATGGTAGTGTGGGGTCTCCCCATGCGAGAGTAGGGAACTGCCAGGCATCAATTTAAGGTATTTACCTGAAAAGGTAACACCGGTTATCAGCGAGACCCCGCTGGTAATGCAGTATTCGGTGGTGCGGTAGTTCAGTCGGTTAGAATACCGGCCTGTCACGCCGGGGGTCGCGGGTTCGAGTCCCGTCCGCACCGCCACTCTCTTGATTAGCCCTGACTGAAAAGTCAGGGCTTTTTCATTTCTGGCATATCAATCTTATTGTTGACTAAAACGCAAAATTCCTCTGCTTATAAGCGGATTTTTCAGCAGCAATGATGCTGTCACAATGTCCCTCATTGAAATATTCCATTCACCGATGAGGTAATTATGACAATCCCTGCTTTTGGTTTAGGCACTTTCCGTCTGCAAGACGACGTTGTTATTCATTCAGTTAAAACCGCACTTGAACTGGGTTATCGTACTATCGATACCGCTCAGATCTATGAAAACGAAGCTGCAGTAGGTCAGGCGATTGCTGAAAGTGGCATCGAGCGCAGCGAGCTATTCGTGACGACTAAGATCTGGGTAGAAAACCTCTCTGCTGACAAACTGATTCCCAGCCTCAAAGAGAGCCTGCTCAAACTGCGTACTGACTACGTCGATCTCACCTTAATTCACTGGCCATCTCCAGGGGCAGCCATTTCAGTGAAAGAAAGTATGCAGGCGCTGATGGCGGCCAAAGAAGCCGGGCTGACACGCCAGATTGGCATCTCAAATTTCCCCATTGCACTGATGAAAGAGGCAATCGAAGCTGTGGGCGTAGAAAATATCGCGACTAATCAGGTTGAGCTACATCCGTATTTGCAGAATGAACAGGTAGTAAAGTTCGCCCGGGAACAGGGTATCCACATTACCTCTTATATGACGCTGGCTTATGGTGAAGCGCTGAAAGACGAAGCAATTAAGGCAATTGCGAAAAAACATCAGGCTACTCCTGCGCAGGTTGTGCTGGCATGGGCAATGCAGTTGGGTTACGCAGTCATTCCATCCTCGACCAAACGTGAGAACCTTGCAGGTAACCTGCATGCGCAGGATCTGCAACTGGATCATGAGGATATGGATAAGATCCATGCGCTGGATCGGGGGCAACGTCTGGTCAGTCCGGAAGGCCTGGCACCTTCCTGGGATTAAGTAAGCATTCAACAATCAGTCCTGGCTACGCCAGGGCTGGTTCTGTATCCACTCACTGAGAAAATCAATAAACGCCCGCACACGCTGGCTGACACCAAGGTCACTGTAGTAAACCGCATTAAAGGGCATTTCTACAGGCAGACGTTGCTGCGCCAGCACTTCAACAAACGTCCCCTCAGCAATTTCTTTATCGACCATATAGTCAGATAAACAGGCGATACCGTTATCATTCAGACAAAGCTGTTTCAGCGTTTCTCCACTGTTTGACGACATACCCGGCTGGATATCATAAAGTTCGCCATTTTCCTGTGCGACAGGCCAGCGATTAAGGCGTAAAGGCTCAACGAAGCCCAGACATTCATGATTAGACAAGTCTGCTACCGACACAGGAACGCCATACTTCGCCAGATAAGCAGGGGTAGCGACTAATTTGCGGAAGCTGATAAATAGCAGACGCGCGCGCAGGGTGGAGTCTGTCAGCGTACCAGCCCGAATGGCAACGTCGACTTTCCTCTCAATAAGATTAATAAAGCTTTCTGAGGAGATGAGTGAGAGCGTGACGTCAGGATAACGTTCGCGAAAAGGCTTAATCATCGGCAGCAGCAAATGCAGAATCACCGGTGTGGCCGCATCAATACGCAGCACCCCCCGGGGAGCCAGCTGGCGTTCGATTAACTCGTTTTCAGCCGTCGACATTTCCTGCATCAATTTCTGCACGCGACGGAAATAGTGTTCCCCCTCATGAGTGAGTGCCAGCTGACGCGTAGTGCGAGTCAATAAAGCCACTCCCAGCTTAGTCTCAAGCTTTTTTACGGTGCGACTGACGGCAGAATTTGCCATGTGCAACTGCTCCGCAGCCCGGCTAAAGCTACCGCTTTCCACCACGGCAATGAACACTTTCAATTCATCTGATGATGCCTTCATTATCCCTCCATATGCAAAAGTCTATTGCTACTTTGCATCTTTTTGTTATTAAAGCATAGGCGGATACTGACGCCCATCAAAACTAATGGGAGTCAATCATGCCACTTGCACTCTGGGCGCTAACTATCAGTGCCTTCGCTATCGGAACAACTGAATTTGTCATCGTTGGGTTAATCCCAACTATCGCGGAGCAGCTTGCCATAACTCTTCCTTCTGCCGGGATGCTGGTCTCTATCTACGCTCTCGGTGTTGCCGTTGGTGCTCCGGTACTTACTGCTCTCACGGGTAAATTACCGCGTAAGCATTTGCTAATGGGGTTGATGGCGCTGTTTACTCTGGGGAATCTGGTGGCCTGGCAGGCCCCAAACTATGAAACGCTGGTCATTGCCCGCTTGCTGACCGGTCTGGCGCATGGTGTATTCTTCTCCGTCGGCTCAACTATCGCCACCAGCCTGGTGAGCAAAGAGAAGGGGGCCAGCGCTATTGCGATCATGTTTGGCGGTCTGACTGTTGCCCTGGTGACGGGGGTGCCGCTAGGGACTCTGATAGGGCAACATTTTGGCTGGCGTGAGAGTTTCCTTGCGGTGTCAGTGCTGGGCGTGATTGCGCTGATGGGCAGCATGTTGCTGGTGCCACGTAACATTGCGCAGCCGCCAGCAACGTCGTTACTTCAACAAGCTCGGGTGCTGACTAATCCACGTTTACTGCTGATCTACGCGATTACCGCATTGGGCTATGGTGGCGTGTTTACTGCTTTTACCTTTCTGGCTCCGATGATGCAGTCTCTGGCGGGCTTCTCTCCCTCGGCCGTGAGCATAATTTTGTTGGGATACGGCATCGCTGTCGCGATAGGTAATATCTGGGGAGGAAAACTCGCAGATCGTCGTGGTGCTGTGCCTGCTCTCACCTTAATTTTCGCCGCCCTGGCGATTTTGTTAGCCGTCTTTCAGTTCACGGCCAATACGCACTATCTGGCGTTAGCGACAGTGATCATCATGGGCATCTTCGCCTTCGCCAACGTGCCAGGCTTGCAGGTTTACGTGGTACAGAAGGCCGAACACTATGCTCCCGGAGCGGTAGACGTCGCCTCTGGACTCAATATCGCCGCCTTTAATATTGGTATCGCACTGGGTTCCACAGTTGGCGGATATATTGTTCAGCATTATGGGTTAGCACAAACGCCGTGGGTAGGGGCAGTGATTGTCTTCATCGCATTATTGCTGGTACGCCTCAGTGGCTTGCTGGATAAGCCTCGCGCTGTGATAGCCGTGGAATAATCCTCAGAAACGGCCTGCCAAATGGCAGGCTGTTCACGTTTAAACCGATATATCCAATCCGACAATCAAGAACACCAATTGAAACCCCGCGCTAAAATCCCTATAACAGTCAGGTGAAGTATGTTTGTAACGAGCCAGGCGGGAAAGTGCGGAAAAAAACCTATGCAATGCGTTATGTAGCAGGTCAGCCTGCCGAGCGGATCTTTCCGCCGGGAGCGATGCTGCATCTTGGGCAGGCACTGCCGCCCGGCGCACCATTGCCAGCCGACCCGACTTTACGGGTATTGGTGTGGAACATCTTTAAACAGCAGCGAGCAGACTGGATGTCAGTGCTGCAGGGCTTTGGCAAAGATGCGCATCTGGTATTGCTACAGGAAGCACAGACGACGCCTGAGCTGGTAAGGTTTGCCACCAGCAACTACCTCGCTGCCGATCAGGTGCCCGCATTTGTCCTGCCACAGCATCCCTCTGGCGTGATGACGCTGGCATCGGCGCATCCTGTCTATTGCTGCCCACTGCGTGAGCGAGAGCCGTTGCTGAGACTGGCTAAATCGGCGCTGGTGACGGCCTACCCGCTACCGAACGGCGAAATGCTGATGGTGGTGAACATTCATGCGGTGAATTTCAGCCTGGGTATTGATGTCTATAGCAAACAGCTGGGGCCGATTGGTGAGCAGATTCAGTATCACCGTGGTCCGGTAATTATGGCGGGTGATTTCAATGCCTGGAGTCGCCAGCGCATGAAGGCGCTGTTTCGATTTGCTCAGGAGATGTCATTGCGGGAAGTGACTTTTACCGATGACCACCGACGCAAAGCCTTCGGTCGCCCACTGGATTTTGTTTTTTACCGCGATATGAAAGTGAATGAGGCGTCAGTGCTGGTGACTCGCGCTTCAGACCACAATCCATTGCTGGTCGAATTTAACTCCACCTGGGCAGCTGCGCGCTAAAGCCGATTTTTTCCAGACAAGAAAAATGAAAAAGGCCGACAAATGTCAGCCTTTTCGAGCCATTAGGTATCTGGCGTTGCGCTATTATGGACAAACAGCGTGAGGTTATCCCCTGGCTGAATGCTTTTCGCAGCCGTTAACACACTATTCCAGCGCATAACGTCTTTGATGTTAACACCATGACGTCGCGCGATACTGGCAAGAGAATCACCCTTACGAACACGATAGGTGATGCTGTTGCCGTTATCGGCCAGCTGCGAGCCCTTGTCGCCAACGGTCAGCTTCTGACCGATTCGAACCGAGGCACCGCGCAGGTTATTCTGCTGCTTCAGTGTATTAACGCTAACGCCGAGCTTGCTGGCAATGCCAGACAAGGTGTCACCTTTGCGCACCGTGTAGCTGCTACCCGCATCACTGGCTTTCGCCAGTTGGGAAGGCTGCACGGCGGCAATATCACCGGATGCCAGTGAATTGCGTAGCTGAGCGACATTGGACTTAGGCACCATAATGTAGTGCGGTCCATTCGGCGCTGTCGCACCGTGTTTATAACCGGCATTGAAGCTTTTCAGCTTACTTAACGACATACCAGCCATATCTGCGGCCTGCGTCAGCTCAATCTGCTGACCCACTTCCACGCGAGCCAGTGCACGGCTCTCGTTCGGGGTCGGCAATTTGATGCCGTAGCGCTTGTTGTTCTTGAGAATATCGCTCAAGGCCAACATTTTCGGAACATAAACCGTGGTTTCGCGTGGCAGCGACAGGCTCCAGAAGTCGGTCGGCTTACCGCGCGCCTTGTTCTGTTTAATCGCCTTGAGCACACGTCCTTCACCGCTGTTATAGGCGGCAATGGTCAGTAACCAGTCACCGTCAAACATGGTGTTGAGACGCTGCATCATATCCAGCGCAACCTTGGTAGAAGCCACCACATCGCGGCGACCGTCATACCATTGGTTTTGTTTCAAACCATAGTTTTTGCCCGTAGTTGCAACAATCTGCCAGATGCCAGCGGCATTCGCAGAAGATGTTGCATGTGGGTCAAAAGCGCTCTCCACTATGGGTAGCAGTACCAGTTCCATCGGCATTTTACGTTTCTGTATCTGCTCGACTATCCAGTACATGTACGGCTCTGCCCGTAATGTTACATCGTGGAGATAGCTCTTATTTCTTAAGTACTTTGTTTTTTGTTCGCGGATCCGGGGGTTATCCGGAATCCCCATCTTCAACTCGTCACTAATGTGATTCCAGAGATCAGTGTCTTCTGCGAGGCTGGTTCCATCATCTTGCCAGCGCGGCGACAACAAGCGATCTCCGTACTTTCCATTTTCACCTTGACCAGCTGAAGACAGGCTCTGAGCATGCTGTTCTGGGATCGTGGCGTCATTCCTTGATGCCTGACATCCTCCCACCAGCAAGACAGAGGCGATTAATATCGCTTTTGCCTTCATGTGTGTGTCAATAGTCGCTTAAAAGACGAGCAATAATACTTGACGGTCTGACACAACACAACCAAAAAAATCAAAAGCGATCTTTCTTCTCGCGTAGATCAGCAAAAACTTGCCAAAGAGGCGCAGTTGTAAAATTACCGCCTAAAGCCTTTTTTAAATCAGGATCTTGCGTACGAAGGAATAAATTTATTTCCCTTTCTAAAGCCAAATTTGTTGGCAAAGTAATACGATTTTCTGCACGTAAGTCTTTAATTTGCTGGAACCTTGCTAAAATTTTGGGGTCATGGGGCAGAATAGCCGCAGCAAACTTCATATTGGATAAAGTGTACTCATGGGCACAGCAAATTAAGGTGTCGGCAGGGAGTTCATTAAGCTTTTGAAATGAATCAAACATTTGTTGCGCGGTGCCTTCAAATAATCTGCCACAACCGCCGGAAAACATCGTGTCGCCACAGAAAAGATAAGGCGAACTGAAATATGAGATATGTCCTAAAGTGTGTCCAGGGGTCGCGATGACACGAAAATTTCTCCCTAACAGCGTAAATTCATCTCCATCGGCCACAATTTGCTTTGCCCCTTTATCTGCAGTTTCCTGTGGACCGAAAACCGTCATATCGGGGTAATGCTGGAGCAGCTCGCTGACGCCACCCACATGGTCGTGATGATGGTGAGTCAGTAAAATCGCCACCGGATGCCAGCGATTGGCTTTAATTTTATCCAGTACCGGTTGTGCTTCGCCGGGATCGACAATCAGGCAATTTTGCTGGTCATCCGTCAGTGTCCAGATGTAGTTATCCTGCAATGCGGGAATACTGGTAAGATTCATAAACACCTCTCAGGCCGTAGAAAAAGGAAGATGGTAAAGCATGAAGCCGGCTAAAACACGCCAAATCCTGACTGCGCCGCGCTCCTGGCGCGACATGCCCTGGGGCGACTATTTTCGCGACGCGCTAACACAGCAACTTCAGCCTTCGCTCGGTAAGCTGTATGGCTTCCATATGCTTAAAATTGGCAGCCTGAGCGCAGAAATCAACACCAGCCATTGTGCTATTTCGCATCAGGTGAATGTCGGCGAAGAGGGCGAAGGGTTGCAGGTGATTGCCCGTGCCACTCAATTGCCGTTTGAAGCTAAATCGATTGATGCCTGCTTGCTGGCGCATACGTTAGCCTGGAGCCAGGACCCGCATCGTGTGTTGCGCGAAGTGGACCGCGTACTGATTGACGATGGCTGGATGATTATCAGTGGATTTAATCCCTTTAGCCTGCTTGGTATCAGCAAAGGCATTCCGGGTTTGCATGGTCGTGCGCCCTGGAGCGGCCGCATGTTTAGCCAGATGCGATTGCTGGACTGGCTTAATCTGCTGAATTACGAAGTGGTTTACCGCACCCGCTTCCAGGTGGTGCCTTGGCACCGTCAGGGCGGAAAAGTGATCAGTGCACACCTGCCTGCGCTGGGCTGCCTGAATGTGGTGGTGGCGCGTAAACGCACCTTCCCGTTAACGCCCACCAAAGTGAAAAAAAGCCTGAGTAAAGCGCAGTTGCGACAGACGGTGAATGCGACGCGGCAGTTTCGAAAAATGAAGGATCAGGATTCGGGCTGATAGCCGATATCGTCCTGTGATGGTTGGCTGGCGGCAGTGCGCGCCAGTTCGTCGCAGCGCTCATTCTCCGGATGGCCAGCATGGCCCTTCACCCATTCCCAGGAAATCTGGTGTGAACTCAGCGCCAGATCGAGCCGTTGCCACAGATCGACATTCTTCACGGGTTTTTTATCCGCGGTTTTCCAGCCACGCTTTTTCCAGTTATGAATCCAGCTGGTAATGCCCTGGCGTACATACTGGCTGTCAGTGCTGATCACCACTTCACACGGCTGCGTCAGCGCTTCCAGTGCGACAATCGCGGCCATCAGTTCCATACGATTATTGGTGGTGAGGCGATAACCGGCACTGAAGGTTTTTTCATGCTGGCGATAACGCAGAATGGCGCCATAGCCGCCAGGACCAGGATTGCCGAGACAGGATCCATCGGTGAATATTTCTACCTGTTTACGCATCTCTGGTAGACTTCCTTAACTGACAAAACACCAAGTCTGACATAAACGAGTCCTATGAGCACTGCAAATAACCGCCAGATCGTCCTCGATACCGAAACCACCGGCATGAATATGATCGGCGTGCACTATGAAGGACACCGCATCATTGAAATCGGTGCGGTTGAAGTCATCAACCGCCGCCTGACCGGCAACAACTTCCATATCTACCTCAAGCCCGATCGGCTGGTGGATCCGGAAGCCTTTGGTGTGCACGGTATTGCCGATGAGTTTCTGGCGGATAAACCCAGCTTCAGTGACATCGCCGATGAGTTTCTTGAGTACATCCGGGGTGCTGAGCTGGTAATTCATAACGCATCGTTCGATATCGGCTTTATGGATTACGAATTTGCCAAGCTGAAACGCGACATTGGCAAAACGGAAACCTTCTGCCAGATAACCGATAGCCTGGCGATGGCGCGCAAGATGTTCCCCGGCAAGCGTAACAGCCTTGATGCGCTTTGTAGCCGTCTCGAAATAGACAACAGCAAGCGCACGCTGCACGGCGCATTACTCGATGCCGAAATTCTGGCTGAAGTGTTCCTGACCATCACCGGTGGCCAGACGTCATTGGCATTCTCGATGGACAGCGAGCAAAGCACCCAGGCCGACGGTGAAAATATTCAGCGCATTGTGCGTCCGGCATCCGGGCTGCGCGTGGTCAGCGCCAGTGATGAAGAATGTCTGGCACATGAGAGCCGCTTAGATCTGGTAATGAAGAAGGGCGGCTGCTGTCTGTGGCGCGCCTGAAATCGCTGATTTTGCGTGGAAAAGCGGCGTTAAGTCGAAAAAAGCAGCAAACGAAACAAAGCCACAGAAAAAGCGTTGACGGCTGATCGCCCTGCCATTAATATGCGCCTCGTTCCCGACGGGGAACACAGCGCGGTGCGGTAGTTCAGTCGGTTAGAATACCGGCCTGTCACGCCGGGGGTCGCGGGTTCGAGTCCCGTCCGCACCGCCAATCTCTTTAAAGAAGCCGATTCAGCAATGAATCGGCTTTTTGCTTTTCTGCCGTAGCGGCGCGATATGCCTTAATCCTTCTGCACGGCTACCTTGCCACCATAGGTTGCTGTAACCGACACGTCACGTTCAGCGCGCGCCAGCCAGCGATAGCAACCCATGCCGAGCGCCACACCGATGAACCAGCTGAAGTTCGCCACCTCATGCAGTGAAGGAATAAAGCTGATAATCAGGCCAATTCCCACCGATGGCAGCAAGGCGGCGATCGCTTTCGGGTTAAAACCGCTCTGATACCAGTAACGGCCTTTCGGCGTGTCATCAAACAAATCATCGACATACACTTTACTGCGTTTAATCAGATAGAAATCGGCAATCAGAATACCAAACAGCGGTCCGATAAACGCGCCCAGCACATCCAGGGTGTAGTGGATCAGTTCAGGTGACTGGAACAGGTTCCACGGTGTCAGCAGTACCGAGCCTACAGCGGCAATCATGCCACCGGTGCGGAAACTGATTTTCTGCGGTGAACAGTTGGAAAAGTCGAAAGCCGGTGAAACAAAGTTCGCCACAATATTGATACCGATGGTGGCGGTGATCATGGTCAGCAGGCCAATTGCCACCGCCAAATCGTTACCTACCATGCTGACGGTTTCAATCGGGTCGGTAATCATACGCCCGAACAGCGAATTGCTGCCGGAGACAATCACCACGGTAACGATGGAGAACAACAGGAAGTTAAACGGCAGGCCCCAGCGGTTGCCACGACGAATCTCACCCATGTTTTTGCCATAGCGGGAGAAGTCGCCGAAGTTAAGCAGCGGACCGGAAAAGTAAGACACCACCAGAGCCGTGGCGGTGATCATCTGCCAGGTCTGCTCACCGGCGCTCAGCTGTTTGCTGGCGAGGGTAAAGGAGATACCGTCAAAACCAGTCTTGTATACAATCCATCCGGCCAGAGCTACCATCACGACGTATACAGCCGGGCCGGCCACATCGATGAAACGTTTAATCGCGTTCATCCCGTGCCAGAACACCAACGCCTGCAGGAACCACATCACACCGAAGCAGCACCAACCCAGCAGAGATAAGCCCAGCCAGCTGCTGTGCGTCATGCCGGAGAGTGACGGAAAGAACTTCAGCAGCACCAGCATCAGCGCGTTGGCTGCCAGGTAAGTCTGAATACCGTACCAGGCGAATGCGATCAGGCCACGGATCACCGCCGGGATATTGGCCCCGAAAACACCAAATGCCTGGCGTGAAATCACGGCGTAAGGCACCCCTGCCATCTGGCTCGGTTTCGCCACCAGGTTGGCGCACAGCTGGACAATGCAAATCCCCACCAGCAGACACAGCAATACCTGCCAGCTTGCCAGGCCGAGAGTAAAGAAGCTGGCAGCCACCACGTAGCCGCCCATACTGTGCACATCCGACATCCAGAAAGAGAAAATGTTATACCACGACCAGTTCTGGTCACGCGTCGGTGCCAGATCCTCGTTGCAAAGTCGTGGGCTGTAATGGGCGTTGGCTTCAGAGGCCACCGCAGAGGTCACTTCAGAATGATTTGGCATGAAACCTGCTCCTCTCTTAATAATGAAAAAATAATCACAGCGTGAAACGGTATTGCAGGATCCAGGCCAGAATTGATTTCTTGTATACAAAAATTGTTTTTCACGTATACGATGTGCTGTGCACAGACATTTACCGGAGCGGGAAATGAAGAGTGAAACAGGCCAGAGAACGGCCGCAGATCTGAATGATAGAGACGAACCCATCTACCAGGCGTTGCTGAACGCCATTGTCGAGCATCAATTACCGCCAGGCAGCAAATTGCCGGAAGAAGCGTTATCCGAGGTGTTTGGTGTCAGCCGCACGGGCATTCGCAAGGTGCTGCAACGCCTCGCGGCGGTGCAAATGATCACGTTATCGCCCAGACGTGGTGCACAGGTTGCTACGCCTGGCGTGGAAGAGGCGCGTGATATTTTTACCACGCGTAATTTACTGGAGTGCGCCAACCTGCCCGCGGTCGTCGCGCATGTGCAGCCGCCGCACCTGGCGGCATTGGCTGGCCTGATTGCGGAAGAACAGCAGGCGCACGAACAGAATGATGGTGCCGCCGCCATTCGTCTGTCGGCCGCCTTTCACATCCAGTTGCAGGCGATATCGGGTAATCAGGTACTGACCGAGATGGTGACGCGCCTGACGCAACGCTCCTCGCTGGTGATTGCCGCTTGGGGTGCGCCCTGGCAGCGTGGCTGTCGTTGCGATCATCACGATCGGCTGGTGGAGTTGCTACGTCAGAAGGATCTGCCTGCGCTGACCGCAGCCCTTCAGCATCACTTCGAACATATTGTCGCCAGCCTGCACTTTGAACGCAGCGGTGAAACCCTTCCTGACTTTGCCCGGCTGTTTGCCGGGAAAGGAGCCACGTAATGAGCCTGATCCAGGTCATCAACCCCAACACCAGCCTGGCAATGACGGAAACTATCGGCCAGGCGGCACGTGCCGTTGCTGCACCGGGTACGGAAATTATCGCGGTGTGTCCGAGCCAGGGGGTGCCTTCGATTGAAGGCCATTTTGATGAAGCCATTGCGGCGATTGGCGTACTGGAACAGGTGAAGCTGGGCAAAGCACAGGGAGTGAGCGGGCATGTGATTGCCTGTTTTGGCGATCCCGGCTTATTAGCCGCCCGTGAGCTGGCAAGCGGCCCGGTGGTCGGCATTGCGGAAGCGGCGATGCACACCGCCACGTTGCTGGCGACGCGTTTTTCCATCGTCACCACGCTGCCGCGCACGCTGATTATCGCGCGCCATTTATTGCAGCAATACGGTTTTACTCATCACTGTGCCGGGGTGCACGCCATCGATTTGCCGGTGCTGGCCTTAGAAGATGGCAGCGGAATTGCACAGGAAAAAGTACGCCAACGTTGTATCCAGGCGAAGCGAGAGGATGGCAGCGGGGCGATTGTGCTGGGTTGTGGTGGGATGGCAACGCTGGCTCAGGATCTGACCCGCGAACTCGGTTTGCCGGTGATCGACGGTGTCGGTGCGGCGGTCAAAATGGTGGAGTCGCTGGTGGCACTGGGCTTTGGCACCAGCAAACATGGTGATCTCGATTACCCGCTAGAAAAACCGCTCACAGGTGCTTTTCAGCACCTAAACTAAGCACTGGTTGAGGTTTACCACAGGAATTTACAGAATGAGTGATGTATCTGAAAAGAAAGAGTACAGCTTCAACAAAAACTATCCACGCGACCTGATTGGCTACGCCAGCCAGCCACCTCATGCCCGCTGGCCGGGTAAAGCACGCGTCGCGGTGCAGTTTGTCCTCAATTATGAAGAGGGGGCAGAGAATAACGTGCTGCACGGCGATGCCGGTTCTGAGCAGTTTCTTTCCGACATCATTGGTGCGGCCAGCTACGCCGATCGTCATATGTCGATGGACTCGCTTTATGAATACGGCTCCCGCGCCGGGTTCTGGCGCATCCATAACGAATTTCAAAAGCGTGGTTTGCCGCTGACCATTTTTGGTGTGGCGATGGCGCTGGCTCGTCATCCGGAAATTGTCGCAGCGATCAAAGCCGCTGACTATGACGTGGTCAGCCACGGCTGGCGCTGGATCCACTATCAGGGCATGGATGCGAAAACCGAGCGTCAGCATATGCAGCAGGCGGTGGATGTGCTGAAGGATTTGTTCGGTAAAGCCCCGACCGGCTGGTACACCGGCCGCGATAGCCCCAACACCCGCCGTCTGGTGGTGGAGCAGGGAGGCTTTAGCTACGACAGCGATTACTACGGTGATGATTTACCCTTCTGGACGCAGGTCACCTGTCAGGATGGTACGGTCAAACCACATCTGATCATTCCGTATACGCTGGAATGTAACGATATGCGCTTTGCCTCCCCGCAGGGGTTTAATACCGCCGAGCAGTTCTACACCTATCTGCGTGACACCTTTGATGTGTTGTATGAAGAAGGGGAAACGGCACCGAAGATGATGTCGATTGGCATGCATTGCCGTCTGCTGGGGCGTCCGGGCAAGTTCCGTGGCCTGCAACGCTTCCTTGACCATATCCAGCAGCATGATCAGGTCTGGGTGTGTACCCGCCAGCAGATCGCCGATCACTGGATGGAGACGCACCCAGCACCGGTGGCTGGATAAGGACCTTTTGAACGTCAATCTCCAGGTGCGCATGAATGCGCACCCTACGGTTGTAGGGTCGGCATTTATGCCGACCGGGTACAAATGGTATCAATGCGTAGCGGCAAGATACTGCTAATTCATCAAACTCACCTGCGCGGCAACAATGCGCCAGCCGCATGGCAGCCGCACCCAGGTCTGCTGCTGACGGCCAATCCTCTCCGTTCCCTCACGGGTAAACTCGGTGCTGCACACCGCATAGTCATCGCCAAAGGTGGTGATCACCGTGTGGCGCAATGTACGATCCAGCCCGGCTGAGGGGCGTGCGGCACGAAACGCGCGGATTTCTTCGATACCATACAGATTCTCACCGGCACCGAGACGGATCGTGCGGCTGTCATGCCAGAACAGCTCATCGAGGACCTCCACGTCATTGCTGACCAGCGCCTGCTCGTAGCGATAAAACGCCGTTGTCACTTCGGCGACAATCGCCGGACGATCAATATGTTCAGGTGTCATGCTTATGCGTCCATCAGGGTCGTTTGCGGCAGAGTAAGCCCTTGCTGTTGCAACGCCCAGGCGGCGCGCAGTGCGAGGTGTTCTTTGAATGGTGCGGCGATCAGCTGTAAACCAATCGGCAGGCCACTCGCCGTCGGCAGCGGCACGGTGCATACCGGCAGGCCGAGGAAGGAGATCGGCTGAGTCAGCATCCCCATGCTGGCGCGCGTCGGCAGATGCTGGCCATTGATATGAATGGTTTCCTGGCCGATGGTGGTGGCGCTGCACGGCGTCGCCGGAGCGATCAGCACATCGAACTGCTCAAACAGCGGCAGCACCTGCTGCTGGAAATGACGACGGAAGCGCTGTGCCTGCACGTACCACGCGGAAGGCAGCATCGCACCGGCCAACAGACGTTCGCGTGAGTTCGGTTCAAAACGTTCCGGCATCTCGCGCAGCTTCGGCAGATAGTGATTGCCTCCTTCTGCTGCGGTGAGGATAAAGGCAGCGGAGCGCGCGATCTCAGCGTCTGGCATCGTGACTTCATCGCTGGCTGCCAGCGCTTTGGCCACCACGGCCAGCGCGGCACGGGCATCATCATTGCACCAGGTGGAGAAGAAGCCGCCTAACACGCCACAGCGTATCCCTGCTGATCCCTGCGTCAGCGTGTCGCTGGCCGTCATCACCGGTTGAGCGGCCTGAAATGCATCGCGGGTATCCGCTCCCTGCAAAATGTCGTACACCAGGCTGAGATCTTCCACCGAGCGCGCAAAGGGGCCGATATGATCGAGGCTGGCAACAAACGGATGGCTGCCGCTACGTGATAAACGGCCAAAGGTGGGCTTCAGGCCGAAAATACCGCACAGCGAAGCCGGTACGCGAATCGAGCCGTTGGTATCGCTGCCGAGCGAGAAGTGCACCAGCCCGGCCGCGACCGCGGCGGCCGATCCGCCCGATGAGCCACCCGCCACACGCGTGAGATCGCGCGGGTTGTGGGTGGGGCCATAATGCGTGTTCTCGGTGGTGAAGCCGTAGGCGTAAGCATCCATATTCAGCATCCCGGAGAGCAGCGCCCCTTGCTGGCGCAGTTTGCTCACCGCCCAGGCATCTTCGCGCGCCGCCGGACGTTCACTGAACAAACTGGCTCCGGCCAGGGTGCTGTGACCGGCGACGTCAAACAGGTTCTTCACCGCATAGGGAATGCCCGCCAGTGCGGGTAACGTTTCCCCGCGCTGGCGTTGTGCATCCAGCTGTTCCGCTTCTTTTAGCATGCGCTGAGCGGTGACTTCGGTCCAGGCGTTGAGTGCCGGGTTATGCTGTTCAATCGCGCTTAAGGTTTGTTCGGCGATGTCACGCGCGCTGATGTCACCATTGCTCAGTGCCTGTTGCAGCGCGCTGATTGAGAGGGCAGAAAGTTTCATAGCTTATAGACTCCCGCTACTTCCAGACGATCGTCGAGCGGATAAGCCATCAGCGGTTCAGCCATCGCGGCAATGCGGTTAAATTGTGTCAAAAGTTCGGCGCGGCGCGCCTCATCCAGCTCCAGCGCCAGAATCTGTTCCATCTGGGCGATATAGGCGGCCCAGTCCGGTTGTGCACTCATCATTATCTCCTTAGAAACCAGCAGCGCTGCCATTGCTGCGCGGATCAAACGCGCCTTCCAGCATGCCGTTGTTATGGCGAACGATGGCACCAGCATGGCCGACCACCTCGCTAAAATCGGGTAACAGCTCCACTTCATGGCCCAGGGCACGCAACTGCTGCACCGTTTCCGGCGCAACGCGCGCTTCCAGCTTGAGGGAGTCAGAGGATTGGCCCCAGGTGCGGCCCAGCAGCCAGCGTGGTGCGCTCACTGCCTGTTGCAATGGTAATCCCTGGATAACATGGCGGGTAAATATCGCCGCCTGGGTCTGTGGCTGACCGTCGCCGCCCATCGAGCCATACACCATGGTGCGGCCATCTTTCAGGCGTGCAGCCGCCGGGTTAAGGGTATGGAACGGCTGCTTACCGGGAGCCAGTGCCAGCAGGTGGCCCGGCTGCAAACTGAAGGCCGCGCCACGGTTTTGCCAGGTGATCCCGGTACCCGGCAGCACCACGCCGCTGCCGAATTCGTGATAAATGCTTTGGATAAAGGAGACCGCCAGCCCGCTGCTGTCCATCACCCCCATCCACACGGTATCACCCGGACCTTTGCCGGTGCCCCACGGGGCGGCGCTGGCATCATCAATCTGTGCCGCAATGCTCGCGAGATGATCCGCGTCCAGCAGGCTTTGCACATCAATGTCGATATGGCGTGGATCAGTAATATGTTGATCGCGCAGGGCAAAGGCTTTCTTGGTGGCTTCAACGATGCGATGCACGGTCTGGGTTTCATCGGCATCCGCCATGTTGAGCGAGTCGGTAATGCCCAGAATCGCCAGCGATACCAGCCCCTGGGTGGGCGGTGTCATGTTCCAGATATCGCCTTCGCTGTGCGCCAGATGCAGCGGCGTGCAGCGGCGGGCCTGCTGACGTTGTAAGTCTTCGAGGGTGACAGGCATGCCGAGTGCCGACATTTCCCGGGCCAGATGATGCGCCAGCTCGCCGCGATAAAAACTGTCTAATCCCTGCTCGCACAGCAGGCTGAGGGTATTGGCCAGCGCCGGTTGGGTGAAACGGCTGCCTGCCGCAGGCACTTCGCCATCGGGCAAAAAGGTGGCGGCAAATCCCGGTTGATCCTGCAATTCATGGCGTTTGGCGGCGGTGGCGGCAGCCTGCGAGTCGGTGACGGGAATGCCATCAGCGGCATAGCGGATAGCGTCACGTAGCAAACGTGGCAGCGGCAGCGGTGTGGCGCCCAGCCCGGCGGAGAATGCCAGAGCTTCCTGCCAGCCGCTCACGGTGCCTGCTACGGTCAGCGCGGCTTTGGGGCCGCGATGTGGAATTTTAGTTGCGCCGTGATAAAAATCGAAGTGCGCCAGAGATCCGGCGGCACCGCTGGCATCGATAGCGATCGGATCGCCACCAGGCGGCACAATCAGCCAGAAGCCGTCACCGCCCAGCCCGTTCATATGTGGATAGACCACGGCGATAGTGGCGGCGGCCGCTACCATGGCTTCAATGGCGTTGCCACCTTCGCGCAGCACCGCTAAGGCGCTTTCGCTGGCGAGATGGTGCGGGGTCACGGCCATGCCTAATGGCGCCATATTGCTCTGTATCATAGTGAACTCATTTTTCCAGGTACGTGGCAAAGTTATAGCAAGAGCTGTTCCAGTTTTGGCAGAGACACCATTGTGGATCGATTTATGCTAGCTTGTGATGAAACGAAAGTTACAGGACGAAAGATGAAACAGCTAGATGAACGCCTCCGCAGTCACTATCCGCAACTGTCGCCGCAGGAGCAGCGCATTGCCGATTTTGTCTTTGATCATTTTGACGACCTGATCAGCTACAACAGCGCGGAGCTGGCGCGGCTGAGCGGCGTGTCAAAAGCGACGGTGAGCCGCCTGTTCAAGCGCCTTGGCTACGAAAAATACAAAGACATGCGGGATGAGCTGCGCACGCTGCGCCAGAGCGGTATGCCCCTGACGGATAACCGCGATGCGGTGCAGGGTAACACGCTGCTGTCGCGTCATTACAAGCAGGAGATGGCGAATCTGACGCAGTGGGTCAACAACATCGATCCGCAGCAGTTTGGCGAGGTGATTCAGGCACTGGCCCAGGCGAAACGACTGTTTATCATCGGCATGCGTAATGCCTATCCGGTGGCGCTGCATCTGCGTCAGCAGCTGATGCAGGCGCGTCCGCAGGTGCATGTGCTGCCGCAGCCCGGCCAGACGCTGGGCGAGGAGCTGGTGGATATCACCCCGGAAGATGTGGTGGTGGTGATGGCATTTCGTCGCCGATCGCGCATCCTCCGCCCGCTGATGCAGCAGCTGCAACAAAGCAACATTCCGGTGCTGGCGCTGTGCGAACCCCAGGCGCAGGGCGTGATTACCCTGGCGCGCTGGCAGCTGTGTGCACCGCTCGACAGCGTTTCCGCCTTCGACAGCTATGCCTCCGCCATGAGCCTGGTGAACCTGCTGGCTAACGCCTTGCTGCATGAAATGTTGTCGCAAGGTCGTCAGCGTATTCATCAAATTGCCGACCTTTACCAGCATCTGGATGAGCTGGAACACCGTTAAAGGGCACCCTTTTGGTGCTTTGCACCTTTTTTGATCGCTTTAGCTTACCGGCGCATCGCCGGTTTTTTTCACCCTGATAAAGCTGCAACCCTGATTTTTCGTGGAAGTGTTCTTTTTGTTTCGGTTGGCACATTAGTTGCAGAACGATTCATCAAGAATCTTTTGTTTCACATAAACTCACCGGGGTGCATAATGAAAAAAGTTTTAATGGCAGTGGCAGGCGCTGCGTTAATGATGGCGCAGGTCGGTAGCGCAATGGCCGATCAGCTGCAGGACATCCAGAAACGCGGTGTTATCCGCATTGCCGTGCCGCAGGACTTCCCGCCGTTTGGTTCCGTCGGCACCGATTTACAGCCGCAGGGCTACGACATCGACATGGCGAAGTATCTCGCCAAAGAGATGAAACTGAAGTTGCAGCTGGTGCCCGTTTCCAGTGCTAACCGCGTACCCTACCTGCAAACTGATAAGGTCGATCTGGTGATCTCCAGCATGGGGAAAAACGCCGAACGTGAAAAAGTGATCGACTTTAGCCGTGCCTATGCCCCGTTCTTCCTGGGCGTGTTTGGTCCGAAAGGTGAAGAAATCAAAGATGCAGCGGCGCTGAGCGGCAAATCCATCGGCGTAACCCGTGGTGCGGTTGAAGATATGGTGCTGACCGGTGTGGCACCGAAAGACGCAGACGTTAAGCGTTATGAAGACAACAACACCACGCTGTCTGCATATCTTTCTGGTCAGGTGCAGTACATCGCCACCGGCAACCTGGTGGTGGCAGCGATTGCGCGTCAGAACCCGGCCAAAGCCCCGGTCGCGCAGTTTATGCTGAAAGATTCTCCGTGCTTTATCGGCCTGAAGAAAGACGAGCCAGCGCTGAAAGATAAAGTGAACACCTTGATCGAGCAGGGCATTAAAGATGGCACCCTGAACAAGCTGTCCGAAGAGTGGCTGAAAGCGCCACTGCCGGCCAACCTCGGCGCATAAGAAGGACGGCCAATGATTGGGCAACTTAACTTTGCTGCGCTCTGGCCGCACTGGCCGGAGCTGCTGGCGGGGCTGTGGGTCACTATCCAGCTGACAGTGCTGGCCACCGTGGGCGGCGTGGCGCTGGGTATTCTCGGTGCGGCACTGCGCAGCGGCAAACCCAGCTTACTCAGCCGTATCTGGGGCATTTATGTCGAGCTGATTCGTAACACCCCGTTTGTGGTGCAGCTGTTTTTTATCGTCTTTGGTTTGCCCAATCTTGGTCTGAAACTGACGGCGGGCGAAGCAGCGCTGCTGGCGATGCTGATTAACCTCGGTGCCTACAGCACTGAAATCATCCGCGCCGGTATTCAGGTGACGCCGAAAGGGCAATGGGAGGCTGGGCGTGTCCTCGGCCTGACCCGCAGCCAGACGTTCCTGCGCGTGGTGTTGCCGCCGTCGTTGCAACGCATTTATCCGGCGCTGGTCAGCCAGTGCATCATTGTGATGCTGGGATCTTCCGTGGTGTCGCAGGTCTCCTATGAGGAACTGACTTTCGCCGCCAACCTGATTCAGTCGCGCACGTTCCTGAGTTTTGAAGTCTATCTGGTGACCACGTTGATTTATCTGGCGTTGTCGATTGCCATGCGTCAGCTGCTGCTGGCAGTGGGACGTAAATGGTTTGGAGCGCTGCCATCATGACGACCTTTACCGACTGGGACATCCTGCGCAACCTGCTGCTGGCGGCGCGCTGGACGATTTTGCTGTCGCTGGTGGCCTTCTTTGGCGGCACGCTGGTGACCTTGCCGCTGCTGTTTCTGCGTCTGCTGCGTAAGCCGTGGCTGACGCGCATTATCCGTGGCTACACCGAGTTGTTCCAGGGTACGCCGCTGCTGATGCAGCTGTTTCTGGCATTTTTCGGCGTCGGCCTGTTTGGTATTGATGTCGCCCCCTGGACTGCCGCTTCAATAGCGCTGACGCTGTATACCAGCGCTTTTCTGGTGGATATCTGGCACGGCAGCATCCGTGCGTTGCCGAAAGGCCAGTGGGAAGCTTCACGCTGTCTGGGTCTGACTTTTGGCCAGACGCTGTTCCGCGTGATTGCCCCGCAGGCGATCCGCATTGCCATCGCCCCGACTGTCGGTTTTGCCGTGCAGGTCATTAAAGGCACGGCACTTGCTTCCATTATCGGTTTTGTCGAGCTGACCAAAGCTGGCACCATTTTGACCAACGTGACTTATCAGCCGTTTAAGGTGTTTGGCCTGGTGGCGCTGGGTTACTTCCTGATGTGTTATCCGCTGTCTCGCTACAGCCAGTACCTGGAGAAAAAATTCAATGCCGCTCATCACCATTAATCAGGTACAGAAGTACTACGGCGACAATCATGTGTTGAAAGGGGTCGATCTCGATATCGAAATGGGCGAGGTGATTTCCATCATTGGCCGCAGCGGATCGGGTAAAAGTACCTTGCTGCGCTGCATGAACGGACTGGAAGGCTATCAGGAAGGCAGTATTAAACTCGGCGGCATGACCATTACCGATCGGGAATCGCAGGCGCGTGACATCAGCCGTTCGGTCGGCATGGTGTTTCAGAGCTTCAATCTGTTCCCGCATATGACGGCGCTGGAAAACGTCATGCTGGCACCGCGCCGCGTGCTGAAAAAGAGCGAGGCGGAATGCCGGGAACTGGCAAAACAAATGCTGGAAAAAGTCGGCCTCGGTGAGCGCCTCGACTACTACCCGGCCAATCTTTCAGGCGGCCAGCAGCAGCGCGTGGCGATTGCCCGTGCGCTGGCGATGCAGCCTAAAGTGTTACTTTGTGACGAGATCACCTCGGCGCTCGATCCTGAGTTGGTGGGCGAAGTGCTGAAGGTGCTGGAGCAGCTGGCAGCTGAAGGCATGACGCTGATTCTCGTGACACATGAAATGAACTTCGCCCGCGACGTGGGCGATCGTGTGGTCTTTATGCATCAGGGACGCGTCTGGGAGCAGGGCGACAGCAAAACGGTGTTCGCCAATCCGCAAACGGCGGAACTGAAACAATTTATCTCGACGGTTCGTCTCTAAGCCAATAACAAGGAATTCATCATGGACATCGCGCAGTTTCCGCAAATCAATCCACCGCAACGCCTGCTGATGGGGCCGGGGCCGATCAACGCTGATCCGCGCGTGCTGCGCGCCATGTCGACGCAGTTAATTGGTCAGTACGACCCGGCGATGACGAATTACATGAATGAGGTGATGGCGCTGTATCGGGGCGTGTTCCGTACCGAAAATCGCTGGACCATGCTGATCGACGGGACTTCACGCGCCGGAATCGAAGCGATTCTGCTGTCGGCGATCCGTCCGGGCGATAAAGTGCTGGTGCCGGTGTTCGGTCGTTTTGGTCATCTGTTGTGTGAAATTGCCCGCCGCTGCCGCGCTGAAGTCCACACCATTGAGGTGCCGTGGGGCGAGGTGTTTACGCCGGATCAGATCGAAGACGCCATCAAACGTATCAAGCCACGTCTGCTGCTGACTGTGCAGGGCGATACCTCCACCACCATGTTACAGCCGCTGGCTGAGTTGGGTGCCATCTGCCAGAAATATGGCGTGCTGTTCTACACCGATGCTACGGCCTCGCTCGGCGGTAACGCGCTGGAAACCGATGCCTGGGGGCTGGATGCGGTCTCCGCGGGGATGCAAAAATGCCTCGGCGGCCCGTCTGGGACATCACCCATTACCCTTAGCCCGCAGATGGAAGCGGTGATCCGCAAACGTAAATGCGTGGAAGAGGGGATCCGTACCGCCGATCATCAGGACGGCGAGGACGAGATGATCTACTCCAACTACTTCGATCTCGGCATGGTCATGGATTACTGGGGGCCGGAGCGTCTGAACCATCATACCGAAGCCACCACGGCGTTGTTTGGTGCGCGTGAGTGCGCGCGTCTGATCATGCAGGAAGGGCTGGATAACGGTATTGCCCGCCATAAGCTGCACGGCGATGCGCTGCTGAAAGGTATTCAGGGTATGGGGCTGGAAACCTTCGGTGATCTGCAACATAAGATGAATAACGTGCTCGGCGTGGTGATCCCGCAAGGCGTGAACGGCGATCAGGTACGTAAACTGGTGCTGGAAGATTTCGGCATTGAGATTGGCACCTCGTTTGGTCCGCTGCATGGCAAAGTGTGGCGTATCGGCACCATGGGCTACAACGCGCGCAAAGATTGCGTGATGCAAACCCTGACGGCGCTGGAAGCGGTGCTGAATCATCTGGGCTTCCGCTCCACACAAGGTGCGGCATTGCAGGCTGCCTGGGATCACTACGGGAGCCACGCATGAGTGAAAGCCTGATGACTGCCAGCGAGGCGCAGTCAGCCGCCGCACGCGTCATGGCGCGCTGCGATGCGCTGGCTGAGATCAGTGAAACGGAAGATGGCCTGATGCGGGTTTATCTTTCGCCGGAACAGATGCGCGCCAATCAGCGCGTCGGTGAGTGGATGCAGGCTGCGGGTATGACGGTGTGGCAGGATGCGGTCGGCAACATTTGTGGCCGCTATGAATCCGCTACGCCGGGTGCACCGGCGCTGCTGCTCGGTTCACATCTCGATACTGTGCGTAACGCCGGTCGTTATGACGGGATGCTGGGCGTACTGAGCGCGATTGAAACCGTGCAATGGCTACACGATCACCAGCAGCGTCTGCCGCTGGCGATTGAGATTGTCGGCTTCGGCGATGAAGAGGGCACGCGTTTCGGTATTACGCTGCTGGGCAGTCGTGGCATCACCGGCAGCTGGCCGGAAAGCTGGGTCACCCATCCCGATGGCAACGGTATTACGGTTGCTCAGGCGATGCAGGATGTGGGTTTAGACGCAGCAAAAATCCTTGATGCGGCGCGTGATGTTAACGACATCGCCGCGTATCTGGAGCTGCACATTGAGCAGGGGCCATGCCTGGAACAGGAAGACCTGGCGCTCGGTGTGGTCACCGCCATCAATGGTGCACGCCGTCTGAATTGCCGTTTTACCGGCGAGGCGGGCCATGCGGGTACGGTGCCGATGACGCATCGTAAAGACGCGCTGGCAGCGGCTGCCGAATGGATGGTGTTTATTGAGCAAACCACCCGCGAGCTGGACCCGCAACTGGTGGCGACGGTGGGAACGTTGCACTGCGCCCCTGGGGCGGTGAATGTGATCCCCGGTGATGTGCAGTTGTCGCTGGATGTGCGTGGCCCGCAGGATGAACCGCTGGCGCGCCTGCTGTCGCTGTTACTGACGCAGGCGGAAGCCATCGCCTTACGCCGTGGTCTGACATTCAGCGCGGACGAGTATTATCGTATCGCCGCCACCGCCTGCGATACGCGCCTGCAACAGGCGCTGAGCCATGCGCTGGAAACGGTGCAGGGGCGCAGCCTGTCGCTGCCAAGCGGTGCCGGACATGATGCGATCGCCATTGCAGAGCGCTGGCCGGTAGGAATGCTTTTTGTGCGCAACCATCGCGGCATCAGCCACCATCCGGCGGAGTCGGTGCAGGCGGCGGATGTGGCGCTGGGTGTGCAGGCATATTTGCAGGCGGTGTGCGATTTGGCGCGGGTATAACAGGAGTGGTGGCATGAATCTGGAGAGTTTTAATCAGTTGTCGCCAGCGGAAGCACAGGCGGCGATTGCCCATTGTGTCGCCATTCCCGCCTGGCAACAGGCGCTGGTGGCAGCCCGCCCGTTTGCCAGCAGTGCCGGGTTGATCGCCGAAGCTGAGGCACTGGCGCTGCAGTGGCAGGGGGCGGAACTGGAACAGGCGCTGAGCGCCCATCCGCGCATTGGTGAAAAAGCGCGTGGCGAGGGGAAAGAAGCGACCTTTTCGCGTAGCGAGCAGTCCGCCATGCTGGATGCCGACGGCGCGTTGCAGTTTGCCATGCTGGCGGGAAATCAACGCTATGAACAGCGCTTTGGCCGGGTGTTTTTGATTCGCGCTAAAGGGCGTAGCGGCGAGGAAATGCTGGCGGAGTTACAGCGCCGCCTGAATAATGATGCCGCGACAGAACAGCAGGAAGCGCTGACACAACTGCGGGAAATTACTTTGTTACGGCTGAAGGAGAGCATCCTATGAGCACCATCACCACGCATATTCTCGATACTGCGCTGGGTAAACCGGCGATTGGTGTGGCGATTTCGCTGGAACAGAACAGCCCGGAAGGCTGGCTGCCGCTGGCACAAGGCAAGACCGATGCCGACGGGCGAATTAAAGATTTAACGCCAGAGCCGTTAGCGCCAGGACATTATCGACTGACTGCTGAAATCGGTGATTATTTTGCCGCAGCGGGCCGTGATGCGCTGTATGTCAGCGCGCAGATTGATTTTGTGCTGGGGGAAACCGGCAGCCATTATCATCTGCCGTTCCTGATTTCCCCGTGGTCGTGGTCAACCTATCGCGGCAGTTGATGTTATATCCCCGTA
Organism: Pantoea cypripedii; assembly: GCF_011395035.1. Classification (NCBI taxonomy): domain Bacteria; kingdom Pseudomonadati; phylum Pseudomonadota; class Gammaproteobacteria; order Enterobacterales; family Erwiniaceae; genus Pantoea; species Pantoea cypripedii. The sequence continues at coordinate 887,063 of NZ_CP024768.1, forward strand.
GCAGCGCGATTTATCGCGCCGCTACGAAGGTTTTACAACGTAAACGCATCCGCATCGCGCCACGCCGGGAAGCGTTCACGATACGCCTGCAACTCCTCCAGCGACAACTCAGCATCAATGCGCGCCCGCGCAAACGGCTCAGCGGCGGCCAGGATGTCACCCAGCGGCGAAATAATCCGGCTATCGCCGCTGTACTGGTGCTGGTTACCATCGCTGCCGACGCGGTTACAGCCCGCGACATAGGCCTGGTTCTCAATCGCCCTTGCCAGCAGCAGTGACTGCCAGTGCAGCGCACGCGGCGCGGGCCAGTTGGCGACAAACAGCGCCAGGTCATAATCGTTGCGGTTGCGGGTAAATACCGGGAAACGCAGGTCATAACAAATCTGCGGCAGAATGCGCCAGCCACGCCAGGTAAACACCTCGCGCGTTTCACCCGCGACATAATGCTGATGTTCGTTCGCCATGCGGAACAGATGGCGCTTGTCATACTGATGCAGCGTGCCATCCGGCTCAACCAGCAGGAAACGGTTTACCGCGCCTTTTTCAGTCTGAATCGCCGCGCTGCCGCCCACCAGCGCATTGCTGGTTTTGGCATGCTGGTGCAGCCACGCCACCACCTCTTCCTGGGGCAGCGAGCTTTCCGCCGCTTCCATCGCGAAGCCAGTGGTAAACATCTCTGGCAGCAGGACCAGATCGCGTCCTTCAATGCCCTTCAGTACGCCGTCGAAGTGGCGCAAATTCGCGGCGCCATCCATCCAGCTCAGAGTTTCCTGCAAAACGGTAATTTTCAAAGCTGACATAAACGCTCCGCTGCGGCGTCAAGCGTCGCTTCCTGTTTGGCAAAGCACAGGCGGATCAGCTTATGCGGGAAAGGATCGGCGCAGAACACCGACAGCGGAATCGCCGCCACGCCGACTTCTTTGGTCAGCCACTGGCAGAAACTCACGTCATCCAGATCGGAAATGGCGCTGTAGTCCGCCAGCAGGAAGTAGGTACCTTCACAGGGCAGCACTTCAAAACGACTTTTCGCCAGCGCCTGTACCAGACGGTCACGGCGCGTGCGGTAAAATTCTGGCAGCTCGCGATAGTGCTCCGGCTCGGCGCGCAGCATATCAGCAATCGCCAGCTGTGCCGGGGTATTCACCGAGAAGGTCAGGTACTGGTGCACTTTGCGGATTTCCGCGCTGATCGCCGCGGGTGCCACGCAGTAACCCACTTTCCAGCCGGTCATATGGAAGGTTTTACCAAAGGACGACACGGCAATCGCCCGCTGACGCAATTCGGCATGGGCCAGCACGCTGGCATGTCCCTCTTCGGCGAAGCAGATATGCTCGTAAACTTCGTCGCTCAGAACATAAATTTCCTGTGCGGCGATGGCCTGCCACAGCTGGGCGTAATCACTCTTGCGCCAGACGGTGGCGGAAGGGTTGTGCGGCGTATTCAGAATCACCAGCCGGGTTTTGGCGCTCAGCAGGCTCTGGAAGGCGTTCCAGTCCACGCGGAAACCCGGTGGCTGCAAGGCAATGCGTTTCAGTACGCCACCGGCCAGCTGCACGGCAGGGGCATAGCTGTCGTAGCTGGGATCGAAGCAGATCACTTCATCACCCGGACGCACCAGCGCGGTAATGGCGGCGTACAGTGCCTCGGTTGCCCCGGCGGTGACGGTGATATCGCTGTTCACGTCAGGTTTGTGCCCATACAGCTCTGCCGTTTTATCGGCGATGGCTTCGCGTAACGGTAACGCACCGGTCATCGGGGCATACTGGTTAGCCCCCTGGCTGACGTGATACGCCAGGCGTTCCTGAAGATAGCGCGGGCCGTCGAAATCAGGGAAACCCTGCGACAGGTTAATGGCGTTATGTTGCTGCGCCAGCGCGCTCATTTGGGTAAAAATGGTGGTGCCGAGCGCCGGTAATTTGCTCTCGGGAATCAGGTTGTGCTGCGTCATTGATCTTTTGCCTTAAGCGCGAATGTCGTTGCGGAGTTAACCCTCTGTTGCTGCCACTATAAACAGGATGTTAATATTTGGCAATCGAGACGCTTAGACGTCCAAACTAACCTGCGGGATATCAATATCGCTATGACCGATTTTCTTCCACTGGAACAGCTGGTGGCTGCCTGTCACTGGATTGGCGCAAAAGGCTGGGCTCCGGCCACGGGCGGCAACATGTCGGTTCGTCAGGACGACGAATATTGTCTGCTGAGCGCCTCGGGTAAGGATAAAGGCCGTCTGACGCGTGATGACTTTATCCAGGTGGAGATTGCCACTAACGAGGTGCCATCCGGGCGTAAGCCGTCGGCAGAAACCGGTCTGCACACCTTGATTTATCGTCTGTTCCCGGAAGCCGGTGCCGTGCTGCATACGCATACCGTCAATTCGACGGTGCTGTCGCGAGTAGAAAAGGGCAGCGCGCTGCTGCTGAGCGGTTATGAAATGCAGAAAACACTCGCCGGTCAGGATACCCATCTCAACACCGTGGCGATTCCGCTGTTTGATAACGACCAGGATATTGATGCCCTGGCAGAACGTATCGCAGCCTTTGCTGCTGAAACGCCACTGCGTTATGGTTTTCTGCTGCGCGGCCACGGCCTGACCTGCTGGGGTAAAGACGTCAACGAAGCCCGTCGTCATCTGGAAGGGCTGGAATTTTTGTTTGAATGTGAACTACAACGTCGGCTGCTGGAGGCCAGATGATTCGCGCAATTGTTACCGATATTGAAGGCACCACCAGCGATATTCGCTTCGTCCATAATGTGTTATTCCCGTATGCCCGTCAGCATCTGGCGGCCTTTGTGCGCGAGCATCAGGCAGAGCCGGGCGTCGCCGCCGCGCTGGACGCGGTGCGTGAGGAATCCGGCGCACCCGAGGCCTCGCTTGATGAGGTGATCGCCACTTTGCTGAGCTACATCGAGCAGGATCGCAAATCACCCGGCCTGAAAGCGTTGCAGGGTATGATCTGGCGTGATGGTTATGTTGAAGGCCAGTTTACCGGCCACCTCTATCCGGATGTGCTGCCCGCGTTTGAACGCTGGCGTCAGCAGGGTAAGGCGCTGTATGTATATTCCTCCGGTTCGGTGGCGGCGCAGAAATTGTTATTTGGCTACAGCGACGAAGGTGATTTAACGTCGTTGTTTAGCGGTTATTTTGACACTGGTGTCGGTGCCAAGCGTGAAACCCAGTCCTATCGCAATATCGCGCAGCAAATTGGTGTTGAACCTTCTGAATTGCTGTTTTTGTCCGATATTCACCAGGAACTGGACGCGGCGGCTGACGCTGGCTGGCGCACCCTGCAATTAATTCGCGGCGAGGCGGATAGTGAAAGTCGCCATCGTCAGGTAAACGATTTTTCCCAGATTAACCCGGAGTCGATTTAGGATGAGTGCACTGACCATTTTTACCGATACTGAAGCCAGCCAGCCGGTGTGGCACAGCAGCGATGCAGAAGCGATTCGCGAGCGTCTGAATGCCAAAGGCGTGCGGTTTGAGCGCTGGCAGGCAGATCGCGATCTGGGTGCCAACCCGGATTCTGACACGGTGATTAAGGCCTACCAGCATGCGATTGATCGTCTGGTGGCAGAGAAAGGTTATCAGAGCTGGGATGTGCTGAGCATGCGTGCGGATAACCCGCAGAAAGAAGCGCTGCGCAGTAAGTTTCTTAATGAACATACCCATAGCGAAGATGAAGTGCGTTTCTTTGTCGAAGGATCGGGTTTGTTCTGCCTGCATCTGGATGGCCAGGTGTATCAGATCCTGTGTGAAAAACAGGACCTGATTTCCGTGCCAGCCGGTACGCCGCACTGGTTTGATATGGGCTCAGAGCCACACTTCACCGCGATCCGTATTTTCGACAATCAGGAAGGCTGGATTGCCAATTTCACCGGTGACAGCATCGCGGATGCGTACCCGCGTCTGGCCTGATAATTTTCTGACCTGTAGCGGCGCGATTTATCGCGCGTTTTTTTCCGCATCGCGCACGGAACGCGCGATAAATCGCGCCGCTACGGCCGTGCATCATTTACGGCTGAAAAATCCCTGCCTGAACCTGCTCAGGCGTCACCACGCCGGTATCCAGCACCCAGCCACTGATAAGCGCAGCGGGCGTGACATCAAACGCCGGGTTGTAAACAGCGGCATTCTCGGGTGCCCATTGCACGCTGCCAAAACTGCCGGATACGCCGGTCACTTCGCTGGCGGCACGCTGTTCAATCGGAATCGCGTCACCGTTCGGGCACAGGCGATCCAGCGTGGTATGCGGCGCAGCCACATAGAATGGAACACCGTGATAATGCGCCAGCACCGCCAGGCTGTAGGTGCCGATTTTATTCGCCACATCGCCATTGGCGGCGATACGATCCGCGCCGACCCAGATAGCATCCACCACGCCCCGTGCCATCAGGCTGGCGGCCATTGAATCGGTAATCAGGTGATAAGGAATCCCCAGTTCACCCAGCTCCCAGGCGGTGAGTCGTCCTCCCTGCAACAGCGGGCGGGTTTCATCGACCCAGACATTTTTCACTTTGCCCTGCTGATGCGCATGGGCAATCACCCCGAGCGCGGTGCCGACACCTGCTGTCGCCAGGCCACCGGTGTTGCAGTGGGTCAGCAACTGGCTGCCCGGCGTGACCAGCGCACTACCCGCGCGGGCGATGTTGTCACACAGTTGCTTATCTTCTGCGACCAGACGCAGCGCTTCTGCCGTCAGCGCGGTGACAAAATCGTTCTCCGCCAGCGCCACTTTCATACGGTCCAGATTGTTCATCAGGTTGACCGCCGTCGGGCGTGCCGCGCGCAGCACCTCCAGCGCCTCCGCCAGCCCGGCTTTATTCATCCCTTGTTCAGCCAGCAGTGCCAGCAGCAGGCTGGCGGAAAGGCCAATCAGCGGTGCGCCACGCACACGTAACGCGTGGATATGAGCGACCAGCTGCGCGACATCATGCGCGGGTAGCCAGTTTTTCTGCTGCGGCAATGCCTGCTGGTCGAGGATCCACAGCTGGTTATCACGAATTTCCAGGCTGGTTGTGCGAAGTGTTTGCATGGTGTGAAATCTCTGTTGCGTTAATGGCGGCTATTGTGCCAACATGCGTGACGGATGTATAGACGTCTGAACGGCTTATTACTTACGATTGACGAGGAACAGGCAATGTCGCAATACCGTACGTTCACCGCTGCCGATGCTGTGGAATATGCAAAACAATTTGGCGGTGTGGACGATCCGTCAGCGCTGGTGAGCGCCGAGGAGATCGGTGATGGGAATCTCAACCTGGTTTTTAAGATCTACGACAACCAGGGCGTCAGCCGTGTGGTGGTGAAACAGGCGTTGCCGTATGTCCGCTGTGTCGGCGAATCCTGGCCGTTAACTCTCGATCGTGCGCGTCTCGAAGCTCAGACGCTGGTGGAGCATTACAAACATTGCCCACAGTACACCGTGCATGTCACCCATTACGACGCCGAACTGGCGGTGATGGTGATGGAAGATCTTTCCAGCCATCGTATCTGGCGTGGCGAGCTGGTAAAAGGCGCATATTATCCGCAGGCCGCCAGCCAGCTGGGCGAATACCTGGCGCAGACCCTGTTCCATACCTCGGATTTCATCCTGCATCCGCATAAGAAAAAAGCCGAAGTGGCGCGCTTTATCAACCCGGAAATGTGTGAAATCACCGAGGATCTGTTCTTTAACGATCCTTACGTCGATCATGAACGCAATAACTACCCGGCGGCGCTGCAATCGCTGGTGGAAAGCCTGCGTAGTGATGACGCACTGCGCATTGCGGTGGCCGGTCTGAAGCATCGCTTCTTTGCCGATGCCGAAGCGTTGCTGCACGGCGATATCCACAGCGGATCGATCTTCGTGGCGGATGGCAGCCTGAAAGCGATTGATGCGGAGTTTGGCTACTTCGGACCGATCGGTTTTGACATCGGTACCGCGCTGGGCAATCTGCTGATTAACTACTGCTGCCTGCCGGGCCTGCTGGCCCCGCGTGAAGCGGCGGAAGCGCGTGAACGTCGCCTGAGTGATGTCCATCAGGTGTGGAGCACCTTTGCCAGCCGTTTCCTCGAACTGGCGCAGGCCAAAACCACCGATGTGGCGCTGGCGTATCCCGGCTATGCTGCCGCTTTCCTGCGCAAAGTGTGGAGCGACACCATTGGTTACTGCGGCACCGAGCTGATTCGCCGTACCGTGGGCATGTCACATGTCGCTGATTTCAAAAATATTGACGATGATGCCATGCGCACCGAGTGCATCCGCAACTGCATCACGCTGGGGCGCACGCTGATTCTGGCGGCCAACCATATTGATGATGTGGATGGGTTGATTGCCCGCATTCGTCAGGCGAGTTAAATGAAAAAGCCTCCCGGTGGGGAGGCTTTGTTTGCGCGATAAATCGCGCCGCTACGGGGCTTAAGCTGCTTCGCTGGGGCGGTTTGCCGGCTTACTTTGCGGCTTTGGCACCGCCAGCGCTTCCGGCGCAAACTCATCCACGTTAATCGAACGCAGGCGGCTGGCCTCGGCACGGGTCAGAATCTTCGCTTCCGCTTCATCAATCCAGCCCTCCGCCAGACCACGCTGCGCCAGCTGATCCAGCCGGGTGAAGGCGACATTTTTCTTCAGCTGCACGCACAGACGATCGTGAATCACCTCCGCCGCCATCACATCCTGCAACGCCTGTTCCAGCTGGCCCGCCGGGTTGTGGGCGCTCGGCGTCAGATACTGACCACGACCCAGACGGGTACGTGTCGCGGAGGGCAGCTGCAACAGTTTCGCCAGTTTATGGTCGAGCTTATCAGACGGTGCCGGGCAGTGATGTCCACCGGCGAAGATCACCCCACGCAGCGCCCCGGCGACAAAGCGATTCGGGAAGTTGCGCAGCAGATCGTCGATGGCCACTTCTGCCTGATGCAGCGCATCCTGGACGCCCCAGTGCACCAGCGGCAAGTCAGCTTCGTTACGGCCTTCATCCTCATAACGTTTCAGCGTTGCTGATGCCAGATAGAGCTGGCTCAGGACATCGCCCAAACGCGCAGAGATACGCTCACGACGTTTCAGGCTGCCGCCCAGCACCGCCATCGCCACATCAGCCAGCAGCGCCAGGTTAGCGCTCAACCGGTTCATTTGCTGATAATAACGACGCGTGGCGTCACGGGTGGGGGTGGCGCTGGTACGGCCACCGGTCAGACCCAGCCACAGGCTGCGCACCTTGTTGCTGCCGACATGGCCGATATGGCTGAACAGCGCACGGTCAAAGGCTGCCAGATCGTTTTTCGCCGCCGCATTCATCTCTTCCAGCACCCACGGATGGCAGCGAATGGCACCCTGACCGAAGATGATCATGCTACGCGTCAGAATATTGGCACCTTCGACGGTAATGGCAATCGGTGCGCCCTGATAGGCGCGGGCGAGGAAGTTATTCTCGCCGAGCATGATGCCTTTACCTCCGGCGATATCCATCGCATCAATGATCGACTGCTGGCCGCGATGGGTGCAGTGATATTTAACAATCGCCGACAGCACCGCCGGTTTTTCACCCAGCATAATGCCGCTGGTGATCAGCGTCGCTGCCGCATCCATCACGTAGGCATTACCGGCAATGCGTGCCAGCGGTTCTTCAATGCCTTCCATTTTGCCGATGGACACTTTGAACTGGCGGCGAATGTGCGCATAAGCACCGGTCGCCAGCGCGATACTTTTCAGGCTGCCAGTGGAGTTGGACGGCAGGGTGATACCACGCCCTACCGAGAGGCATTCCACCAGCATACGCCAGCCCTGACCGGCCATCGCCGGGCCGCCGATAATGTAATCAATCGGTACGAAGATATCTTTGCCACGCGTCGGACCGTTCTGGAACGGGACGTTAAGCGGGAAGTGGCGGTGACCAATTTCCACGCCTGGCGTGTGGGTAGGGATCAGTGCGCAGGTGATGCCCAGTTCTTCGGTATTGCCCAGCAGGTGATCCGGGTCGGAGAGTTTAAAGGCCAGGCCGAGCACGGTGGCAATCGGTGCCAGGGTGATATAGCGCTTATTCCAGGTCAGGCGCATGCCGAGCACGTCTTTGCCCTGCCATTCACCCATGCACACCACGCCGGTATCCGGGATGGCTCCGGCATCAGAACCGGCTTCCGGGCTGGTCAGCGCGAAGCAGGGAATTTCGTCGCCGCGCGCCAGGCGTGGCAGGTAATGATCTTTCTGGGCATCGGTGCCGTAGTGTTGCAGCAATTCACCGGGGCCAAGGGAGTTAGGCACGCCAACGGTGATGGCGAGGATACCGGACACGCCCGCCAGTTTTTGCAGTACGCGCGCCTGAGCATAGGCCGAGAATTCGAGGCCGCCATACTCTTTTTTGATGATCATGGCGAAGAAACGATGTTCTTTCAGATACGCCCACAGTTCCGGCGGCAGATCGGCCATTTCGTGGGTGATCTGGAAATCATTCGCCATACGGCAGGCTTCTTCTACCGGGCCATCGAGAAAAGTTTGTTCTTCTTCTGTCAGGCGTGGCTGCGGGTAGTTATGCAGCTTTTGCCAGTCCGGCTTGCCGCGGAACAGGTCGCCTTCCCACCAGGTGGTACCGGCGTCGATGGCTTCTTTTTCGGTACGCGACATCGGCGGCATCACTTTCTGAAAGCTGTGCAGCATCGGTTTTGAAAACATGCTGCGACGCATCGCCGGCAGGTTAAAGGGTAACAGGATGATGGCGAGCGGCAGCAGCAGCCAGGGCGTCCACAGCCCGCTAAATGCCAGCGCTGCGGTCCATAACAGCAGGATAGCGCTGCTGAAACGCAGGGAAAGTTGATGGTAGAAGAGGGCGCTAATCAATATCAGCGTCGCAACGATTGAGGCAACCAGCATAATGAACCGCTCCGTAAGTTGTAAGAGGTCTGACCTGTTATGTATAGAGGTTTAGAGCAGCGCCGGAAATTTATCAATCTGTTTACAACACAATTACAACCCAACTCACAAAATCCTCGGGATAGGTTGATCTGACACACGGCTTCACGCTTTTTACCCTCCGGAGCCGGGCTTTCACCTGCGCCTGTGCTTTGCGCCTCCACGCCATTCCGTTAAACTTGCAGGGGTCAATCTTTCCTCTAAAGGACATCCCTATGTATCAGGACATTATCCGGTCAGAACTTAATGAAGCCGCCGATACGCTGAACAATTTCCTCAGCAATGAAGCCAACATCCATGCGATTCAGCGCGCGGCGGTGTTGCTGGCAGATAGCTTCAAAGCGGGTGGCAAAGTGCTTTCCTGCGGTAACGGCGGCTCGCATTGCGATGCCATGCACTTCGCCGAGGAGCTGACCGGGCGTTATCGTGAAAACCGTCCTGGCTACCCGGCGATTGCCATCTCTGACGTCAGCCATCTTTCCTGCGTCAGCAACGATTTTGGTTACGATTACGTGTTCTCACGTTATATCGAGGCCGTGGGCCGTCCGGGTGATGTGCTGCTCGGCCTGTCCACTTCCGGCAATTCCGCCAACATCATCAAAGCGGTGGAAGCGGCGCGCGCGCAGGGCATGAAGGTCATCACGCTGACCGGTAAAGACGGCGGCAAAATGGCCGGTACGGCGGATATTGAAATCCGGGTGCCGCATTTTGGTTATGCTGACCGCATTCAGGAAATTCATATCAAAGTCATCCATATCCTGATGCTGCTGATTGAAAAAGAGATGGTGAAGTAAGTCGTGGCTTCTCCTCCCACGCTGGTGGGAGGATTTTACTAAGGCGGTAGCTATGTGCGAATTGCTCGGGATGAGCGCGAATGTCCCAACGGATATCTGTTTTAGTTTTACCGGGCTGGTGCAGCGTGGCGGTGGAACCGGACCGCACAAAGATGGCTGGGGCATCACTTTTTATGAAGATAAAGGCTGCCGCACCTTCAAAGATCCGTTACCGAGCTATAACTCGCCAATTGCCCGTCTGGTGCAGGAATACCCCATCAAATCACATTCGGTGGTGGCGCATATTCGCCAGGCCAACCGGGGTGAAGTGTCACTGGAAAATACCCATCCGTTTACCCGTGAGTTGTGGGGCCGTAACTGGACCTACGCCCATAATGGCCAGCTGAAAGGCTATCGTCAGCTGGAGACCGGCCATTTCCGGCCGGTGGGTGAAACCGACAGTGAAAAAGCCTTCTGCTGGATCCTGCATAAACTGACCCAGCGTTATCCGCGCACACCGGGGAACTGGCCCGCGGTGTTTCGCTATATCGCGGAGCTGGCGACGGAGTTACGGCAGAAAGGGGTGTTTAATATGCTGCTGTCGGACGGACGTTATCTGATGGCGTTCTGTTCCACCAATCTGTTCTGGATCACCCGTCGCGCGCCGTTTGGCAAAGCCAAGTTGCTCGATCAGGATGTGGAGATTGATTTTCAACAGCAGACTACACCGCAGGATGTGGTGACGGTGATCGCGACGCAACCGCTGACGGGGAATGAAACCTGGCACCGGATAGTGCCAGGTGAGTGGGTATTATTTTGCCTGGGAGAGCGCCAGGAATGATTTTGAAGCAGCGTCTGGCGCGGTCATCACCGCCGGACTGCTGTTTACCGCGTACTGGCCGGTGCCGGTGACGTTCACCGTCGGTGGTTGATGGTACTTAACAAAGTACGCATAACCCGGCTGCAGCTGACGCCAGAAGCTGGCGTAAGTGGAGTAGCGGTGGCGCTGCATGTTGCTGTCGGTCATGCGGAACGGGAAGATGCTTAACGACACTTCCTGCTGCCCGTTACGCAGCGCAGCGTTAACGTAGGTGTAGATCTCATCCATATAGGCGTTGGTCATGGCATAGCAGCCAATGGATTTACAATCGCCATGGATCATCAGATATTTGCCGTTGTAACCATTGTCGCGGTCAAATTGGTTCGGAAAACCGGTATTGATCGCACGATAATAATGACTATCTGGTTTTAACTGATTCAGTTTGACGCTATAAAAACCTTCCGGGCTTTTAAAATCCCCTTCACGGCGTTTGGGACCCAAACCGCCAGAGAAATTACAAATGCGGTAGCTGTCCAGCAGACGATATTCATTACCGATCTTGCCGTACAGTTCCAGCGTGCGCTCTTCCTTGAAAATCTGAATATAAACCGGGGTGCCAAGTAATTGTTTTTTTAGTTCTTTGCTTACCGGAGCCTCGGGATTAACTGGCTCGGGATTGATTGCCCAGCTAAGGACCGGCATAAAAATCATCGCAAGCAAGAATGCGATTCTGCCCATTCTGTGTGTACCTTGAAGTGAAGAGGAACTGTGACGCATAACGTCTCTTATTGCATTATCGGAAATATCCGCTACCGCAGCGCAACATTAACATTGTCTGGCGTTTAATCAAGCCAGTGTCTGAGAAAATAACCCTTTACCACAGGGATTACGGCGATAAATTTGTAAACTTTAATGCCTGCCCCGACAAATATTGCCGATATTTTTCGATGCTGTATACTTATCCAGTATTCGGAGGGGGTATGCGTAAGATCATTCATGTCGATATGGACTGCTTTTTCGCGGCGGTTGAAATGCGCGACGATCCCTCTTTGCGTGATATCCCGATCGCCATCGGTGGCAGCCGGGTGCAACGTGGTGTGATCAGCACCGCCAACTACCCGGCACGCGAATATGGCGTGCGCAGTGCCATGCCCACCGCTACCGCGCTGAGACTGTGCCCACACCTCCGTCTGCTGCCCGGCCGCTTCGAAGCTTATAAAGAGGCTTCCCGCCAGATCCGCGACATCTTCGCGCGCTACACCTCGCTGATTGAACCGCTGTCGCTGGATGAAGCTTACCTTGATGTCACCGATAGCCCGCATTGCCAGGGATCAGCCACGCTGATGGCGCAGGCGATTCGCGCCGATATTCTGCGTGAAACCCAGCTCAGCGCCTCGGCAGGGATCGCGCCAATCAAGTTTCTCGCCAAAATTGCCTCCGACCTGAATAAGCCGAATGGCCAGTTTGTGATCACGCCGCAGGCGATGCCTGATTTTTTGCTGACGCTGTCACTGAGTAAAATTCCCGGCGTCGGCAAGGTGTCGGCGAAAAAGCTGGAAGAGATGGGGCTACGTACCTGCGGCGATGTGCAGCAGGCCGATCTGGCGCAACTGCTCAAACGCTTCGGCAAATTTGGCCGGGTGTTGTGGGAACGCAGCCACGGCATTGACGAGCGCGGTGTGGTGGTGGAGCGGGAGCGTAAATCGCTCGGCGTTGAGCGTACCCTGATGGAAGATATTCACAGCTGGGAACAATGCCTTGAAATTATTGATTATCTTTATGAAGAGCTGGATCGTCGTCTGACGCGTATCCGCCCGGATAAACTGATCGCCCGCCAGGGGGTAAAGCTGAAGTTTAATGATTTCCAGCAGACGACCCAGGAGCATATCTGGCCAGTGCTGAATAAAGAAGACATGATTGCGGTGGCACGCAAAACCTGGGACGAACGCCGCGCCGGGCGTGGCGTCAGGCTGGTGGGATTACATGTGACGCTGGTGAATCCACAGCTGGAAAGGCAATTATTATTGGGATTGTCGTAGCGGCGCGATTTATCGCGCGTCTTTCGGGCTGCGGCACGGAAAACAACGCGCGATAAATCGCGCTGCTACGGATATGGGGCGGATTTACCCACCCCCACTTGTTATTTATTGCCGTACTTCGCTTCCAGCGTGGCAAACCAGGGTGCGACGAAATCGTGGTTCTCACCCCAGCCTGGGATGATTTTGCTCAGCGACGCCACGTTCACCGCACCCTGCTCGCTGCTCAGCTGCTGCTGAGTAATCGAGGAAGCCTTAAACTCGTAGCTCGCCGGAGTGTTTTCACCGGCAATCTTATTCGCCACCAGACGCATATTCACTGCGCCAATGGTTTTCGGATCCACAGCCACCGTCTGCACCCACGGGCTGTTTTTCTCGTGCATCAGCTGCAGATCCTGGTTGGAGACGTCAATGCTGTACAGTTTGATCTCAGTACGGCCATTCTCCTGCAACGCTTTGTAGGCACCCTGGCTGAAGGCATCCCAGGAACCCCAGATCGCATCAATTTTGCCTTTCGGGTACTTCGCCAGAATCGCACCAATCTTGTTAGCCGTATCGCCCTGCACGTCAGAAGAGACCGCCCCGATCGATTCCAGCTGATGGATGCCTGGATTTTCCTTCATCAGTTTTTCATACACTACCTGACGACGATCCATGGCCGGGAAGCCAGCGACCCACAATTTGACGATATTCGCCTTACCGTTAAAGTCTTTGATCAACTGACCCAGCGATTCCTGCGCCAGTGAGGCGTCATTCTGTGCGGTGACCGTCACGCCGTTCACCGGTGTATCAACCGGGGTATCAAACACCGACACCTTGATTCCGGCATCGGCAATGCGTTTTACCAGTGCGGTAGAGTAGGGTTCTTTACCGTGCGACAGAATGATGCCGTCATATTTCTGGCTGATCGCCTGGCTAACGAAATCCTGGAAACGCGCATCATCGCCGTTGCTCAGGAAGGTGCTGACTTTGAAGCCCAGCTTACGTCCCTGCTGGATGGCACCGGCCACAAACTGGGTGGTGTTATCGTCAGAACCGAGGTTACGGATAATGGCGATACGCACCGGTCCCTGATGATTAGCGATGGCGGCAGGTACCGGCACCACGGTGTCGGCAAAGGCGGCGCTGACATTCAGCAGGCTTACGGCCAGCAGCGAAAGGGTAATTTTTTTCATGTTGTTCTCTTTCTTCAGGGAAGCGCCTTAGCGGCGCTGAATATAGGTAATCGCCAGGGCCAGAGCCAGCACCAGGCCTTTAATAATGTCCATGGCGTAGTAGGGCACGGAAAGCATCACCAGTCCGTTTTGCAGCACACCAAGGATGATCGCGCCGACCAGGGTTCCGAGCGCATTCGGTTTGCCGGAACCGGCCAGCGAGAAGCCGATCCACGCCGCCGCCACCGCATCCATCAGGTAACCGCCACCGGCATTCACCTGCGAGGAACCAATACGCGAAGCCAGCAGAATGCCACCGACCCCGGCCAGCAGTGACGAAATCACATAAGCCAGCACGCGATAACGGTTGGTACGGATACCGGAGAGACGTGCCGCTTCCGGATTGCCACCGAGGGCATACATCCGGCGGCCATGTTTGGTCAGCGACAGCGCCAGCTGCGCCACGATGGTCACCACCAGCATGATAATGACGATGGTTGGCACCTGGCCGAGCAGGTTGAAGCCAGCCGGAATAGCGCCTTCCGCCATATCCCCGTTCGGCATCACCATATTTTCGGTAATGGAGCCACCAAAGCTGTAGGTCATCGCCACGCCCTGAACCACAAACAACGTTGCGAGGGTCGCCAGCATGTCGGGAATGCGCAGAATCACAATCAGGAAGCTGTTAAACAACCCGACCAGGGTGCACAGCAGCAAGGTAATGACGATGGCTTCGGTGGAGTTGAAGCCGTACCAGACGAACAGTGAAATCACCAGCGCATTCGCCAGCGAGGCGGTAGAGCCGACAGACAGGTCAAAGCCGCCAATGGTCAGCGAAATCGACACGCCAATCGCAATCACCGTGACAATGGCGATGGAGCGCAGAATGTTGATGATGTTGGCAGGCTCAAGGAAGCTGTCTGAGGCAAGACCAAATGCGGCGATCAGGATCACCACCGTCAGCAACATGCCCCATTTATAGAGAAAATCAAATAGTTGATGGCGCAGAGAAGGCTGCGGGTTCAGGATGATATCTTTGCTGCTCACGCAGGGGTTCCTCCGGTGGAATAAAGCAAAAGCGTCTCTTCTGTGGCCTCACGACCTTCCATTTCTGCCACAATGCGCCCGTCCCAGAGCACACAAATACGGTCGCACAGGCCCACCAGCTCGGAAAACTCACCCGAGGCATAGATGATGCCTTTGCCTTCCCGCGCTAAACCGTCGATCAGGCTGAACAGATCGGTTTTGGCCTTGATATCGACCCCTTTGGTCGGTTCATCAAAAATCAGCACATCGGCGTTATTACGCAGCCATTTACCAATCGCCACTTTCTGCTGATTACCACCCGACAGGCGGCGCAGCGTCTGCGCGGGGCCGGTGGTGCGCACGTTGAGGCGGTTAATCACCTCTTCTGCCCAGCGCCATGCCTGGCGGTGGCCAAACAGGCTCCAGCGGGAAAAACTGTTATCGGCGCTGACGCTGAGGTTCATCGTCACCGATTCATCGATAAAGATGCCTTCTTTACGGCGTTCTTCTGGCACCAGCGCCATACGATTTTCCACCGAGTCATGTGGTGAACGCGGACGCCACGGTTTGCCATGCAATTCGCCGCGACTGACGCGGCTTTTGTTCGCGCCAAACAGCGCTTTGCACAGCTCGGTTTTACCGGCTCCGGCTAACCCGGCGATGCCGAGGATTTCACCTTTATGCAGGCGCAGCGAGATATCCTGGAGCAACTGGTCATCATGCAGACCTTCCACTGACAGCAGCAGAGGCTGTTGCTGACGTTCACGGCGCGGCGGATACACATCGGTTAACTGGTGGCCGAGCATCTTCTCCACGATTTGCTCGCCGCTCAGTGCCGCCATCGGGGCGGTTTCGATCAGGCGTCCATCGCGCAGCACCGTCAGCTGGTCACAAATTGCTTTCAGTTCGTGAATGCGGTGGGAAATAAACACCACGCCAATGCCATTGTCCTGTAAACGACGAACCACGCTAAACAGACGCTCGCTTTCATGCTGGTCGAGCGGCGCGGTCGGTTCATCAAGGATCAGGAAGCGGCAGTGATGGGAGAGGGCGCGGGCCAGCAAAATCTGCTGCTTTTCCGCCAGTGAGCAGCGCTCCACCAGGCGTTTGACGTCAATATTCACTTCCAGCTGGGCCAGCAGCGCGCGCGCCTGGCGGCGGATTTCGCCCCAGCGATAGCCGTGGCCCGGTTCGGCCAGCTGATCGAGCAGGATGTTTTCCGCCACACTGAGCTGCGGCACCAGCGCCACGTCCACTTCCTGCTGTACCAGGTGGATACCCAGCTTTTTGGCATCACGCGGGGAGCGAATGGTGACGGGCTGATCATCGAGCAGGATCTCGCCGTGATAATGGCTGTGCGCGCCAGAGAGCACGGCCATCAGCGTCGATTTTCCTGCACCGTTGGCACCGGTCAGTGCATGCACCGAGCCGCCGTCGGTGACAAAGTCCACCTCGGTCAGCGCGGCAAAACCGCCAAAAGCGATGGAGATATTACGCATCTCCAGGCGGTTAATCGCACTCATGGACGGGGCCTTTT
This sequence comes from Pantoea cypripedii, assembly GCF_011395035.1. Classification (NCBI taxonomy): domain Bacteria; kingdom Pseudomonadati; phylum Pseudomonadota; class Gammaproteobacteria; order Enterobacterales; family Erwiniaceae; genus Pantoea; species Pantoea cypripedii. Next base: position 903,294 of record NZ_CP024768.1, read on the forward strand.
AAAAAGAGAAGTGGGCGCATTTTTTCCTGAACATCCAGGCTCGGCAACAAACGAAAGCGCATAAGCTAGCACAAAATCGTATTAGCCATCCAGACATCCGGGCGTAACGGCGTCTAAAACTGGCAGCAGACAGACGTGATAGTGAAAGAAGGGGGTAAGGTTGCGATTTGTTAGCAGATTATGCTGGTTTGTTAACAGGCATAAAAAAACCAGGCCGAAGCCTGGTGAGTGACTTAACCAAATAATTACACTTTTTCTGGCACCACGTTGAGCAGCGAGGTCAGCAGTTGCCAGTAAAGGCCAACGCTTGCCACATGAACCTGCTCATCCGGTGAGTGCGGACCGGTGATGGTAGGGCCAATGGAGACCATATCCATCTCAGGATAAGGTTTCTTGAACAGACCGCATTCCAGACCTGCGTGGATCACCTGGATGTTTGGTGTCTTGCCAAACAGGGCTTCGTAAGTCTTCCGCGTCAGCGCCATGATCGGCGAATCAGCATCCGGCTGCCAGCCTGGGTAGCCGCCTTTAGGCGCAGTTTTGGCACCGGCCAGTTCACCCAGCGACGTCAGCACTTCTACCACGTAATCTTTACCGGTATCGATCAGCGAACGAATCAGGCAGATGATTTCTGCATTGTCCTGATCCATGGTCACCACGCCAACGTTGAGCGAGGTTTCCACCACGCCTTTGGCCACGTCTGAATTGCGGATCACGCCGTTCGGGGTGGTGTTCAGCAGGTTAAGGAAACGATCACGGCAGTCAGCAGTCAGCGCCTGGCCCTGATGCGCCAGCGGTTCGCTCAGCAGCGTGATGTTTTTCTCTTTAATGCCCAGCTCGTTTTGCAGCGTGGCCTGGAAATGTGCCGCCGCTGATTTCAGGGCATCCACTTTGTGGCTGTCGATAGCCAGCGTCGCAAAGGCTTCACGCGGGATGGCGTTACGCAGCGTACCACCGGTGAATTCAATCAGGCGCGCATCCAGCGAACGAGCATGTGCCGCCAGGAAGCGTGCCAGCAGCTTGTTGGCATTGCCCAAACCCAGGTGGATATCCGCGCCAGAGTGACCGCCTTTCAGCCCTTTCAGCGTCAGACGCAGGGTTTCATAACCGGCAGGCACCGCTTCACGGGTCAGGGGCAGGGTGGTGATAAAGTCGATACCACCGGCGCAGCCCATATAGATCTCACCTTCTTCTTCGGAGTCGGTGTTGATCAGGATATCGGCTTGCAGCCAGTTCGGTTGTAAACCAAAGGCACCATCCATGCCGGACTCTTCCGTCATGGTCAGCAGCACCTCAATCGGGCCGTGTGTCAGGCTGTTGTCAGCCAGCACCGCCAGCGCCGATGCCATACCGATACCGTTATCGGCACCCAGTGTCGTCCCACGCGCTTTTACCCATTCGCCATCCACATACGGCTGAATCGGGTCTTTGGTGAAGTCATGCACCGTGTCATTGTTCTTCTGCGGCACCATGTCGAGGTGAGCCTGCAGTGCAACCGGTGTGCGTTTTTCCATGCCTTTGGTGGCGGGTTTACGAATCAGGATGTTTCCGACCTGATCGCGCTCCACCCAAAGTCCCTGCTCTTTGGCCCAGCCAACGATGTATTCGGCCAGGGCTTCTTCATGGTAAGACGGGTGTGGAATGGAGCAGATTTTGGCGAAAATATCCCACAGTGGCTGGGGTGAAAGTTGCGACAATTCAGACACAACGCGTCTCCTGTGTCAGCGTGGCGGACGAGCCGCTCGCACGCGGGGTTCCAGTGAAAGATCGCCGTCAGCTCATCTGACGTGATGGGCCTGAGAATACCACTGTTTCTGACAGGGTGCGTAATCAGCCGCGCTAAAAAGCCGCAACCGATGCGTCAGATGCTGGTTTTTAACGCGACAGATCCTTATAATCTCGCGCAACCTTTTCCCCCTTGCACATTTTTAAGCCAACTTCAATTGGCCGGGACTCCTTTTATGAGCGAAAAATACGTCGTCACCTGGGACATGCTACAGATCCATGCCCGTAAACTGGCCCAGCGCCTGCTTCCTGTGGAACAGTGGAAAGGTATCATCGCGGTAAGCCGTGGTGGTCTGGTTCCGGCATCGCTGCTGGCACGTGAACTTGGTATTCGCTATGTCGATACCGTGTGCATCTCCAGCTACGATCACGATCACCAGCGCGAAATGACGGTGCTGAAGCGTGCCGAAGGTGATGGTGAAGGCTTTGTGGTGATTGACGACCTGGTGGATACCGGTGGCACCGCTCAGGCGATCCGCGATATGTATCCTAAAGCACGTTTTGTTACCATCTTTGCTAAGCCTGCCGGCCGCGCGCTGGTGGACGATTATGTTGTCGATATTCCGCAGAACACCTGGATTGAACAGCCGTGGGACATGGGCGTGGTCTACATTCCCCCCATCGTCAAAAGCTGATTGACGCAACGCAAACAACGCCCGATTTCTCGGGCGTTGTGCTTTCTGTCTTATCGCACAGCACCGCAGTGTGCAGTAAACTGATCTTCGCCTGACTGCCGCAGAAGAGAGTTTACGATGTCCAGCAAAAATCTCAGTGAAGAGCTGTTTAAGCCACGTTTCAAACATCCTGAAACGTCTTCTCTGGTGCGACGTGAGCACCATCATCCCATCCAGGTTCATACCGCGCTGGAGGGCGATACGCAGCATTGCTGGTATCGCATGCTGAATAAGCTTTTGTGGACGTGGCGTGGCCTGTCTCCGCAGGAAATCAGCGAAGTGCTGGCGCGTATCGCCATCTGCAATCTTGAACACACCAGCGATGCGCTGCTCGATACGGTAATTGGTTACCGTGGCGGTAACTGGAACTTCGAGTGGACGAAGCAGGCAGGGATGTGGCAGCAGGAAGCGATGCAGAGCGACAACCCTGATCAGGCTGGCCAGCACTGGCTGCATGCCGCAAACCTCTACAGCCTTGCGGGTTATCCGTATATTAAAGGCGATGAACTGGCCGATCAGGCACAGGTGCTCGCCAATCATGCCTATGAAGAAGCGACGCAGCGGCTGGCTGGTGAACTGAAAACCCTGACCTTTCCCATCAGCGGTGGCAGCCCGGTAACGGGCTTCCTGCATATGCCAGCGCAGGCGCAGGCACCCTATCCGACGGTGATGTTATGCGGTGGTCTGGATTCGTTGCAGATTGACCATTATCGCCTGTTCCACGATTACCTCGCACCGCGCGGCATCGCGATGCTGACGCTGGATATGCCGTCAGTCGGTCTCAGCAGCAAATGGACGCTGAATCAGGATACCAGCCAGCTGCATCAGCAGGTTTTACGCGAGCTGAGTAACGTGCCGTGGGTTGATCACACCCGTGTGGGGTTGTTTGGTTATCGTTTCGGGGCCAATGTCGCGACGCGGCTCGCTTATCTGGAGGTGCCGCGTCTTCGTGCCGTGGCGACGCTGGGAGCGATGGTGCACGGCGTGTTTGTCGATGAACAGCGTCAGGACCAGCTGCCAGATATGTATATGGATATGCTGGCGAGCCGCCTGGGCATGTCATCCACTCCGGACAATAATCTGCGCACGGAACTCAATCGTTACTCCCTGAAAGTACAGGGATTGCTGGGACGTCGCACGCCGATACCCATGCTGGCGGCATACTGGAACAACGATCTGTTTAGCCCGGAGGAGGATACGCGCATGATTGTCAGCTCCTCGGCCCAGGGGAAAGCACTGCTTATTCCGGCTGCTCCGGTTTTCAGCAGTTTCGACAAAGCGCTAAATCAGATTTGCGACTGGCTGGCAAAGCAGTTAAAAGACTAAGTAGTGATCGTTACAAGGTCTGTTAACCAGTTAAGGGAGAATTAGCATGTCGTTACCGAGTGGTCACCCCCGTAGTCGCCTGCTTAAGCGTTTCACTGAGCTGGGGCCGTACATCCGTGAAGGTAAATGCGAAGAAACACGCTTCTTTTTCGATTGCCTCGCGGTGTGCATTAATGTGAAACCGTCACCGGAAAGCCGTGAGTTCTGGGGCTGGTGGATGGAACTGGAAGCACAGGAAGATCACTTTACCTACCAATACACTTTTGGTTTGTTTGATAAAGCGGGGAACTGGAGTGCCTCAGCGATCAAAGGCAAAGACAACAACGCTAAAGTAGAAGAGACGCTGCGCAACTTCCACGAGCGTCTTAAAGCCACACTTCATGAACTGAAGCTGGATCTCAAACCTGCTGCCGGATTCGATGAGCAGCCGGTAAAGTTAAGCGCCTGACGGCGACAAAAAAGGGCAGGTGATGAGCCTGCCCTTGGTTTCAGACACATTGAGGGTAAAGCTACATCAGAACTGGTAAGTCATGCCCACTGCAACCACGTCGTCGCTGTTGAGTGCCAGTTTGTTGTCGTCAGACAGCTGGTTGATTTTGTAATCCACCATCACAGACATGTTTTTGTTGAAGTAGTAAGTCGCACCCACGTCGATGTATTTCACCAGGTCGGCATCGCCGATACCGTTTTCGATATCTTTGCCTTTGGTCTGTACGTAACCCAGTGACGGACGCAGGCCGAAATCAAACTGATACTGTGCCACCAATTCGATGTTCTGCGCTTTGTTTGCTGCACCAGAAACGGACGCACCCTGATAAGTTCCGCTGATCGGGGTCATGTTGCGGGTTTCGGTGTAGATAGCCGCCAGATATACGCTGTTGGCGTCATATTTCAGACCAGCACCCCAGGATTCAGCTTTCTGGCCTTTACCGTAGGTACGGGCTTCCTGCTGATTGGTACGGTCAGAAGAGGTGACGGCACTGATGGCGCTGATGCCGGTATCACCAAAGGTGTAACCCAGTGATGCACCGTAACCGTCGCCGTTCTGACGAGAAGTATCGGTTGCGCTACCACGGGCGTTGGCGCTGGTGGAGTCGTTTTTGCCCTGGTATTGCAGTGCAAAGCGCAGACCATCAACCAGGCCAAAGAAGTTGTTGTTACGATAAGTGGCTACGCCAGTGGCGCGCTGGGTCATGAAGTTATCCGCACGCGCAGTACCGTCGCCGCCGAATTCCGGGAATACGTCGGTCAGGCCTTCCACGTCATACAGCACGCCGTAGTTACGACCGTAGTCAAATGAACCGTACTGGCTGAATTTCAGACCAGCAAAGCCCAGACGGGTTTTGTTGCCGGTGTTAGCGTCTGTACCTTCAGAGTTGTTGACGTTGTACTGATATTCCCACTGGCCGTAACCGGTCATCAGGTCGTTAATCTTGGTCTGACCTTTGAAGCCGATACGGACGTAAGATTTGTCACCATTTGAGCTTGCGTTGTCGCTCATATAGTTTTCAGCTTTAACCTTGCCGTAGAAGTCCAGTTTGTTACCGTCTTTGTTATAAACTTCAGCGGCGTGCGCAGTTGATGCCAGAGCCAGCGCTGATACGACTAATGCCAGTTTGCTTTTCATCATTTTGCTATCAATCCCAATGAGTAAAATTTGTTGTGCCCCTGAAAGGGCTTGTAATAAAACACGGGGACTTTTTACCGGTTGGCGATGAAAGTTTTATGACAGTTTTTCTGATTTCTTGTTAATCGCGAACTTTTGGTCTAGCGCATTGTCCGGGGATTTTTGTGCTTTTCCCCCGGTGGCTGTTGGCTTCCATGCTCACTCCTGATAAAACGTCCCTTCGCAGAACTTTTTTCTTATATGGCAGGAAAAACATGAGTGGCAGTCAGACCCTTGTGGTCAAGTTGGGTACCAGCGTTCTTACCGGCGGTTCACGTCGGTTGAATCGGGCGCATATGGTGGAGTTGGTTCGTCAGTGTGCACAGCAGCACGCGGCGGGCCATCGTATTGTTATCGTCACCTCGGGCGCAATGGCGGCCGGGCGCGAACACCTGGGTTACCCTGAACTGCCACCTACCATCGCCTCAAAGCAGCTGCTGGCTGCGGTGGGGCAGAGCCGTCTGATCCAATTGTGGGAGCAGCTGTTTTCGATTTACGGCATTCATATCGGCCAGATGCTGCTGACGCGTGCCGATATGGAAGATCGTGAACGCTTCCTGTATGCACGCGATACGCTGCGTGCGTTGCTCGACAACCATATCGTGCCGGTCATCAACGAAAACGATGCCGTTGCCACCGCCGAAATCAAAGTCGGCGATAATGACAATCTCTCGGCACTGGCTGCCATGCTGGCGGGCGCTGACAAGCTGCTGCTGCTGACCGATCAACAGGGACTGTTTACCGCCGATCCGCGCAATAATCCGGAAGCGGAGCTGATCAGCGATGTGCATCAGATTGACGATGCGCTGCGCACGCTGGCCGGTGGTAGCGTCTCGGGTCTGGGGACCGGTGGGATGGCGACCAAGCTACAGGCGGCGGATGTTGCCTGCCGCGCGGGTATTGATGTGATCATCGCCGCTGGCAGCCGCAGCAACGTGATTGGCGAGGTGATCGACGGGAAACCGGTTGGCACCCGTTTCCATGCGCAGCAAACGCCACTGGAAAATCGTAAACGCTGGATCTTTGGTGCACCACCCGCCGGTGAAATCACCGTTGATGACGGCGCGCTGACCGCGATTCTTGAACGCGGTAGCTCGTTACTGCCAAAAGGTATCCGTGAGGTGCAGGGTAACTTCTCGCGTGGGGAAGTGATCCGGATTCGCAGCCTTGAAGGGCGCGATGTTGCCCATGGCGTGACGCGTTACAACAGCGATGCAATGCGCATGATCGCCGGACATCACAGCCAGCAAATCAGCGAGATCCTCGGTTACGAATATGGCCCGGTGGCCGTGCACCGTGACGATATGATCGTCAGTTAAGGAGCAATTGATGTTAGAAGAAATGGGTAAAGCGGCGCGTGCGGCGTCGTATAAGCTGGCGGAACTCTCCACCGCTGAAAAAAACCAGGTGCTGCTAACCATCGCCGATCGGCTGGAAGCAGAAAGCGCCGACATCCTCACGGCGAATGAACAGGATCTGGCTGATGCGCGCCAGAATGGCATGAGCGCCGCATTGCTGGATCGTCTGACGCTCAACCCACAGCGTCTGAAAGGTATCGCGGATGATGTGCGCCAGGTATGCCGTCTGGCCGATCCGGTCGGCCAACTGATTGATGGCGGACTGCTCGATAGCGGTCTGCGTATTGAGCGTCGCCGTGTGCCGCTGGGCGTGGTCGGGGTGATTTATGAAGCGCGCCCCAACGTCACGGTAGATGTCGCTTCGCTGTGCCTGAAAACCGGTAATGCGGCGATTCTGCGCGGCGGTAAAGAAACCTATCGTACTAACGCGGCGACGGTGCGGGTGATTCAGAACGCGCTGGTGCAACACGGTTTACCGGCGGGTGCGGTACAGGCAATTGAGAACCCGGATCGTGAACTGGTTAATCAGCTGCTGAAGCTGGATCGCTATGTCGATATGTTGATCCCGCGCGGTGGTGCCGGTTTGCATAAACTCTGCCGCGAAAATTCGACCATACCAGTGATCACCGGTGGGATCGGGGTGTGTCATCTGTATCTTGATGAGACGATGGACACCGAAGCGGCGCTGACGGTTATCGTCAATGCTAAAAAGCAGCGTCCGAGTGCCTGTAACTCGCTGGAAACGCTGCTGATTCACCGCGATCAGGCCGAGCGCTTCCTGCCTGCTTTCCTGCAACGTATGGCGCAGGAAAACATTGCGTTGCATGCTGATGAGAATATTATCGCGCAGGTGCAGAACGGTCCGGCCAGTGTGGTGGCGGTTAAAGCTGCTGAGTATGACGATGAGTGGCTGTCGAATGACCTGAACATCAAGCTGGTGGCCAGCATTGATGAGGCGATTGACCATATTCGGCTTCATGGTACTCAGCATTCTGATGGCATCCTGACGCGCAGCATCAGCAATGCCAACCGTTTCGTGAATCAGGTCGATTCGTCGGCGGTTTATGTTAATGCCAGCACACGCTTCACCGATGGCGGCCAGTTTGGTCTGGGTGCCGAGGTGGCTGTCAGTACGCAAAAACTTCATGCGCGCGGGCCAATGGGCCTCGAAGCCTTAACCACCTACAAATGGATTGGCTGGGGCAACGATACGCCACGCGGTTGATGTTTATTCCGTCTGAAAATGGGCACCCTCAGGGTGCCTATTTTTTTATTACATGTTCACGTTAATTAAATAAAGAAATGGGCGCCTGAGCAAACACGCAAACAATGACGGAATAGCGGGGAAAAATCCCCGCTTATGAAGTTTCTACGATCTCAACTCGCAGGCCATTACCGCAGATAATTCAGCTGTGAATATCTTTAATCGTAACTCGCATAACGAACTGCGATTAATCAGACACAGAACTAATAAAATGAGTCCGCTGATAATCAGCTGGCTGAATGTTGACTTCATCGTCACTTACTCCTTGATTTAAAGCGAGCAAGCGACTACCCTGACATTGTTTGGATGTGGTAGGGTAGTCGCTCGCTCGCGGTGGTTAAGTAAAATTAATCCCGCGAGCAAACTCTCCACAACCCACCTCAATTATCCTTTCTGATGCTTAAGGCAGATTGCCTCAAGCGCCCGCAGGCAGTCTACTCTGTTTTTTATTAAACATGGCGTTTATTTTTAATTATTTTTTCACTTTTCTTTTTTTTAATTAATGGATTTATTTAATGTGTCCTGTTAATTAGATGCGTTATTTTTTTGTCTGATTTTTTAATAAAAATACGGGCGCTGAAGCATCTTACCAGCCATTGCCGGAGAGTGTTTTTGTGTGCGATATGAACGTTTTTATCAGCTAATGCGGAGAACACTCACTACCGGTGCCCTGGTGCTTGACTCATGTGACGGTTTTTTCTAACGTGTTGCCCCGTAGTTCCCGCCTTATGCCGGTATAGCTCAGTTGGTAGAGCAGCGCACTCGTAACGCGAAGGTCGTAGGTTCGATTCCTATTACCGGCACCAGATCAAAATTAATCCACCCCGATATCAGCCCCCAATGTTCCTCCTTGCACTCTCCCTACGTCTCAGGTCAAATAGCGCCCAGGCAAACGGTTGCGTGCTTATTTTGTGCATTTTTGTCCATTAAATGGACGATGTGAGCATTAATCACGCCTTTGTGACCGATTTTCGCGTTTATGCCATCTGTGCCACTAAAAAACGGTTAGCATGAGGGTGTTGCGCCGAGCGCGTCATAATTCGCAGCCGTTACTGGCTGTGCTTTGGATCAAGAGTCATTCTGGAGAGACAGATGGAAACCACGCAAACCGGCACGGCGAGTGCCGCAGAGGCACCTGCAAAGGGCTGGCGAAAAAGTGATACCGTGTGGATGCTGGGTTTGTACGGTACGGCAATTGGGGCAGGGGTATTGTTTCTGCCGATCAATGCCGGGGCAGGCGGTTTGATTCCGCTGATTATTATGACGATTCTCGCCTTCCCGATGACGTTTTATGCCCACCGTGCACTGACGCGATTTGTACTCTCCGGGAAAAATCCCGGCGAAAATATCACTGAGGTGGTGGAAGAACATTTTGGCGTGGGTGCGGGTAAGATCATCACGCTGCTCTACTTCTTTGCTATTTACCCCATCCTGTTGATGTATAGCGTGGCGATTACCAATACCGTCGACAGCTTTATCGTGCATCAGCTGGGTCTGGTATCGCCGCCGCGTGCCGTACTGGCGCTGATTTTGATTGTCGGCATGATGACGGTGGTACGTTTTGGCGAGCAGATGATCGTGAAGGCGATGAGCGTGCTGGTGTTCCCGTTTGTGGCGGTGCTGATGCTGCTGGCGTGCTATCTGGTGCCCCACTGGCATGGCGCGGCGCTGGAAAGTCTGTCAATTAGCCAGGGTAGTGGCGACAGCAATATCTGGATGACGTTGTGGCTGGCCATTCCGGTGATGGTGTTTTCTTTCAATCACTCACCGATCATCTCCTCTTTTGCGGTGGCAAAGCGCGAAGAATATGGTGCTGGAGCAGAGCAGAAGTGTTCCCGTATTCTGGCCTGTGCGCATCTGATGATGGTGCTGACAGTGATGTTCTTTGTGTTTAGCTGCGTGCTCAGTCTGTCACTGGCGGATCTTGATGCGGCCAAAGCGCAGAACATTACCATTCTGTCTTACCTGGCGAATCACTTTAATGTGCCAGTGATCGCCTGGCTGGGGCCAATTGTGGCGATGGTGGCGATCACTAAATCGTTCCTCGGTCATTACCTTGGTGCGCGTGAAGGTTTTAATGGGCTGGTGATTAAATCGCTGCGTAGTCGCGGTAAGAGCGTTACGCCACAGCGTCTGAACCGTCTGACATCGCTGTTTATGCTGCTGACCACCTGGCTGGTGGCGACGCTCAATCCAAGCATTCTGGGGATGATTGAAACCCTGGGTGGGCCGATTATTGCCATGCTGCTGTTCCTGATGCCGATGTATGCCATCCAGAAAGTGCCGGCGATGCGTCAGTACAGTGGGAAGCTCAGCAATGGATTTGTGGTGATTGTCGGTGTGCTGGCTATTTCATCCATTTTTTATTCGCTGGTGAATTGATGTAATGACGGTGGCGAATCCTCGCCACCGTTAAATCGCCTTACACCGCACTCAGTTCCAATGTGCGGCCCGTTTTAAACACGCTCATTGATTGTGCCAGACGCTCAGCCTGGTCCTGCAACGCCTGGGAAGCAGCCGATGCTTCCTGTACCAGCGCGGCATTCTGCTGCGTTACTGCTTCCATCTGGGTAATCGCCAGGTTGATTTCGCTGATGCCGCTGCTCTGCTCGTTACTGGCGATGGTGATTTCACCCATGATATCCGCCACGCTTTTCACGCTGTTGACCACTTCACCGATGGTTGAACCGGCATGGGACACCAGGCGGCTGCCTTCATCCACTTTCGCTACCGAATCTTCAATCAGCACTTTGATTTCTTTGGCTGCTGAAGCCGAGCGTTGTGCCAGGTTACGTACTTCGCTGGCGACCACCGCAAACCCGCGACCCTGCTCACCGGCACGCGCTGCTTCCACCGCGGCGTTGAGTGACAGGATGTTGGTCTGGAAGGCAATGGAGTCAATCACGCTGATGATATCGACAATCTTCTTCGACGACAGCGCAATGGCTTCCATCTTCTCAATCACCTGCTCCATCACCTCGCCACCTTCTTTCGCTACATCGGAGGTGTTGGCGACCAGCTTGTTAGCTTCGCGCGCGTTTTCGGCGTTGTGTTTCACCGTTGACGTCATTTGCTCCATCGCCGAAGCGGTTTCTTCCAGCGAACTGGCCTGCTGCTCGGTACGTGAGGAGAGGTCAAGGTTGCCACTGGAGATCTGATTGGATGCCACGGCAATGGTATCGGAACCGGCACGCACATCAGAAACGATGGTCAGCAGGTTATCGTTCATGCTCTGCAACGCGCGCATCAGCACGCCGGTTTCATCTTTGCTTTTCACTTCGATGTGGGTGCTGAGATCGCCCGCTGCGACTTTGCCTGCAATGGCTACCGCTTCATTCAGCGGACGCACGATCGAACGCGTCAGTAAAAAGCCAAGGATAATCGAGGCGACAATGGCGATAGCCGAGAACACCAGCGTCACCATGATGGCGGTGGAGCCATCGGCAATGATGGTAATCCCTTCATTCTGCAACTGCTCAGACTGCGAATTGGCAAAAGCGTTAGCGCTGTCGAGGTAGGTATTCTGGGTATCGGTGATCGATTTCAGTACATAGGTACTGGCACCATCGAGATTGCCTGCGCGCACCAGATCCAGCAGCGCATTCTTTTGCTGTTCAAACTTGTGGCTGGCTTCCAGCAGACCGGCGATCTTCTTTTTCCCGACAGCGGTTATCTGGATCGCTTCGATTTTTTTCATCGCCGTGTTGGTGCGTTCGGTTGCTTCCGCCAGTTGTTTAAAGCGTTTTTCGTTGTTCTCCGGGCGAGTGGTATCGATGACGATGCCGCGCAGGTATTTGATCTGATCGTTGACGCCATCGCGCACATCAAATGCCAGGCGCACTTTGACATAACGATCTTCCACAATGGAGGTGATGCCATTTTTGATGTTGCTGATTTTCATGGTGGTGGTGATACCCACGATCACCAACAGCGCCACCACCAGGCCAAAGGCGATGCCCAGCCGGACGCCGACCTTCAGGTTCTTAAAGCTCAACATAGGTTCTCCCCGTGATGCCAAAATGTATGGTTTTCAAGATAGAAAAGCAGATGAGTTATCTGCATCAGGTTGATGTTTTTTAAGGAAAAAAAAGTGTACTCACCTCGGCGGGACAAGCCTGACACCGCACGCGCAAGCGCTATGGTTATCGGATGTTAATGTTTTTACTTTAATTTTTTAGAGGTGTGTCACAAAAACTTGACCGGAAATGACAGGTTGCAGATGGGATGTAACATGTAGCGGCACGATAAATCGCGCCGCTACGCGTGATTTAGCGCACCGCTTCCAGCACGCGGTAAATCACATTCGACAATTCGTTAATTTCGAATTTTGCTACATAACCATCGGCCCCGACTTTGCGCACATGGTCTTCGTTAGCGCTGCCGGAAAGTGAGGAGTGGATCACCACCGGAATATGGCGCAGCACATCATCACGTTTGATGTTACGCGTCAGGGTAAAACCGTCCATCTCCGGCATTTCGAGATCGGTCAGCACCAGCGCAATTTTGTCATGAATGGACTGACCCGCGGCCTGCGCTTCCTGCTGCATTTGGGTGATTTTCTGCCATGCCTCAAGACCGGTGTTATGCATGATGGCGGGGATGCCCATGCTTTTCAGCCCTTGCTCCAGCAGCTGACGCGCCACTTTGGAGTCTTCTGCCACAATCGCAACCTGGCCTGGCTTGAGATTGAAGTTTTTCACCGTCTCTTCACCCGGCTCGACGCCGCGTACCGATGGGATAATGTCATACAGGATCTGTTCAACATCCAGCACCAATGCCAGATTGTTGCTCTCACCATCATTGTCGAGGCAGGCAATGCTGGTGATGTTACGGCTACCGATGCCCGCCTCAGCGGTGTGCACCTGATTCCAGTCGAGACGCACAATGTTTTCCACGGATTCCACCGCAAATGCCTGGGTGCTACGCGCATATTCCGTCACCAGCAGCAAGTTCAGCCCGGTTTCCGGGGTGCAGCCGGTCACGGCAGGCAGGTCAATCACCGGAATAAACTGATCGCGGATGCTGGCCATACCCAGCAAGGGCGATTGCATCCCCGCAGCACGGGTGATATTGGGCATAGGTACGATTTCGCGCAGTTTGAATACGTTAATACCGTACAGCTCGGATTTGCCTTTCCGCTGATCGGAGCCGAGGCGGAATAGCAGCAGTTCGAATTTGTTTGATAACGCGAGGTTAGCGCGTTCATCGATCTCTTTCTGGAAATTATCCATCCTGGCCTCGCTCAGGGCTGTGTTAAGGGCATGGCAACATCGCCGTGATCGAGTTATCGGCAGGTTGGTTAAAAAATAGAGAGCGGAGAGGGGAATTTTAGCGTGAAGGCGATCGCCCTCACGCTGGTCGGGATCATTTCAGCAAAATGGCGCGCACGCTTTTGCCTTTGATCTTGCCTTCTTTCAGCTTGATCAACGCAGCTTTGGCCTGGCTGGCCGCAATCGCCACGTAGGCATGGGTGGGGGTGAGATCGATCTTACCGATCTGGTCGCCACTGAAACCGGCTTCACCCGTCAGCGCACCGAGAATGTCACCGGGGCGGATTTTGGCTTTGCGGCCACCATCGATGCACAGCGTCATCATCGCAGCAGGCAGCGCTTTAACTACATTGCCTTTCAGGGTGTTAGCGGCGACCCATTTGAGCTTCTGTTGCAGATAATCTTCCAGGGCATGGGCGCGCACCATCTCATCGGCAGCGACAAAACTGACGGCCATACCGGTTTCTCCGGCGCGGCCAGTACGGCCAATGCGGTGCAGATGCACCTCCGGATCCCACGCCAGCTGGAAGTTCACCACCAGCGCCAGCGCTTTAATATCCAGACCCCGTGCCGCCACATCGGTGGCGATCAGCACCCGGCTGCTACCATTGGCAAAACGGATCAGCACACGTTCGCGATCGCGTTGTTCCAGATCGCCATGCAGGGCGAGGGCGCTGATTTGACGATCGTTAAGGGCGGCGGCAATGTCATCACACTCACGTTTGGTGTTGCAGAACACCACACAAGAGGCGGGCTGCTGCTGGCTGAGCAGTGCGCTCAGCAGGTTGATACGTTCACTGGCGTTGACTTCGACAAATTGCTGCTCAATCGCAGGCAGTTCGACTTCGGTTTCAGTCGCCACTGCCAGTGCGTCACGCTGATAACGCTCGCTCAGGCTGGCGATGCTGTCCGGCCAGGTGGCGGAAAACAGCAAGGTCTGACGTGATGCCGGGGTAAAGCCGATAATGGCCTCCATGTCGTCACGGAAGCCCATCTCCAGCATACGATCTGCCTCATCCAGTACCAGGGTTTGTAGCTGGCTGAGATCGAGGTTGTCGCGCTTCAGATGATCAAGAATACGGCCTGGCGTGCCGACCACGATATGTGGGGCGTGCACCAGCGAATCACGTTGCGCGCTCATCGGCTGTCCACCGCACAGTGTCAGGATCTTAATGTTGCGTGTGAAGCGTGCCAGCTGGCGCAACACGTTGCTGACCTGATCAGCCAGTTCGCGCGTCGGGCACAGTACCAGCGCCTGAGTATGAAACTGACTATTTTCAATCCGCTGGAGCAGGCCGATCCCAAAGGCAGCAGTTTTGCCGCTACCGGTTTTTGCCTGGGCACGCACATCGCTCCCCTGCAAAATGGCGGGCAGGGCGGCGGCCTGGATGGGCGTCATGGCGTCAAAACCCATCTCGCGCAGGTTGTCGAGTTGGCTGACGGGCAGTTGCGTCAGGGTAGAAAAAGCAGTCACGGAACAGTCTCTGATATCGGGCGGGGTTGCGGCGGCCAGTCTGGCAGAAAGGGGCGGTCTCATCAATGATAAATCACGTGGGTGTCAGCAGGGTGATTACCCGCTGGTATCAATTAATATCTGGAAATATTTGGTTTGTTTTTCACCCGATATTATCGCAAAGTTTTGATGAATTTTCCGAAATTTCCGAACATGCGAAAATCCGGATCTGACAAAAAATGCTTATTTAACATCATAATGTCAGCAAGTTAATCGCAGGATATCCGTCGTTCTCTGATGTTGTGCTTATATGTCATGGCTGTTACAGGAAATTCCGATTAAACGAGGCGGTCACTCTGTTTTATATTTATCGCGCCATTGGGCAATATAAAACAACTTCAGAGGTCACTTCATTGAGTCACTACGTCCAGGGACAAAACGAGGACATTCTGAAAATCGTCGGCCGCGCCGTGTTGACCCTACACATTCATGGAGAGACGCTGTCATCTGACAAAGTCAGTTCCATGATTGCCTGTTACGCGGAAGAAGAGCCTGTCAGCGACGAAGAGAACCAGCGGCTGTATGCGCTGGCTATTCAGATGTTATCGTAATAATCCAGCATGGCGGCGGATGCACCTGATCCCAGCCTTTACGTTCATAAAGCCTCCTTTTCGGAGGCTTTCTTGTTTCAGGTAACCGCTATTTCACCTTAATTGGTCCTACCAAATGGACTGAAATGTTGCCATGTCGTCACATAACACGAAAAATCACAGCAGACTCGTTGCTTTAGATTAACAATACGTTAACCATCTGGAGCCAGAAAGCCCGGTTAGCTGAATTTTGGTCGGACCAATTTAGCTAAAAACAGCGGCAAATAGAGCGTGGCGCATCTGTGATGCGTCACCGCAGACTTCTGGTGACCTCTGGAGATCGCAGCATGCAGGCGTGGCAACAAAATTACGATCCTCTCGACAATATCTGGCTCTCCAGCCTGGTGGCGGTGATCCCGATTGTGTTCTTTTTCTTCGCGCTGATTAAGCTCAAGCTGAAAGGCTATCAGGCGGGTACGGCGACAGTGGTACTGGCACTGCTGGTGGCATTGTTGCTGTATGGTATGCCGGTGGGGCAGGCGCTGGCCTCGGTGGTTTATGGCTTTCTTTATGGCCTGTGGCCGATTGCCTGGATCATTGTCGCGGCAGTGTTCGTCTACAAAATTTCGGTGAAAACCGGTCAGTTCGACATTATTCGTGCTTCGATTCTGTCGATCACCCCGGATCAGCGTTTGCAAATGCTGATTGTCGGCTTCTCATTTGGTGCCTTCCTCGAAGGGGCGGCGGGCTTTGGCGCGCCGGTGGCGATCACCGCGGCGTTGCTGGTGGGGCTGGGTTTCAATCCCTTGTATGCCGCCGGGCTGTGTCTGATCGTCAACACCGCGCCGGTGGCGTTTGGCGCGATGGGGATCCCGATCATTGTTGCCGGGCAGGTCACCGGGCTGGACAGCTTCCATATCGGGCAGATGGCGGGGCGTCAGCTGCCATTCCTGACCATCATCGTGCTGTTCTGGATCATGGCGATCATGGATGGCTGGCGTGGGGTGAAAGAAACCTGGCCGGCGGTGATGGTGGCGGGGGGATCTTTTGCCATCGCTCAGTTCCTCAGCTCCAATTTCCTCGGCCCGGAGCTGCCGGATATCATTTCCTCACTGGCATCCCTGGTATGTCTGACGTTGTTCCTGCGCCGCTGGAAACCGGTACGCATTTTCCGCTTCAACGATGTCGGGGCTTCGCTGGTGGATCACAACCTGTCGCGTCAGCGCTACAATGCTGCTCAGGTCATCCGTGCCTGGATGCCGTTCCTGTTCCTCACTGCCACCGTTACGCTGTGGAGTATTCCGCCGTTCAAAGCGCTGTTTGCCAAAGGCGGTGCGCTGTATGACTGGGTATTCACTTTTCCGGTGCCGTGGCTGCATGAACTGGTGGCGCGGATGCCCCCGGTGGTTGTTAGCGCGACACCTTATCCGGCATTGTTCAAATTTGATGTGGTATCGGCGACCGGTACCGCGATTCTGGTGGCGGCGGTGCTGTCAGTGATTTGGCTGCGTATGAAGCCGAAAGCCGCGCTGGAAACCTTTGGCGAGACGCTGAAAGAGCTGGCTCTGCCGATTTACTCGATTGGCATGGTGCTGGCATTTGCCTTCATCTCCAACTATTCCGGCCTGTCCGCCACCTTAGCGCTGGCACTGGCCCACACTGGCAATGCCTTCACCTTCTTCTCACCGTTTCTCGGCTGGCTTGGCGTGTTCCTGACCGGCTCGGATACCTCGTCAAACGCGTTGTTTGCCGCTTTGCAGGCCACCACGGCGCAGCAGATTGGGGTGTCGGATGTGCTGCTGGTGGCGGCCAATACCACCGGCGGAGTGACCGGCAAGATGATTTCGCCACAGTCAATCGCCATTGCCTGCGCCGCCGTTGGGCTGGTGGGTAAAGAGTCGGACCTGTTCCGTTTTACCGTCAAACATAGCCTGATCTTCACCTGCATGGTGGGGGTGATCACCACGCTACAGGCATATGTCTTAACCTGGATGATTCCATGACTGAAAACACGCCGCGCTTAGCGGAGACGTTGCGGGCGCGGCTGCGCACCTGGATTGATGAGCACCAGCTGCAACCTGGCATGCGCCTGCCAGCAGAACGGCAGCTGGCGGCTGAGTTTGGTGTTTCGCGTTCGTCACTGCGTGAGGCCATCCAGCAACTTATCAGCAGCGGCGTGTTAATCAGCCGACGCGGTGGCGGCACCTGGCTTTGTGAGCCGCAGGAGCCGTGGTCAGAACAACGCATTGTTGCCCCGATTCGTCAGCTGCTGGCTGACGATCCTGACTACCGTTACGACATCCTTGAAGCGCGTCATGCCATTGAAGCCAGCACCGCCTGGCATGCGGCATTACGCGCCACCGAGGCGGACAAAGAGAAGTTGCAGTACGCTTTTGATGCCACGCTGAAGCTGAGCGAGCGTGACGATCCCGATTTGGCCGCTCAGGCTGATGTGCGTTTTCACCTTGCCATTGCTGAAGCCTCGCACAATGTGGTGCTGTTGCAGACCATGCGCGGTTTCTTCGAACTGCTGCAATCCTCGGTGATGCAAAGTCGCCAGCGCATGTATACCCAGCCGGTGATTTTTGACCGCCTGACGGAGCAACATCAGGCGTTGCTGAACGCCATTCTGGCGGGGGATGCTGAAGCGGCACGCCTCGCGGCGATGGACCACCTCGGGTTCGTCCACACCACCTTAAAAACCCTGCATGAAGATGAAGCCCGGCAGGCGCGCATTACCCGTCTGCCCGGCCATGACCTGGATAAACGCAAGGACAAATCCTGATGATCATTTCTGCTGCAAGTGACTACCGCGCCGCGGCGCAACGTATTCTGCCGCCGTTCCTGTTTCACTATATCGACGGCGGTGCCTATGCGGAACATACGCTGCGGCACAACGTGTCGGACCTCGCGGAGATAGCATTGCGCCAGCGCGTGCTGAAGAACATGTCCGATCTCAGCCTTGAGACCCAATTGTTCAATGAAACCTTATCGATGCCGGTGGCACTGGCACCGGTGGGGCTTTGCGGCATGTATGCCCGGCGCGGCGAAGTACAGGCAGCACGCGCCGCCGCGTTAAAAGGCATTCCGTTCACGCTGTCGACGGTATCGGTGTGTCCGATTGAGGAAGTGGCTCCGGCGATTAATCGTCCGATGTGGTTCCAGCTGTATGTGCTGCGCGACCGTGGTTTTATGCGCAATACGCTGGAACGCGCCAAAGCAGCAGGCTGCTCGACGCTGGTATTTACCGTGGATATGCCCACGCCAGGGGCGCGCTACCGTGATGCGCACTCCGGCATGAGCGGGCCAAATGCGGCGCTGCGCCGTTACTGGCAGGCGGTGACCCATCCGCAATGGGCGTGGGATGTGGGCCTGCATGGCCGTCCGCACGATCTCGGCAATATCTCGACCTATCTCGGCAAACCGACCGGACTGGAAGATTATATTGGCTGGCTGGGCAACAATTTTGATCCGTCGATTTCCTGGCAGGATCTGGAGTGGATCCGTGAATTCTGGGATGGCCCGATGGTGATCAAAGGCATTCTTGATGCGGAAGATGCACGCGACGCGGTGCGTTTTGGCGCTGACGGCATTGTGGTATCCAACCACGGTGGACGTCAGCTGGATGGCGTGCTGTCATCGGCGCGCGCGCTGCCTGCCATTGCTGATGCGGTGAAGGGCGATATCACCATTCTGGCTGATAGCGGTATTCGCAACGGACTGGATGTGGTGCGAATGATCGCCCTCGGTGCCGACAGTGTGCTGCTTGGTCGTGTCTTCCTGTATGCCCTGGCGACGCATGGCCAGCGTGGTGTCGAGAACCTGCTGACGTTGATTGAGAAAGAGATGAAGGTGGCGATGACGCTGACCGGGGCGAAAACCATTGCGGATATTACGCGGGATTCGCTGGTTCAGGCCAACGCGCTGTTGTCCGAGGCAGGGCTGGCCCCGGCGCGTCCGCGTGCAGTGAGCTGATCCGGCAGAGTGAAGGGCGTTGTCTATACTTACTCCCTGTCTGACTAACAGGAGGAATGACATGACCATTCATAAGAAAGGATCGGCCCATTGGGAAGGTGACATCAAAGGCAAGGGAACCGTTAGCACCGAAAGTGGCGTGTTGAGCAACCAGCCGTATGGCTTTAACACACGCTTCGAAGGGCAGAAGGGGACTAACCCGGAAGAGTTGATTGGTGCCGCGCACGCTGCCTGTTTTTCTATGGCGCTGTCCCTGATGCTTGGCCAGGCAGGACATCCGCCGAAAAGCATTGATACCACTGCGGATGTCTCGCTGGACAAGCAAGGTGAAGGCTTTGCCATCACCAAAATTGCCCTGACCAGCAGCGTGTCGCTGCCCGGTATTGATAAAGCCCAGTTTGATGAAATTATTCAGAAAGCCAAAGCCGGTTGCCCGGTGTCCCAGGTGCTGAACGCCGAGATTACCCTCGACTACACCCTGAATAATTGATCGCCTCAACGGCGGACCAGAGCTAGAATCGACGATGCGCCTGCGGGCGCATCGTGACGTTCAGCCATCCTGGAGGGTGCGTGGCAAAATATCTGGCTGCGAAGAAACACTGGAAAATGGTTTTGGTACTGTTGTGTATCTGCGGGGCGTTGCTGCTGATTCGCTGGGCGGCAATGATATGGGCATGAAAGATTGGATTAGCCGCCACAAACTCGGTGTGCTGGTGATGGTCATTCTGGTGCTGGAACTGGTGCATTATTTGCTGACGGCCAGCTGGTTGCCGTGGCAGCTGGGCCAGGCTTAGGCGTACTCGTTGTCTGGCCGGGCGCTGCGCACGTTACTGCGCGCGATACGATAGGCTTTCCGCGGATCGCCCACCACAAACTCGAAGGTTGGTGAGTAGTAAAACGGCAGCCAGCCGCCATAGCCACTCTCCCACTCCCAGCGTACCGGGCAGGGCCAGAGAATGCCATCATACAAAATGTAATAAACCCAGCGTCCGTTCGGACGACGGGGGCGAGAAGTCTTCATGGGATTCACAACGGTAAATGTGTACAACAGCTTATATTTTGAACGCTAAGCCGCGTACTTGCAATGCCGCCTGGTTAATTTATACACAGACAGCAGACTCACCGGCACCAAATCAACGGTGAACTTCACCGCAAATCAGTACCACTTTGGGACGGACTTTATGAATCCGGTCCGCCATTTGCTCACAGGCCACTTTGGTCGGATAAATATGTTCCGACACCGGCAAGGCATCACAGGCATCGTGCCCACACGCGCTCACTAATAAAACAAAACCAATCAGCATGGTTTGGCTCCTGATACACATTTTCTCTGGTACGGAAAGTGTGACTGTTTGTTCCTTTTTTCGATCCAGTATAGCCAAACGAAACGGGAGCAGCTTATCAGCCTGAGCGGCTTTTTTACCCGAATAACGACATTATAACTGCGGCCGATGCTTAACAGCAGCGCAATCTGAGCTAAACTGTGCGGCCCTGGAAAAATGAGAAGTGAGTAAAAGATGTCGACTGAAATTGCCCATCCGGACAACAGCCCGAAACAAGCCGCCCTGCAACTGGTGATTGAGCTGGTGCGCGCCGGGAAACTCAGCCCGCTGCATGGCGATGCCTCGAATATGATTTCAATCTACGAACAATTCAAAAGCCATTTCGAAGCAGAAAAAGCGTAACGGTAGCTACCGTCTCCTGGTGCGAATAAATTCGCACCCTACATCTGTAGGGTCGGCATTGATGCCGACCGGGCCAATAATCGCACGTTTTTGTAGCGGCGCGATTTATCGCGCTGTTTTATGCGTAATACCAGACCGGTAGAATCGCGATAAGATTATTCAGCGTATGCAGGAACACCGGCAAAGCCAGGCTGTTACTGCGCAGACGCGCGTAGCACAGCAGCAGTGAAAACAGCGTCAGCGCCACGATGGTTTCCCAGTGCACGTACTGCGTATGCATCACGGCGAAAAGCAGCGACGTCAGCAGCATGCAGGCGAAGCGGCTTTTCGGCGCCCACAGCAGGAAACCCTGCAGCAGAAATCCCCGAAACAACACCTCTTCAAATACCGGTGCCAGTAATACCGCCGTCAGCAGCAGGATCAGCATCGAATTGCGTCCCTGCTGGGTTTGCGCCACCAGCCAGCCTTCCGGTTGCAAAAACTGTGTTTGTGCCGCCATCAGAATAAACAACGCGCCAATAAACATCAGCGTTTGTCCGGGACGCAGATAACCCAGCGGAATGTCATTACGACGCTGGCAATAGAAGCGATACAGGGGGTAGATCACCGCAAATTCGAACAGACACAGCACCGGTACCAGCAAACCATCATTACGCAGCATCCCGTAGTTGGGAAACAGCGTGATCAGCATGGTGACGAGGTAATAAACCACAAAGCTGCCAACGTAAAACAGCGTCAACGTGACTTTGTCGGATTGGGTGTCCATAGGCGACTCAGCGAGCAGAGGAAAACGCATAGTAGCAACGGGGATAATCGCTGTCGAGGTGGCGTCGCGCAGTTTTCTGTTGCTCAATTATTCTGCCATTGGGCTAAATCTGCCGCGCGTAGCGCCGATAATCGAAAAAACCATGACAGGCGTAGCTGCGCAATTGACGCGTGGCCTGCGACCTCTTTCCGTTGTCTGTTTTTCGCGAGCATTACGCATGAATTCTGAGTTTCACCGGGATACGTTGTTGTCTGCCAGGGACAACATGGAAGCACACACGGTACGTGTGACGCGGCGTAGCCTGCGCACGCTGACCGTGTTGCTGTTTGGTGTCCTGATTCTCTCGATGCTGATGGTGTTGATGATTGCCCATCGCCAGAACATCGCATCGGTCGGACATGACGAGATGATGCTACGCCAGGCCTGGCAGGCGCGTCAGCAGGAGATGCTGGTCGATGTCCGGGACTACGCCTTCTGGGATGATGCTTATAAACATCTGCATCAGCAGGTGGATAAAGTCTGGGCCTTTGACGAAGAGAATGTCGGACCGGGACTGTACAAGGAGTATCACTACCAGGGCGTGTTCGTGGTGGATGGTGCGGGTCAGACGCGCTATGCGCTGATTAATGGCGAGCTGGTGGACACCTCACTGGAAAGCTGGCTGGGCGCGCAAGCCGCTCCCCTGCTGGCGACAGCGAGCCGGCTTACGCATGATGCGATTGCGCGCAATGCGCTGGTCAATAAACAGCCCGCCATCGTGGTGGCAGCCCCCATTTTACCGGGTAAAGTCGCCAGTTTGCCGCTGCCGCCAGGCCCGCCCTCGGTGCTGGTTTTCGTCAATATTTTTACCCCTGCCAGGTTGCAGGCGCTGGGCAAAGCGATTGACGTACTTGATCCGCATACGCCTGCTGACGCCGACGACGCGCGCAAAGAACCTCGCCTGACTGAACCGGTTCCCGGTGGCGAGCAACCATTGGTGATTCGCTGGCAACCGAAGAATCCCGGTATGGGGTTGATTTGGTTGCTGTTGCCGCTGTTGTTACTGACGGCGCTGACCATTGCGTTGGTGACACGCCGGGTAAGCCGTCATGCGTTATATAACGCGGTACTTTCCGACCGACGCTTTGAAATGCTGGTGATCAGTCAGCGTGAGCTGGCCGACAGCGAGGAACGCTTTCGCGATTTGGCCGAAGCCGCATCCGACTGGATTTGGGAAACCGACGATCAGGGACGCCTGTGCTATCTGTCGTCACGTTTTAGTGATGTCACTGGACATGAAGTCAAACGCTGGCTGGGGCGACATCTTGACCATCTGCTCAGTCATCCCAGCCACTCGCTGGTGGCCTGGCTGAGGCGGCAGGGTGAGGATGTGCAACGAGTACCGCTGCGCTGCCAGTTTATGTCAGCCGCGGGTGAACGCCGTATTGGGCAGTTGATGGCGAAAACCATTCGTCGCAATGGATTACGTTCCGGTTTTCGCGGCACCGTCTCGGACATTACGTATGAAGTTGATGCACAGGCACGCATTCAGTTCCTGTCGCGGCACGATATTCTCACCGGGCTGGCGAACCGTATGCAGTTGCAGGAGTACCTGACTGCCCACCTCGTTCAGGCGACGGATGACGATCCCTTAATCGTGATCAGCCTCGATCTCGATCAGTTCAAGCCGATCAATGATACCTGGGGACACACGGTCGGCGATGCGGTGCTGAACCAGATTTCACAGCGTATACGTGGCCTGATGGGGGCGCATGAGCTGGCTGCCAGACTGGGCGGTGATGCATTCATTCTGGTGATGCGAGAAGCTTCGCGCGCCGGAGTGGAGTACCGTTGCCGTGCGCTGCAACGTGCGGTGCATCAGCCGGTGTTGAGTGGCACACACCAGCTGCATCTGAGCGCCAGTATGGGTATCGTTTGTGCGCCACAGGATGCCAGCCAGCCGGAGGCGCTGCTGCGCCTGGCAGACATCGCGCTGGGGCAGGCGCGGGCCGCCGGTCGCAATCAATGGGTATGGTATTCCAATGAGATGTCGAGTCATTTGCAATCAAAACGAGAGATGGTGCAGGCGATGGAAGCGGCCCTCAGTCAGGAGGCGTTCAGTCTGCATTACCAACCGCGTTATCAGCTGCAAAATGGCCAGCTGGCGGGTGCCGAAGCGCTGATTCGCTGGCAGGTGGCTGCAGACAAATGGATCACGCCGGATCGCTTTATTCCCCTCGCGGAAGAGAATGGGTTGATTACCGCCATCAGTGATTGGGTGCTGATGCGTGCCTGCACCGATGCTTGTGCATGGGGCGAGCAACGTTATGTGTCGGTCAATATTTCACCGGTTGAGTTTCGAGCCAGCGATCTGGTGCAACGCGTGGCTTATGCACTGGAAACCAGTGGCTTGCCAGCGACCCGGCTGGAGCTGGAGATCACCGAAAACATTACCTTTGAAAATCCTGAGCGTGCGCTGGAGATCATGCAGGGGCTGCGAGCGTTAGGCGTGCGGCTCACCGTGGATGATTTCGGTACCGGCTACGCGGCGTTGGGTTATCTGAAAGCCTTTCCGTTTAATGGCCTGAAAATTGATCGTTCCTGGATGAAGGAGTTTCCGGAATCACAGCAGGCGCAATCGGTGGTAGCGGGGATTGTGGCACTGGCACGGGCATTCGCGCTGACTATCACAGCCGAAGGGATTGAGACAGAAGCGCAGTTGAACGAGTTGAAAGTATTGTCGTGCGAAGAAGGGCAGGGCTACTTTCTTGGGCGACCAATGCCGCTGGCGGCGTTCAGTGCGCTTCTGGAAAAACAGGATGTTTAACGAACTTTGACGGCCACGCAGGTCATCAAAATTGCTACAACGATAAAAATTGCTAATTCCATAATTATCACCTCAGATAAATCTTAGGTAATTTTACCTGACACCTGCTGAGATAATGGGCAAATTGTGTGATTAATCCGAAAAACTGTGGCAGGAATCACCGTTTGACGAGGCTTTTCTGATGGAAATCTTTTCGCATCACGGGCACGCTTTGTTACTCTCGGGCATCCGTTTGTCTGAAAATCCAGGAGGAGAAAACGTGAAATATTATGGAAAAGCGCTACTGGTGCTGGGATTTTTTGCCCTGACCGCCTGCCAGTCTGCGACCAAACCTGACACCGCTGCGGGGACCCCCCAGGATGCGGAAAACGATATGTGCGGCGCATCGCAGTATCAGAACACCATCGGTCAGCCCTTATCGGTGCTGCATGACAAACGCTTTGACGTGCCGGTGCGCGCCATTCCGTGGAATTCAGCCGTCACCATGGATTTCAATCTGCGTCGGCTCAATTTTATGGCCGACCAGAGCGGCAAAATCAGCAAGGTCTATTGCGGGTAACATCAAACCGACATGGCAGTGTCATCGGGCTGTCACAGCCTCAGGCGAGGATAGCAACGCATTTAGGAGATTTCCTCGTCACTCTCGAATATGCAATGCTCGTCTTGTTTCTTCCCGCTTCGGCGGGAATTTTTTTTAACCGTCATAACAAGTTGTAGCGGCGCGATTTATCGCGCTTTTTTCAGCCAGTTAAGCATCTTAAAACCCGCGCGATAAATCGCGCCGCTACTGGATATATCAGGTTAAGATTTTACTCGTGGGGGCGCGCTTCCAGCAGCTGCGCCAGCAGATTGCGATAACTTTGCAGACGTTGCTCATCACCCTCGAATTCCAGTTTGGCGATCACTCTGGCAATCACCGCTTTGCTGGTCGCGGGCTGACCATCATCCATCAACTCACGCATAATCGCGGCCAGTAGATCGCTCTCGTGCGGGGCATGCCAGGCCGGACTGTTAAAATAATCGGTAATCGCCCGACTGGCGCTATTAGGATGCGTTCTCATAGCTGACCTCCGCAGAGACAACGATGCCCGCCGCCCGTAACAGGCAACTGCGGGGAGATAGTGGTTTATGTATGCACGCCGACCAGAACGGGTAGCGCTCCACCAGCGGTCGCTGGTGGTTTTTTAAACATAGTTGCGACGTCAATAATTGTCAGTAACCGCCGGAAATATTTTTTCACGTTTTGAGCTATTGGCGGCGGGCGTAAATCATCCCGGTAATGTTTTTACACATTAACTGGCTGCCAATTGCCCCCTGCGTAATATTTGCTGTGCGCAGAAGTCAGCTGCACAGCGTAAAACTGCGTTTTTATCCTGATGCCATGTTTTGCCGTCCAGCAATATCAGGTGATTGTTAAACTGAACCTTCATTTCATATTTGATGTGCTTTCTCATGTTACGCTCCGTTGAACCCTGGAAAATCAACCTGATCTCGGTATGGTTTGGTTGTTTTTTTACCGGACTGGCGATCAGCCAGATCATCCCGTTTCTGCCGCTGTATATCGAACATCTCGGGGTGCGCGGGGATAATGCGCTCAGCCTGTGGTCGGGGCTTACTTTTAGTATCACCTTCGTGGTTTCCGCTGCGGTAGCACCGCTGTGGGGTAGCCTTGCGGATCGTAAAGGGCGCAAGCTGATGCTGCTGCGTGCTTCTTTTGGCATGGGGGTGGTGATCCTGTTGCAGGCATTTGTCACCCACGCCTGGCAATTGCTGCTGCTGCGCGCCCTGATGGGGCTGACGTCCGGCTATATTCCTAACGCGATGGCGCTGGTGGCGGCTCAGGTGCCACGCGAGCGCAGCGGCTGGGCGCTGAGTAGTGTGGCAACCGGGCAGATTGGCGGCGTGATCCTTGGGCCGATGATTGGCGGCCTGCTGGCGGACTGGCTCGGTCTGCGCCTGGTCTTTATCGTCACCGCCGCGCTGTTGTTGATCAGCTTTTTGGTCACGCTGTTTCTGATTAAAGAAACCGGCTATACCCCGGTCAGCAAGCAGGACAAGATGAGCGGGCGCGAAGTTTTCCGCAGTCTGGATAATCCGCGTCTGATGGTTTGCCTGTTCATCACCACCATGGTGATTCAAATGTGTAACGGATCGGTCAACCCGATCCTGACGCTGTTCGTGCGTGAACTGGCTCCCAATGCGCAAAACATTGCTTTCCTCAGTGGTTTTATCGCGGCGCTGCCCGGTATTTCCGCCCTGATCTCCGCACCTCGCCTCGGCAAGCTGGGCGATCGCATTGGCACCCAGCGCATACTGATCGCCACTATGATCACCTCGCTGGTGTTACTCACCGCGATGTCGTTTGTTACCAGCGCCACGCAGCTTGGTGTGCTGCGTTTTCTGCTGGGCTTTGCCGATGGCGCGATGATGCCAGCGGTGCAAACGCTGCTGGTACGCCATTCACGCGATAACGTTACCGGACGTATCTTCGGTTATAACCAGTCGTTTATGTATCTGGGAAATGTGGCCGGGCCACTGCTGGGAGCGGCCGTGTCGGCGGCGTCTGGCTATCGCTGGGTATTCTTTGCCACCGCGATGGTGGTGCTGCTTAACGTGCTGTTGCTGCGTCGTTTCTATCGCCGCCCGAAAACCACGCTGGCGCAACCGGTGAGCCAGCGTGAGTCATCAGAGAAAACTACTGACGCAACGTCAGAGCGAAGTGCCAGCGCTGCTGAGTAAGCAGGAACTCCGGGCTAACGCTCGGACTCCAGGAGTCGTCACCGCCGACACCCATATGGAAGCCATCGAGATGCAGCCAGCAACCCGCTTCAGGTTGCAGCAGATGGCGATGTGAGGTGTCGCGCAGCTGTTCCAGGCTGTACGGGCTGAGCGAAAAGGCAAAATCACCGCTGACCTGCCAGCTGCCGCTATCCAGCTGACGTGTGCCTCCACGCAGACCATTTTCGCCCGGAAAAACGTAATCGGTACGCATGGCCGTCAGCGGCAATTGCCAGCGGGAGAACTGCGCCGCCAGCTGGCGATCGGGATAGTTTTCATCGGGTCCCAGCCCCAGCCAGCTGACCTGCCGGGGCGAGTGAGCCAGCTGGCAGCGTACACCAATACGCGCAGGCGGCGGCAACCCAGGTGCCTGTTCCACTTCAATATCGAGAGTTAACTCGCCAGTACCGCGTATCTGATAACGCTTACGGCTGGTAAAAACCACATGTCCGGCAAAAAGCCACTGATGCAGCGTTTCGATCAACACGCTGTGCTTCAGGCTATCCAGCTCCAGTTCGACCAGCTGTGGCTCCAGTTGCTCGTAACCGGCGCGTTTCCAGCGTTCGACCCAGGCATGAGGATCAATATTGGCGGCCTCACTGGTGCCGATATCGTTATCAATGGGCGCACGGATAAAACAATCCTGCAGCGGAGTCAGCAGCGTCTCTTCATCATTAACAAACCACTGCACCAGCTCACCGCTACGGCGGGAAAAGTGCCAGCGCTGGTTTGGCAGGCAGACCGCAATCAAATCATGATTTGATTCAACCACCGGAGCCGGTTCGCTGTTCGCCAGGGTTCGTGCGGGCAGGGTCGCGGGCAGCGGCCACTGCTGCCAGGCAACGCGTGCATCATCTTCCGACCAGGGTGTCGCCTGCACCTGATGCACTGCCAGATTGAGCCAGCAATTGCCCTGTAAATTCTCCACCGGCGGGAGGCTGAATGACTGGCTGCCGCGCGGCGCGATCGCCAGCGTCAGTTCGCCATGGGCAATGGATTCACCATCCTGCTCGATCGACCAGCGCAGCACCTCGTTATCACTGTGACGAAACAGGTAATCGCTGCTGACGGTAAAGCGCCAGGGATCCTGCGCATCCGGGGTGAACTGGAAAAACTGCTGGGCGCGCTGCGCTTCGAACAACGCCGGATGGGCAGAACGGTCGGCAAATACCAGCCCATTCATACAGAACTGACGATCGTTAGGTGTATCACCAAAATCACCACCGTAGGCCTGCCACGGCTTTCCTTGTTCGTCGTAGCGCGTCAGGCTTTGATCGACCCAATCCCAGACGAAACCGCCCTGTAAACGCGGGTGCTGGCGAAATGCCTGCCAGTATTTGGCGAAGCCGCCGAAGCTGTTGCCCATCGCGTGGGCGTATTCACACAGGATCAGCGGGCGCGTTTCGCCGGGCAGACCGATCCATTTTTTCAGTGACCATTTCGGCACCGCCGGGAAGGGTTGATCCTGATCGACGCGTGCATACATCGGACAAATAATATCGGTGGCGGCGGTGTTGGCCCCGCCGCCTTCATACTGCACCGGACGGGTGGCATCGCTGCTTCTTACCCATTGGTACAAGGCATCATGCGTGCTGCCATGACCGGATTCATTGCCGAGCGACCAGATAATGATGCAGGGATGATTTCGGTCACGCTGCACCATGCGCGTAACGCGTTCGCTGTAAGCGGCAAACCAGCGCGGATCGCTGGAGAGGCGATTCATCGGCTGCATGCCGTGCGTTTCGATATTGGCTTCATCCACCACATACAGGCCGTATTCATCGCACAGGCGATACCACAGTGGATGGTTGGGATAATGAGCGCAGCGCACCGCGTTGAAGTTGTGGCGTTTCATCAGTTCGATATCGCGCCGCATGCTGGCTTCATCCACTACCTGACCGTTTTCCGGGTGGTGCTCATGGCGATTGACGCCGCGAATCAGCAGCGGCTGACCATTCAGACACAGCAGGCCGTTTTCAATCGCAACCCGCCGGAAACCGACATCATAAGCCTCGGACTCCAGCAGTGCGCCTTGCTCATCCAGCAGCGATACCACCGCGCGATACAGATGTGGTGTTTCGGCGCTCCACAGCAATGGCTGGCTGACGGGCAGCACCAGCAAGGTGCGTTCCGGGTAGTGGCCGCGCTCGTCAATAATGGCGCTGCCCGGCACCTGTTCATGTTCGCCGATCAGGGTGGTGCCGTGCCACAGGCGCAGACGTAGCCGGCAGTCTGGCAGCGGGCGCGTCGGGCTGTGGATCTTCACGCTCACGCGTAAATCGCCGCGCAGATATTCCGGGCTGAGCGCGGTTTCAATTTGCACATCCGCCAGCTGCGTCGCCGGTTTATGCAGCAGCGTGACATCGCGGAAAATACCGCTCATCCGCCACATATCCTGGTCTTCGAGGTAGCTACCGTCGCTCCAGCGCAACACCATCACCGCCAGACGGTTATTGCCTGCGCGCAAGGTGCGGCTCAGGTCAAACTCGGCCGGTAAGCGGCTATCCTGCGAATAACCGATCCATTGACCATTGCACCACAGGAAGAACGCTGAATTAACACCATCGAAAATGATGCGTGTCTGGCCCTGTTGCAGCCAGGCATCATCGACCTTAAATGTGAGCGAGTAACATCCGGTGGGATTGTTGACCGGAACGAAAGGCGGATTGACCGGAATCGGGTATTGCACATTGGTATAAATCGGTGCGTCGTAGCCCTGGAGTTGCCAGTTTGCCGGAACGGGAATGTTGTCAGCATCGGGGAGATCCTGCAACAACCAGCTTTGTGGCACCGCTTCCGGCTGGGCGAAATAGCTGAATGTCCACTGACCATTCAGACTCTGGCGCGCAGGGGAGGGATGATCATCACGCGCGGCCTGTTCATCACGCCAGCTGGCAAAGGGGGGATGCGCGTCAAGCCGGTTCAGACTGGTGACCACCGGATTTTCCCAGTCGCGTCGAGCCAGAATATCACTGAGGGAAACAGAGAAAGATGTCATGTTGGGATCTCATTAATTGTAATGCGCTCACATTGCGTGAAATTCCCCCAGCTGTAAAGTGCTGTGACGGCTTGCCGGAGCGGATTTTTTATCGCTTTCATTACGTCTTTGTCGGTTTTCTCCTGGCTTAGTGCCAGTAAATTGTTAAGCATGGTGAGCAGAGATGAATAGTGCCGGGTTACGGAGAATTCTGTATTGTCGGGCGTGACGGCGGCTCATACACTCAGCCCGATTTCTCCATCCTGAGGTAATTATGGTCCGTATTGTTAAACTCGCAGCCGTAGTGGCATTGGTGACCGCGCTGAGCGGTTGTATTTTCCCACCACCGGGTGGCGGGGGTGGTGGTGGCTGGGGCGGCCATGGCGGCGGTCCGGGCCGTGGATTTATGGGTCCATAAGTGATTAACGTCCTGCGTTAATCACTGCTTTTTGCGTGCGAAACGTTTCACCAGAACATTATTTCTGAGAGAAACGTTTCGCCGCTTAATAATAAAATCCTGCGCTGAATTTTCTTTCCCCGCCATTTTTAACTGTGTTATCTGGATCCCACAAAAATTCCTGTTGTTTTATTCTGCTCAATGCTAACGTCAACATTTCCCTCAACTAATTGAGTTGGTCGCATGAAAAATCTGATTGCGGAACTCCTGCTTAAGCTGGCTGAAAAAGAAGAAGAGTCTAAAGAGTTAGTGGTCCAGGTTGAGGCGCTGGAAATTGTGGTTACGGCCTTGCTGCGTAAACTCGAACCGGAGCAATTAAATGACATCACTTCGGGTATTGACGTTGCCATGTCCACGGTTGCGCATCAGGAAGTCTCATCAGATGCCATCCTGCTGCGTAATTACGTGGAAAAGCTGCTGAATCATCCCCGCATATGATTTCCCCCCAACGCCTGTGATCGCCACAGGCGTTTTTCGTTATATTTATTTCTGCTTTGCTTATCTCATGCCAGGCTTATCAGGCAATAACTTTATGGAGAAGGTGCAATGAAATCGTTTCTTATGGCAATGATGGCTGCGGGTCTGCTGATCGCAGGCACCGCTGGCGCGGCAGAGAAGACCGCGCAGCAGGAAAAAATGACTATGTGCAATCAACACGCGTCTTCGCAAAACCTGAAAGGTGACGCGCGTAAAAGCTTTATGAGTTCCTGCCTGAAAAAAGACAGCAAGATGGGCAGTATGACGCCACAACAAATGAAGATGAAAACCTGTAACACCGAAGCGGGTGATAAAAAACTCAGCGGTGATGCACGTAAAACCTTCATGAGTTCCTGTCTGAAAAAAAGCTGATCACCTGATAGCGGCCTGCGGGCCGCTAATTATTTCTGCCTGGCCTTCCCTTAATTACATTTTCTTTCATCTGTAAAACGGTGAATAAACAGATTGTTATTACCCGCCGCGTTTTCCTCTCCCTGCCAAATCATCAGACTTTGCCACACTTACTGTTTGTATGGATTTATTGCTTCACATCTAACTACAACGTAGGGAGGCCTAACGTGAGCTATCAATCTGTCGTTGAACTGACGGCGCTCAGGCAACATAAACCCACCAAATTTTCGGTGGGTGATAAGGATATTTTACTGATCCGCGAAGGAGAACGTGTCCATGCACTTCAGGCGAAATGCCCGCATGCCGGCGCGCCGCTGGAACAGGGTGCGGTTTGTGGCGGCGAGCTGGTATGCCCCTGGCATAAAGCGGTATTTGGTATCGAAGATGGCAGGATGCACGAACCGCTGGCCCTGGCTGACTTGAAAAACTACCCGGTACGCATCGAACAGGGCAAGGTTTGGGTCGATACCAAACCCATGTCTGCTGCGTCACTCCCGGCGACTGAGCAGGAAACGCCGGTCTGCGTGGTACTGGGATCGGGTGCCGCAGGCAGCGCGGCCTTGTGGACGCTGTGTCATGAGGGCTTCAAAGGGCATCTGGTTTTAGTCGAACGCGAAGCCGAGGCTCCCTATGATCGCACCGCGTTAAGTAAATTTGTTCCCTCGGGAAAAATGGCGATTGAAGACGTGCCGCGTCTGCTGAAGCCGGATGTGCTCAGCCATGTGGAGCGTATTCAGGCCAATGTGGTTGAACTGAATAGCGCAGAACAGTTGCTGATCTTTGCCGATGGCAACAGATTACATTTCGATCAGTTACTGATTGCCAGTGGCGGGACGCCACAGCCGCTGGCGATTCCGGGGCACGATCTTCCCGGCGTGCATCTGCTACGTTCGCTTAATCAGGCTAGCTCACTGCTGGATGATGTCGATGAAACCCATCAAATCGTGATCATCGGCAATAGCTTTATTGGTATGGAACTGGCGGGGGCGCTGCGCAACCGCGATATTGATGTCACGGTGCTGGCACGCCACCCACTGCCGTTTGCTAAACAGTTCGGCGAAGAGATCGGCCTGCATTTCCGCGATCTGCATACCAGCAATGGTGTGAAACTGGTTGAGGGAGAGCCACAGGCGCTGGTCGGCCATGACAAAGTCGAGGCGGTGACGCTGAAAAATGGTAAAAGCCTGGCGGCCAGCCTGGTGCTATTCGCCACCGGCATTAAACCGGTAACCGGATTTGTTCATGATCTGGCGATGCAGAGCGACGGCAGTCTGACCACCGATAGCCAGCTCCAGGTGGCAAAAAATATCTGGGCGGCAGGAGACATTGCCAGCTATCCCACGCAACAGGGACCGCAGCGGATTGAGCATTATCGGGTGGCGCACCAGCAGGGACGGATTGCGGCGCTGAACATGCTGGGCCAGCGCGAGTTATATGACCGGGTGCCGTTTTTCTGGACGGCGCATTACGGTACGCGTTACGAGTATCTGGGACATGCCACGGAATGGGATGAGTTCCACTTGCTGGGTTCGCTGCCGGATAAACGTTTTATCGCCTTTTATGGTCAGCAGGGCAGGCTGGCGGCGGTGTGTTCTGCCGGAATGTACACACTGACGGCGGCACTGGTGGAACATATGCAGCAGCCAATGACGGTGGCGCAGGGCATCGCGTTATTTGAGGATTATCAGGGGTAGCGGTTCTTACGTAGCGGCGCAATTTATTGCGCAATTTCGTGCACATTGCCGGAAAAAAGCGCGCGATAAATCGCGCCGCTACGGATTATGACTTACTTAATGCATCCGACTTTTTCATGCATTGCTGCATCGCTTCGATCACCGCCGCCCGGAAACCTTTTTCTTCCAGCACCTTGACGGCCTCAATGGTGGTGCCACCCGGAGAACACACCATATCTTTCAGTTCGCCGGGATGTTTGCCGGTTTCCAGTACCATCTGCGCAGAGCCTTTCACCGCCTGCGCCGCAAACTGGTAAGCCTGCGCACGCGGCATACCACCCAGCACCGCGGCATCCGCCATTGCTTCAATAAACATAAACACATAGGCCGGAGCGGAGCCGCTAACACCAACAACCGCATGAATCAGGTATTCACTGACCACGGCGGCTTTACCGAAACTCTCGAAAATCGCCACCACTTCGTCGGTTTCATGCTGCTCAACCAGCACATTCGGCGTCACTGAGGTCATGCCCTCATTCACCAGTGATGGCGTGTTTGGCATCACGCGGATGATTTTACGATCGTGACCCAGCACGGCAGCCAGCGAATCCAGCGTCACTCCGGCAGCGATCGACACCACCAGCGCCTCTTTTTTCAGCGGGCTGGCAAGATCCTTCAGCACCTTGAGAATCACATTGGGTTTCACCGCGCCAAAAAGGATATCGACTTCACGCGCCAGGCTTTCGGCACTCTCGGCAGCCGTCACGCCATACTGCTGTGCCAGCGCCTGATTGGTGGCGGGTTTGCGGTCAAAAACCCAGATGTTGGCCGGGGCGATTTGTCCGCTATTCACCAAACCGCTGATGATCGCTTTCGCCATATTCCCGGCACCAATAAACCCGATTTTCTTCTCCAGCATCGCTTGATCCTTTAGATGGTTCGATTTTCTGTATCGGCTAGCTTACGTCGCTGGGCAGGGGTTGCAACGTTCCGAGCAAATTAAATTTGCCATTCTGGCGCAGAACCGGAAGATCACCTGCATTCCCCGTGAGTAAGGATTAACTATGTCGATTTGGGTTGATGCTGATGCCTGTCCCAATGTCATCAAAGAAGTGCTTTACCGCGCCGCTGAGCGCACGCAAACCCAGGTCACTTTTGTGGCCAACCAGCCGCTGCGCGTACCGCCTTCGCCGTGGCTGAAAACGTTGCAGGTGGCGGCGGGTTTTGATGTGGCCGATAACGAAATCGTCAAACGTGTGCAGCCGGGCGAGCTGGTGATTACCGGTGATATCCCGCTGGCGGCGGAAGTGCTGGAGAAGGGGGCTGCGGCGCTGAATCCGCGTGGTGAACGTTATTCGCCGGATACGATCCGCCAGCGTTTAACCATGCGTGACTTTATGGAAACGATGCGCGCCAGTGGCATTCAAAGCGGCGGCCCGTCGGCGCTAAGCCCACGTGACCGCCAGCAGTTTGCTAACGAACTGGATAAGTGGTTACGTCAACGCGGTTAGACAAAATTGTCATCGTCGTCGTTGAAGTCGCCGCCGCCGAAATCGCTGAAATCATTGTTGTCGGCGAAGTTGTTATCCCAACCGCTGCTATTGTCATTCAGGAACGCGTTGTTGCTGTCGTTGACGCCATTAAAGGTATCAAGATTGTCATCAATCTGCGGCAACGCAGGCTCATTGATGATGTTCACAATCTCTTCCGGCTGCGAATGGTGGAACATACTGGTCAGCATGTCCGCCATCACCACACCACCGGCTACACCAACTGCCGTCTGCAATGCGCCACCGAGAAAACCGGTACCGCGTGCAGGGGGCGCGCTGGCGTATTGCGGCTGCTGAGGCGGTTGCTGCTGCGCCGGGGCGCTGTTCCACACCGGTTGCTGTTGTTGTGGCTGTGCGGCAGGGCGCGATGCGCCACCACCAAACAGGCTGGAAAGGAAACCACCGCTACTTTGCTGCGGAGCCTGCTGCTGTGCCTGCGCCTGTGCCAGACGATTTTCCAGCTCACCCACCTGGGCATTGAGCTTTTTCATCGCCGCTTCCTGAATCAGGATGGCCTGTGCCATGTAATAAGGCGCGCCAGGCTGCGACAGCAAATGCTGTTTGATTAACTGCTCAGCGCCAGCATCACGCGGGCCGCTCTGGCTCTCAGCCTGTTTCAGACGGCTGAACAGGCTTTCAATTAACTGTTGTTCTTCGCTCTGCATGGTAAACCTCCGTTTGCGAGTTACCCCACTATATGAGGGCGAGATGACAGAAAGTAAATCAACGCGCTGGTAAGCAAATGTTGCCCGGACTTACATTTTTGGCGATGCACAAAAATTGCATGATTTTTTCTATTTAAATCATGGTGATGTGAGATTGTATGGGCAAGATATGCGTAAATCGTGCTTCGCCGGTGGCTGATGAAATGAAATCCAGGTATCATGCGACGCAATATTGACCTGATGACGTTGCCCGTGCGGCAAAACACGGCGGAGGATGAGCCAGGATGTCATTACCCATCTATCTGATCGGCGCACGCGGTTGCGGTAAAACCACCATTGGCCAGGCGCTGTCCGAGGCACTCGGCTACGCCTTTTGCGATACCGACCATCACCTGCAAACTGTCACCCAGCGCAGCGTCGCCGAAATCGTTACTGCTGAAGGCTGGGACAGCTTTCGTGCGCGGGAAACCGAATCACTTCAGGCGGTAACTGCCCCTTGCACCATCATTGCCACCGGTGGCGGCATGGTGCTGGCAGAGGTGAATCGTCGCTTTATGCGCGAGCACGGTCAGGTGATTTGGCTGAATGCCCCTTCGAGTGTGCTGGCAGATCGTCTGGAACGTCAGCCGGACGCGGATCAGCGCCCGACACTGACCGGGCGTCCGATTGCGGAAGAGATGGGCGATATTTTGCGTCAGCGCGCGCATTTGTACCATCAATCGGCCCATCATGAAGTCAATGCGATGCAGTCGCCGGAATTGGTGGTTGAAGAGATCCTCCGTTCACTGTCTCTGGCCCGCGCCAGCTAATCCCGTCAGATTTCTCCCTGTTTAAATTGCAACGATCCCCGCTTGTCTATACTTAAGGACGGGCAGGGGATTGTTGCTGTCCGTTTGGATAACTGACATACCCAGGAGGGAAATGTATGCCATCAAGACCACCCTATCCACGGCACGCCCGTGTCGTTGCCGTTGAAAAAGGCACGCCGGGCAACTCGGTGACCTGGTACGAATTACGCGCCGATCATCCACGTCCGGATTCGCTAATCAGCGAACATAAAACTGCAGCTGAAGCGCAGGATGCCAAACTTCGCTACGAGGATGTGGAAAAAGAGTAATATCGGCTGGCAGGGATGCCGGTTATTATGTTGCTTCACTCAGCGTATTTTTTCATTCACGCGAAATAACTGTAAACCTGGCGCAAAGTGACGCCCTTTCCTGCATTCAATTTATCCTGCCTGATAAAATCATTAAGTTTTAACTTTATTCCTCATTTTATGCTGCATTAATTTCCCGCTGATTTGGCCGGTACAAAATTTGCGCTTGACCACAAAAACCTGACGTTTTACTTTCGGGGTATTGATTCAGGAACTTAGTTCCAAATAGTGAAACTACCCTCGATGACGACACTCGAAAATGCTGCCGCCGTGCTTAAATTGTTCCAGCGCTTTGGCGTGACGCAGGGGCATCCTGGCCTCACCTTTACCGAGGTGGTTGACGCGTTGGATCTGCCGAAAAGTACCGTTTCCCGTTTGCTGGCGACGATGGAAAGCCAGGGGTTACTGGAGCGCGATCCTGATAGTCGTTGTTTCCATATTGGCCGCGTGCTGCTGTCGGTGGCGGGACATTATCTTTCAACGCCGCTGGTGGATAGCGCCTCTGGTGCCATGGCTCGGCTGGCAGCCAGCACCGGCTGCATGGGCTATATCTCGGTGCTGGATGGGCACGACATCATCGTGATGCGCATGTACCACGGTCGCCTGTTTACTCAGTTAATCACGCCACCTGGCACCCGTATGCCAGCGGCGGGTACCTCTACCGGGCGTGTGCTGCTGGCGCAAAGCAGCGACGAAGTGGTACGCGAACGTTTTGCCAGTGAATGGCATGCCGCCTCACAGAATTCACCGCTCGATCCTGATGCGCTGTGCGCTGAACTGGCGACCATACGCCAGCAGGGTTGGGCGCTGGCGCGTAACGAAACGCTGCCAGGCATCAGCTCAATAGCGGTAGCCGTCACCAATAAGCACCGCGGTGAAAGTGTTGCACTCTGCCTCTCATTTCTTTCACAAGAAGCCGCTCCCGGCTATCCGGAAGCGCTGCTCAATGAATTGCGCGCCACTGCGGCCCTGATGGCCGAAAAATATGGCGCATGATTTAACGGCGTAATACTTCGCGCCACACCAGGGAAATAACAGGCCTGCGGGCCTGCTTATTTCAACCATCAGGGAACGATATTTAACAAAACGCCGCTGTCCCGCGTGACGGGCGGTGCGTAATAACGTTTTCGCCAGGGTGAAAATACGGGGAATAACATGCGTCACCATAATCCAATAAAAAGTGTCGGAGTCGGCTTAATGCTGGTGTTGTTGTCCGTTGCGGGCGCGATCATTGGCGTGCAATTAATTACTACCATCGGGGTCACCCCCAATACGTCTATTATCGGCGCGCTGTTTGCCATGTTGCTGGCGCGCATTCCATTGCAATGGTTTCGTCGTTATCGCTCGGTGGAAGTGCAGAACCTGGCGCAAACCGCCATTTCATCTGCGACCTTTGGTGCCGCCAACAGCCTGCTGATGCCAATTGCGGTGCCCTGGGCGCTGGGCGAGCCGCAGCTGGTGCTGCCGCTGTTTGTCGGAGTCAGTGCGGCGATGTTGCTGGACGCTTATCTGCTGTATCGCCTGTTCGATACCCGTATATTCCCGGCCAGCAATGCCTGGCCGCCGGGGGTGGCAGCAGCGGAAGCGATCAAAGCCGGTGACAAAGGAGGCCGTCAGGCGTGGCTGCTGGTGGTGGGGATTGTCGGCGGGATAGTGGGTTCGATGCTGAAGATCCCGATGTCGGCATTTGGCACGGCGTTTATCGGCAATATCTGGGCGCTGAGCATGCTGGGCGTGGGTTTCCTGTTGCGCGCCTATTCCCAGCCAGTGGCGGGTATCGATATCAACGCGCTGTATATTCCGCACGGGGTGATGGTGGGTGCCGGTGTGGTGGCGCTGATTCAGGTGGTGCAGGTGATCCGCAGTCGCCGTAATGATGCGCTCAACGTCAGCCGCAGCGACAGCGAAGTAAAACGTTCGCTCGGTTTCGGCACCGTCGGCTATATCGTCATTTCCGCGCTGCTGGCGCTGGCAGGCGGCTTGTGGAGCCAGATGGGCCTGCCGATGCTGGTGCTGTTTATCGTTTACGCCGCCTTTGCTGCCTTTGTTCATGAATTGATCGTCGGTATTGCCGCGATGCACTCCGGCTGGTTCCCGGCTTTTGCGGTGGCGCTGATTACCCTGATCCTCGGTATTTTGCTCGGCTTCCCGCCGCTGGCGCTGTGTCTGCTGTGTGGCTTTACCGCCGCGACCGGTCCGGCCTTTGCCGACATGGGTTATGACCTGAAAGCCGGTTTTATCCTGCGCGGCAACGGTGCGGATATCGAGCAGGAATTGTGGGGCCGTCGCATTCAGCTGATTGCGGCGATGATCGCTTTTGTGATCGCCATTCCGGTGGTGTGGTATGCCCATACTTTGTTCTTTGCAGAAAACCTGTTGCCGCCGGTAGCCCGTGTTTACGCCAAAACCATTCAGGCCGGTGCGGAGCCGGGTATTGCGGGTAATTTGCTGATTTGGGCCATTCCCGGCGCGATCATTCAGCTGATTGGCGGGCCGAAGCGTCAGCTCGGCGTGCTGCTGGCTACCGGCCTGCTGATTAACAATGCCGCCGCTGGCTGGGCGGTGCTGGTGGGGATTGCGTTACGCATCCTGATCCTGCGCGTGTGGGGCGAGCGCGGTCGTTCACCGATGGAGGTGATGGCGGCAGGCTTTATCGCCGGTGATGCGCTCTACAGCTTCTTCCATTCACTTTTTGCCAGTAGCAGTAAGAAATAACCAGGGAATCCAACATGAGTTTACAGCAGACATTGCAGGTCTTTGAGTTACTCGATAGCGCCTTTGTTGATGGTCAGCAGGTGGTTGACCTGTTTGCCGCCTATCCTGGCGTCAGCGCCAGCACCAAACGTGTCAGCGGCCCAAAGGGGCGCACCGACTTTGTACGCATCGATATCCCCGGAGCCAAAGGTAAAAGCCAGGGAGGCAGTGCGCCGACCCTCGGTATTATTGGGCGTCTCGGTGGGATTGGTGCCCGTCCGACGCGTATTGGCATGGTGTCGGATGCTGACGGTGCCGTGGCGGCCATCAGCAGCGCACTGAAACTGGCACAGATGCAAACCAAAGGCGATGTGCTGGCCGGTGACGTAATCATTACGACCCATATCTGTCCGGATGCGCCGACACGTCCGCATGAGCCGGTGGATTTTATGGATTCACCGATCGATGACGTGACCATGAACGACAATGAAGTGGTGGCCGGAGTGGATGCTATCCTCTCCATCGATACCACCAAAGGCAACCGCATCCTGAATCACAAAGGTTATGCCCTGTCACCGACGGTGAAAGAGGGCTACATTCTGCGCGTCTCGGAAGATTTGCTGCGCATTATGGAGATGACCAGTGGCCGTCCGGCAGTGACTTTCCCCATCACCACCCAGGATATCACGCCATATGGCAACGGGGTTTATCACCTCAACAGCATTCTGCAACCCTCAACTGCCACGGATGTGCCCGTCGTCGGCGTAGCGATTTGCGCTGAGTCGGTGGTGCCGGGCTGTGGCACCGGCGCCAGCCACGAAGTGGATATCGCCAGTACGGTCAAATTTGCTGTGGAAGTGGCAAAAGAGTTTGGGCGTGAAACCTGCCATTTCTACGACGCGCAGGAGTACGCTGTGCTGCTATCTTTGTATGGTAGCCTCAGTCATTTGCGTGCCCGGAAATCTTAAGTATGAAAACATCTCTGGTAACCCTGACCATCGGTCAGTCACCGCGCAGCGATATTCTGCCGCTGTTGCAGGATTATCTGCCCGCCGGGCAGGTGGCGCACGCCGGTTTACTCGACGGTCTCTCTCTGGCGGAAGTGGAGCAGAACTACACACCGGCTGCCGGTGAGAAAGTGCTGGTCTCACGGATGCAGGACGGGCAGCAGGTACGCCTTGCAGCACGTCAGGTGGAGCAGGGATTGCAGCAGAAAATCTACGCGCTGGAGGAGCAGGGGTACGACACCATCCTGCTGCTGTGCACCGGAGAGTTTGGTGCTTTGAAAACACACAAAGCGTTGTTACTGGAGCCGGATCGCATCATTCCACCGCTGGTGGGAGCGATTGTGCAGGGGCACAAAGTGGGGATCGTGGTGCCGGTGGAAGAACAGATTGTCGAGCAGGCCAGCAAATGGCGCAACCTCGGTACTCCCCCCTGTTTTGCTGTCGCCAGTCCTTATCTGGCGCAGCAGGCAGATTTGATTGAGGCGGGCCTGTCGTTACAGGAGCAGGGGGCTGATGTGGTGGTACTG
The DNA here is from genome assembly GCF_011395035.1 of Pantoea cypripedii. Taxonomy (NCBI): domain Bacteria; kingdom Pseudomonadati; phylum Pseudomonadota; class Gammaproteobacteria; order Enterobacterales; family Erwiniaceae; genus Pantoea; species Pantoea cypripedii. The sequence goes on from NZ_CP024768.1 coordinate 944,284, forward strand.
GATTGCATCGGTTATCACCAGAAGCATCGTGATTTTCTGCAGAAGATGCTGGGGATTCCGGTCTTGCTGTCTAATGTGCTGGTTGCCAAACTGGCGGCGGAATTGATCGTTTAATCCACAAGGATCACAACTTGCGAGACCACCTGTCATTTCGCGTGACAGATCAGCGAGTTCCCTTGTAATCTGCCAGTCAACCTAATGTGCTGTGAGGAAGTGACATGCTCAACGTGAGTGAGTATTTTGACGGAAAAGTGAAGTCCATTGGTTTCGATAGTGTCACCATTGGGCGCGCAAGCGTGGGCGTGATGGCGGAAGGTGAATACACCTTCGGTACAGGGCAGCCGGAAGAGATGACGGTTGTCAGCGGTGCACTGAAAGTCCTGCTGCCGGGTGAAACCGAATGGAAATGGTATGAAGCGGGTAGCGTGTTCAACGTGCCGGGCCAGAGCGAGTTCCATCTTCAGGTCGCTGAGCCAACCTCCTATCTGTGCCGCTATCTGTAAGCCCTTGCCCCAGGCCGCAGATTGCGGCCTTTTTTGTCCGATTCACCTCACAAAATTTGTAATTTTAATTTTTTATTCTATCTTCAATTTAAAATAATTATTTCTCTTTTATTTGACGCTTTTCAAGCAGATGAATTAAGTTTAATTAGTTGAATCATTAATTAACTCGCCGTTATGTTAAATTTTCTGGCAAATAAGTTGGTTGCATATTGATTTTATCTGTATTAAAAATGACCCCGTTCACTGGATAATGATTCTAAAAAGGAGCTTAGCATGTCGATTGGTCGAATATACACAGCACCTATTTTACCAGAACCTGTTATTCGTTCTGATACAAAATACTCTGAAGCATCACCGTCATTGGCTGGTTTTATTACCCATGTTCTCTGTGCAGCATGCAAGGAACGACCGGATTCATTTAAGCATAAGGTTAATTCGCGTGTCAGTCTCAATGAATTGCCTCCGGCAAATAAACGCTGGTTCGGTAAGACGGTGCCGCCACTTTCCGAGCCTGTTGTCAAACCGGCACCGGTTAAGCTAACAAGAGGTTTTTTCTCACCCTTTAGCGGGAAGATACATATTCCCAGTCTTAAGTTTAATAAAGCTGCCAGCTATTCCCCTGAAAAGGCTGCTATTAAAACTATGCAGAAGAAACCTGCGTCAAAATCCAAAACGGTCATCCAGCATGTAGGATATTACGATGACTTAGCGCGGTTTATTACGAAAGTTAGTAAAATGAACAAGTATCCCTCAGATATCACGCTGGAAAAGATATTGGATAAAATTGAAGCAGGAGAAACTGATTTATGGGATAACGAGGATGCATCCCCATCCCCATCTCCTGCTTCAGAACGTCGTACATTGCCGAAGGATATCGGAGAGACATCCTCGTTGTCCGGCAGTGACTCAGGGTGCGACATTATTTCTGATGGTGAAGACGCGTCCAGGCCACCTGTCCCACTCGAACCGGTTGTTATTATAAAAACGGCAAAGGACAGGAAAGCAGAGAATTTGCAAGTTAAAGTAGATAACTTTTATAACCAATTTGATGAAAGCCGCACCAGGGAAAATGACAGACGAAGGCCTAATCCTTCTGCCTTTACGCTAAAAGCGCAGATAAGCAACCACCACCTTTGTCAAAAGGCTAAACCACCCATCATCATCCAGACATGGACTGCGCGGGAACTTCAGAATAGCAAGCTTGAGGGTTTTGTTATTCCATTCAATCATTCTGATTATTTAGCGGTGGAGAATGACAGGAATAGAAAGTTGTCGGTCCGAAGTTCTGATGATGATTTCTTAGAGGAGCTGAAAAAAGAAATAAAAGAATGTGCACGTATTTTTGAAGAGAGCCAGGCGTATCATTATTTACGCTATAAGAAGCTCAGGGAGAAAATTGATGGTTTGAATGGTGTAATGGAAACCATCGATGAAGATAGTGTTTTATGCCTCCCTCCGGTAGAAGAGTTAAACGACTATTACCATAGCCTACGTGATGAAATTATGCTGGCTATTGCACGCGAGAAAAAGGCCATCATTGTTGATAATGCAGGCAGGAAAATAAATCCAGTGTATGTGGAGAATGAACCTGAATATTAGATGAATCAGTTTTCTTACTGAATTGAACAGGCTCGTAGCGGCGCGATTTATCGCGCTGCTTCGTGTGCGATATCGGAAATAAATGTGCGATATATCAAAAAACTGCGCGATGCGTCAAAACACCGCGCGATAAATCGCGCCGCGACATCACAGCTTCCCCTTTATTCTTTCACGGGCCATAGCCATGCGGCACCACGTACACCGCTGGAATCGCCATGTACCGCTTTGAGTACCGGAGTTTCGCACTCCCGACCAAATACCCACTGCTTCATCAGCGTCGGTACGGTCTGATACAACCGATCGTTATTACTCATGCCACCGCCCAGCACAATCACATCCGGATCGAGCAAATTCACCACCTGCGCCAGCGATTTCGCCAGACGCATTTCATAACGGTGCATTGCCAGCTCGGCCACCGGATCCTGTTGCTCAAGCAGCTTAATGATCTCCGCCCCTTTCAGCGCTTGCCCACTCAGCCGCTGATAATCAATGGCAAAACCTGTACCAGAGACAAAGGTCTCGATGCAGCCCTGCAAGCCGCAATAACACGGCACTTCCGCGCGATAACGCAGTTCATCCTCATCCATCCACGGGAGCGGGTTATGGCCCCATTCACCGGCATTACCATTGCCGCCGATACGCGACTCACCGTTTATTGCCACGCCTGCACCAGAACCTGTGCCGATAATCACCGCAAACACCAGCGGTTGTCCGGCACCGGCACCATCCACCGCTTCGGATACCGCCAGACAATTTGCGTCGTTGGCGATACGCACGTCACGATTGAGCGCCCGTGCCAGATCTTTATCCAACGGTTGTCCGTTCAGCCAGGTGGAGTTGGCATTTTTCACCCGCTGGGTATAGGGCGAAAGGGTGCCGGGAATGCCCAGTCCTACCGTACCTTGCTGTCCGGTCTTTTCTTCCGCCAGTTTTACCAGATCGACGATCGCCTGAACCGTGGCACCATAGTCATCACGCGGGGTATTCACGCGGTGACGAAACAGCTCCTGCCCCTGGTCTGACAGCGCAATCACTTCAATTTTAGTGCCGCCTAAATCGATACCAATACGCACGTTTTATTCCTCATTATTCGTTCTGGTGAGAGATACAGTAGAAGGCCGTTTCGGTAAAGGCAATGAAACCCATCCGATGTTTCGCTATCATGCGCGCTGACTTGTAGACTTGTGCATCCGATCGCACCCCCGGTAAGGAATCCCGATGTTGTGGTTTAAAAATATGATGGTTTATCGTCTGAATCGTGACATCCCGCTGTCCGCAGACGATCTGGAAAAACAGCTCGACGCCTTCACCTTTTCCCCCTGTGGTAGCCAGGATATGGCCAAAACCGGTTGGGTTTCCCCCATGGGTAACCGCAGTGAGGCGCTGACGCACGTGATTAATGGTCAGATTGTGATCTGTGCACGTACCGAGCAGAAAATCCTGCCTTCTCCCGTGGTGAAGCAGGCACTGGAAGCCAAAATTGACAAGCTTGAAGCGGAACAGAGCCGCAAGCTGAAAAAGACCGAAAAAGATTCGCTGAAAGATGAAGTGCTGCATAGTTTGCTGCCGCGTGCTTTTAGCCGCTTCAGCCAGACTTTTATGTGGATCGACACCGTTAACAACCTGATTATCGTTGATTGCGCCAGCGCGAAAAAAGCCGAAGACACGCTGGCACTGCTGCGTAAAAGCCTGGGGTCGCTGCCGGTTGTGCCGCTGACACTGGAAAAACCGATTGAAATGACGCTGACCGAGTGGGTGCGTTCCGGTGAACTGCCCGCTGGTTTTGCCCTGATGGATGAAGCCGAGTTGAAAGCGTTGCTGGAAGAAGGTGGCGTGATTCGCTGTAAAAAGCAGGATCTGGTATCAGACGAAATTGCGACCCATATCGAAGCCGGGAAAGTGGTGACCAAACTGGCGCTCGACTGGCAGGAACGGATTCAGTTTGTTATCGCCGATGACGCATCGGTGAAACGTCTGAAATTCAGCGACACACTGCGTGAGCAGAATGACGATATCGATCGTGATGATTTTGCTCAGCGTTTCGATGCAGATTTTATCCTGATGACCAGCGAACTGGCGGCGTTGATTAGTAACCTGGTAGAAGCGTTAGGCGGAGAAGCCCAGCGTTAAGGGTGACATCCTAATTCGTAGCGGCGCGATAAATCGCGCTGCTACGTAATGTTAAGGTTATTCACCCACCAGCATTGAATCCTGTGGGGCGTTGTCGCGTTGCGCTTTCGTGGCAAGGAAGTAAACATAACCCACTGCCATAATCGCCACAAACAGGCCGCCAATCACCGGGTTAAACCACAGCATCGCCACTAAACACACCAGCGACAACACCAGCGCGATACCTGGCACAATCGGATAGCCCGGCGCATGGAAGCTGCGTTCCATTTCGGGTGCGATACGACGAAGTTTAAACAGACTCAGCATGCTCATCAGGTACATCACAATCGCACCAAATACCGCCATGGTGATCATGGCTGCCGTCAGACTCATACCTTGCAGGTTAATCCAGCCGTCACTGTAAATCGCCGCAATACCAATCAGGCCTCCGGCAATAATGGCGCGATGTGGCGTCTGGAAGCGTGACAGTTTTGCCAGGCTTTGCGGCAGATATCCGGCACGTGCCAGCGCAAAGAATTGACGTGAATAGCCAAGAATAATGCCGTGGAAGCTGGCAACCAGGCCGAACAGGCCGATCCACACCAGCATATGCATCCAGTTGGAGTTTTCGCCGACAATCATCTTCATCGCCTGCGGCAGTGGGTCGTTGATGTCCGACAGTTTGCGCCAGTCACCGGCACCGCCCGCCAGCAGCATCACGCCAATCGCCAATACCACCAGCGTCAAAATACCGGTGATGTAGGCTTTGGGAATGGTGCGTTTCGGATCTTTCGCTTCTTCAGCGGCCATCGCGGCCCCTTCAATGGCGAGGAAGAACCAGATAGCAAACGGAATGGCCGCAAAAATGCCAGACAGGGCAGGCATGCCAAAATGTTCACTGCCCGCCCAGCCGTTGGCGGCGAAATTGGCAATGCTGAAGCCAGGTGAAACTACGCCCATAAACACCAGCAGTTCCAGCACCGCCAGCACCGTGACCACCAGCTCAAACATCGCTGCCAGTTTCACGCCGAGAATATTCAGCGTCATAAACACCACATAAGCCCCGACCGCAGCGGTTTTGGGGTTGAGTTCCGGGTATTGCACATTGAGATAGGCACCAATCGCCATGGCGATGGCCGGGGGAGCAAACACGAACTCAATCAGGGTTGCCAGGCCGGCAATCAGGCCACCGGTTTCACCAAAGGCACGGCGGCTATAGGCAAACGGACCACCGGCATGCGGGATCGCGGTGGTCAGTTCGGTGAAGCTGAAAATAAAACAGGTGTACATGGTGGCGATCAGCGCCGTGGTAATGAGAAATCCCAGCGTCCCTGCTACGCCCCAGCCATAACTCCAGCCGAAATACTCCCCGGAAATGACCAGGCCAACCGCGATACCCCAAAGATGCAGGGTTCCCAGGGTGGGTTTGAGCTTGCTCGTCATAATCTTATCCCCGTCGTTTTTGTTGAGTGCGGTAACTTCACCGCGCCGGTTTATCGTTTGCGCTACAGTGAAGGGGATAATGCCGCTGCCTGTTACGGGAAAACTTGACGCAGGCGCAGTGAGTTTTGTCCTCCACGGTCAACTCTGACGCAAGAAAAGTGCCAGATGCACGCTGCGGTCAACTTTGGGTCATCTGCGGTCAAGCAGTCAGGACGACGTCATCCCATGCTGATAACACTGTTGTCATCCCTGGAGCCTGATGAATGAGTGCCAAACAATCCGACACCCTGACAAATGCTGAAATCACTGTGCTGGCGCAACGGGCGCTGGCTTGCTATCCCGCCTCGCTACAGGGCGAGCTGAAGCTGCTGTGCCGTTCTGAAAACGCCACCTTTCTGGTGCTGGCAGGCGGTAAACGTTATGCGTTGCGTCTGCATCGTCCGGATTACCACAGCAAAGCGGATATCCAGAGCGAGTTGCTATGGCTGGACGCGCTGCGTGACACCGGCATCATGGTGCCGGAAGCGATCCCTGCCAGTGATGGTGAAACCGTGCTGTCGCTGCGCCTGGCGGATGGAGAGGTACGCCATGCGGTGCTGTTTCACTGGATCGAGGGCGATATGCCGACCACCGATGTCGATCCCAAAGCCTTCCAGCAGCTCGGCCACATCACGGCACGTCTGCACCAGCACAGCAAGCGCTGGCAGAAACCGCAGGGCTTCCAGCGCATCATCTGGGATCATCACACCATGGTGAGCGATCACAGCCACTGGGGACGCTGGCAGGATGCCCCTAACCTGAATCCGGCCGATCATCATGTCGTGCAACAGGCGATCGCGCGCATAGGGCAGGAGTTGCAGGATTTTGGCAAAGGCGAGGATCGTTATGGTCTAATCCATGCCGATCTGCGTCTCACTAACCTGCTGCTGCACAAAGGGGAAACCCGGGTGATCGATTTTGATGACTGCGGCCTCGGCTGGTATCTGCACGATCTGGCGGCAGCGATCAGTTTTGTTGAGCATCATCCACGCGCAGAAGAGTGGGTGGATAACTGGATCCGCGGTTACGAGCAGGTGGGGCATATCACTGATGCGGAAATGGCGCTGGTGCCTACCTTGCTGATCCAGCGCCGTATTCAGCTGACCGCCTGGATGGGTTCCCATGCGGAAACCGAAATGGCGCTGAGCCTCGGGCCGCGCTGGGCCGATCATTCAGTACGGCTGTGTCGTCGCTATCTGGAGAACAGCCAGCTGCCTGTCGGTGCCTGATGCACCATCAGCGGGCGTGGCTGCGCCGTTACAGTGCTCGCCGCGTCCGCTAACCACCCTAACCGCCTCTTTTTCTGCGTTGCCCGCCTGGTACGAAAATTGCTGGATACGGTAATTCGATTCACTCCTGCGTATCCTGTGAGGTCAGCATGAATTCACTGATGAGACAGCCCGAGGCGTTCAACGCCTTGTCAGCGCATGCCAGTGCCAGTAACCGTGGCGTGCTGGCAGCAGCGGCCACTGGCCTGAGCGACTTCATTACCGGTAAAGGCGGTGATGTGGATCGCATCTTTGGCATCAGCGGCATTGATTCAGAGTTGCTCGCCAGCCCGACCCTGAGTCTGGGCCTGGTGAACTATTGCCGCGTGATGGAAGAAGCGGCACGACATTCCGGTTTTGATAACTTCGGTTTGCACTACGGCAGGCAGTTCAAACCGCAGTCATTAGGCCTGATTGGTTACATTGGGTTGTGTTCGCCGACGCTGGAGCAGGCGCTGCATAACGTGGTGAATGCCTTTCCGTGGCATCAGCACGACACTCTGACGCGCCTGGTGGATAAAGGCGATTGCTGGCGGCTGGATTATCAGGTACGCCACGGGGCGATTCTGTCACGTCGGCAGGATGCGGAGCTGACGCTCGGCATGTTTCTCAATCTGATCCGTCATGTGGCCGGTAAAAACTGGGCACCGCGTGAAGTTCACTTCGAGCATCCGCGCCCGGAGCAGTGGCATGAACATTGTAAAGTCTTTGATGCGCCGGTGTGGTTCGAACAACCCTTCAACTCGTTATTGATCCCGAAACGGGATCTGTTACGTACCATGCCGGAGCAGGATCCAATGCTGCTGATGGTGATGCAGGATGCGATCCGCCGCCTCAACAGCAGCGCCAGCCAGCAGAGCGTGGTGGAGCAGGCGCGGTCGCAGGTCAATCTGTCACTGATTCAGGGCGAGCCGGTGCTGGAGGAGATAGCCGACAAGATGGGGCTATCGAGCTGGTCGTTACAACGCCGGTTGCGCGAAGAAGGTATCAGTTTCACCGCGCTGGTGGACAAGGTGCGGTGCGAAATGGCCACCCATTATCTGCAACAGAAACAGCTGCCGATTTCCGAAATGGCGCTGTTGCTGGGGTATTCCGAAGTGAGCGCGTTTTCACGCGCGTTCCGTCGCTGGTTTGGCATCAGTCCGCGTCAATGGCGGCAAGATGGATTGGTAAATTAACCTGCTGCGGCGCAAAGCCAAACCACGCTGGCTGCCCACGATCGGGCGGCGGCGGTAATCCTTTCGACTGACCAATCAACTGCCAGGCACGCAGACACAGTGGCTCATCGCCCTGGGTCTGGGTGACGGCATAGCGCCCGCTTTTCTCCCACTCCAGCCTTACCAGGCAACGCTGACCGGCATAATGGCTGGCATCGCGGAAATCATGTGCCAGCTTCAGCTGCATTTCATCAGCCCATTTGCAGGATACGCTGCCCGGTGACTTATCTGGCTGGCACAGATTGGCAGCCTCATCCTGTTGTTGTGATGAGGAATTCTGGCAGGCGCTGAGCGCCACCCCAATGGTTAGCAGGCCCAATAGTCCCGCCATTCTATTAATTAAATTCATTAATATGCCGTGGTTAACCCTAAAGATCTGATTGTGCCCTGCCGACAGTCTACAGACCGACTCTCTGAATGCTATGGCAATCGTCTTACTGTCGGAAAAACCAGAATTTGCCGCCCTGTGCGGTTTTCTCTTCTTTATTCATGGATCTGAAATGCAAAAAAAATATGCCTTCGCGGCACTCTCCTTGTTATCGGCAGCGCTGCTGAGTGGCTGTGCCACTGAGTCTTCGCGCGCCATCGAAGCCCCGCAGGTGCGGGCCGCCAGCCAGCCGGCGTACCAGGGCGTGCGTAGCCCGATTGCGGTAGGTCAGTTTGATAACCGTTCGTCGTATATGAACGGCATCTTCTCTGATGGTGTGGATCGTCTGGGTAATCAGTCAAAAACCATTTTGATCACCCATCTGCAGCAGACCGGGCGTTTTAACGTGCTGGAACGCAGCAACCTGAAAGAGCTGCAGCAGGAAGCGAACTTTAAGCACAGCCAGCAAAACATCAAAGGGGCCAACTATATCGTCACTGGCGATATCACCGAGTTTGGTCGCAAAGAAGTGGGTGATCAGCAGCTGTGGGGCATTCTGGGCCGCGGCAAAACCCAGGTCGCTTACGCCAAGGTCAACCTCAATGTGGTCGACGTCACCACCTCTGAAGTGGTTTACAGCGCACAGGGCGCGGGCGAATACCAGCTTTCCGCACGTGAAGTGATTGGTTTTGGCGGCACCGCCAGCTACGACTCAACGCTGAACGGCAAAGTGATGGATCTGGCGATCCGCGAAGCAGTCGATCATCTGGTTGACGGCATTACCAGCGGCGCATGGCGTCCGGCGAAATAAGGATATTCCTGATGAAATTGATCAAACTGAGTGCCGCGCTGATTGTTGCGGGCGTGCTGGCGGGCTGTGCACCGAAAGGGCCGGAACCGATTTACTACTGGGGTGATTACCAGCAGCAGATTTATAGCTACTACCAGAAGGATAAAGATCCGATGCAGCAGATTGATGCGCTGAATCTGGATATCGAAAAAGCCCGTTCGGTGAATAAACCGGTAGCGCCGGGCCTGCATGCGCAGCTGGGTCTGCTGTATGCCCAGACCGGTCAGACCGATAAAGCGTTCAGCCAGTTTGCCGCTGAGAAGCAGCAGTTCCCGGAATCCGCCCCGTATATGGATTTTCTGATGAGTAAGAAAAAAGGAGCAACCCAGTGAACAAACTGATTGCAGGCTTCGCTGTGCTGACCGCGCTGCTGCTGACCGGCTGTGCACCGCATAAAAAACCTTATGACTACAGCGCGTTTCGTGCCAGCAAACCGGCCTCGATTCTGGTGCTGCCAGCGGAAAACAAAGCGCCGGATGTCAATGCCGCGCACAGCTTCACTTCACTGGTGACGCAGCCACTGGCGGAAGCGGGTTATTACGTGTTCCCGGTGGCGGTGGTGGAAGAGACGTTCCAGCAGAACGGTCTGACCAATGGTCATGATATTCAGGCGGTAAGTACCCAGCGTCTGCACGATATTTTCCATGCTGACAGCGCACTTTATATTTCGATTACCGATTACGGTACCAGTTATTTAGTGGTGGACAGCAACACCAGGGTATCGGCATCGGCGCGTCTGGTGGATTTGCGTACCGGTAAGGAGCTGTGGCAGGGCAGCGCCACCGCCAATGACGGTGAGAATGGCAACAATAATAGCGGTGGCATCATCGGCATCCTGGTGTCGGCGGCGGTGAAACAGATCGCCAACAATGTCACCGATAAAGCGCACACCATTGCCGGTGTGACCAGCGCACGTTTGCTGGCGCAAAACGAAGATGGCGGCCTGCTGGCGGGACCGCGTCGTCCGGTGACGGCAGCGCGTTAAGTGATAGCAAAGGGAGCGGGGTATCCGCTCCCTTATGTATTGCGCAACTCTCCGAGACGGAAAAGGCCGCCTTGCGGCGACCTTTTCCGGCACTTCCCCGTACGACCATCCGTTATTTGTACAGTTCTGCGGTCATGTGAACACGGTTATTGGTGTTCGCTTCGGTAATTTTGTACTGCGCACCCTGCTGTGCTGCCTGAGCAGCGATTTTGGCTTCTGCGCCATCCAGAGTTGAAGCGGAAGCGGTGATGCTCTGTGCGAAGCTGCCGAAAGAAACCAGTGACAGGGCCGCAACTGCAACGAAAGTTTTGATAGATTTCATGGTCAATTCCTCAGAGATAATTTTTAGTGAGTGGGGCGTTTTGCCCCGATGTGAGAGAGAATAGACCTGTTGGCCGGCGAGTAAAAGCTGAGGGATTTGCTGAAAGTGTTCAAAAAATTTGATGAAAATGCGCGCAATGAATCGCACCGCTACCAACACACGCAGATACTGTTGTAGCGGCGTGATTTATCACGCTGTTTTGGCTTATTCCCCTGGCAATTCCAGTTTGCTGTAACCCAGGCCGTTCATCTTACGCACCTTGATCTGCACCGGAATGCGTTCCTTCATGGCTTCGACGTGGCTGATGACGCCGATGGTTTTACCGCTGGCGTTCAGTGCATCCAGCGCATCGAGCGCGGCATCCAGCGTCTCGGCATCCAGCGTGCCGAAGCCTTCATCGAGAAATAACGATTCAATGCGCGTTTTATGGCTGACCAGATCGGACAAGGCCAGCGCCAGTGCCAGACTCACCAGAAAACTCTCGCCACCTGACAAGGTGCGGGTATCGCGGGTGGCATCGGCCTGCCAGGTATCCACCACATCCAGCTCCAGTTCATCACTGGCGCGGCGTTGCAGCAAATAGCGACCATGCAGGCGATCGAGCTGACGATTCGCCAGCCACACCAGATGATCGAGCGTCAGGCCCTGAGCGAAACGGCGGAATTTGTCACCTTTGGCTGAGCCAATTAACTCATTGAGCTGGCTCCACTGCTGCAGTTCTGCTTCGTTGTCGCTGATTTGGCTCAGCAGGGCATGCTGCTGTTGACGCAGATTGGCGTCACTCTGCAACTGTTGCTGTGCCTCGCCCTGATGGCGGGCATTGTCGCGCAGTGCCATGCGCAGGCTTTCCAGCCTGATATCAATCTCCGCTGCCATGTCATCGCTCAGCTCTGCCGGGCGCAGCTGCTGATGCGCGTTCAGCCGCTGTTCCAGCTGCTGGGTCAGGGTGATTTGCTGCTGACGCTGTTGCTCCAGCGCCTGCAAACGCTGACGCAGTTGCAGCGCCTGATGTTCGTCGAGCAGCGCAGCACGCAGTGCCGCCTCGTCGGCGAAATCACTTTGTTGTAATGCATTGAGGAAGGTGCTTTCGGCATCCTGTACCCGCGCAGCCAACGTTTGTTGTTGCTGGTCGATCTGCGCCCGTTGCCCATTCAGGCTATGCAGCGCGCTTTGTGCCTGCTGCCACGCCTGCAACTGCTGCGCCAGTTCCCGCTCGCATTGCTGCATCAGTAGCTGCTGTGCCTGGCGCTCGGCCTGCACCTGACGATCGCCGAACAACTGCTGGCGTTGCTGTTGTCGTTCTGCCTGTTGCTGCTGTAGCCCGGTCAGTCCCTGTTGCAGGGTGTCCAGCCGCTGTTGCTCACGCGTATGGTTTTGTTGCAGGTTGTGGTATTCGCTTTCGGCTTTGGCTCTCTGCGGTTGCAGGGTAGTGAGTAACCGCTCACTCTCCTGCCATTTTTGCCAGCGCTGTTGCAACGTCTCCAGCCAGCTAGCGCGTGTTTCGCGTGGGGGCAGGGTGAGCTGGTGCGGTGCCAGCTGTTGTTCCAGTTGCCGGGTCAATTGCTGCCAGGCCGCGCGTTCGCTTTCACTGCGCTGGCTGATGTCGTTCAGCGTTTGCTGTGCGCTGGTTATCTGCTGCTGTGCCAGCTGCTGCTGTTGTTGATGTGCCTGCCATTGCTGCTGATGTTGTTGCCGCGCGTCTTTGGCTTGCTGTAATGCGCGTGTTGCGGCCTCAAGTTGCTGCCATTGCTGCTGCTGTTGCTTCTCCTGCTGATCCTGTTGTTGCTGCCAGTGAGCAAAGTCGTCCTGTTGTTCCAGCGTGAAGGTGAGTGCCAGCTCACCGGTAAGCCTCTGCCATTGCTCGCGAAGCGTCGTGATTTGTTGTTCGAGATCGCTAAGCTCCTGCTGCAATGCCTGCTGTTGCAGCAGCGACTGCCGCTGTTGCTCACCTTTGGCGGTGCCGGACTCTTTTAACTGCGCTACACGGATTTGTAATGCGGCCAGCCGCTGCTGATTTTCACCCGGTTCCAGCTGGCGATATTGTTCAATCGCCGGATGCTGGCAAGAACCGCACAATGGGCAAGGTTGATCCGGTTGCAGCCGGGCGCGCTCATCAGCCAGTTGCGCGATGGTGCGTTCCAGGTCGCAAATCTTTTGCACATCAAGCAGCGCCTGGTTCTCGCGCTTCCACTCCTCGCGCAGCGCCTGAAGCATCTGTTCTTCCACCTGATGCTGCTGGGCCAGTGAATACAATTTTTGCTGACGTTGCTGGTGTTGCGGTTGTAGCGAGCGCCACTGCGCCGCCAGCAGGGTGAGCTGCTGGCGCGCAGGGCGTTGTGCCTGGTGTAACGCCAGGGCGTCACGGACCTGCTGGAGAGGATGTTGGGCCTCCAGCGAGGCTAAGGCCTGTTCCGCTTGCAGGCACGCCTGGCTGGCTGCGGCGTCTGCCTGCTGCAGCGGTCCGGCAGCCTGCTGGCGGGTGATGTGCACCTGTTGCAGTTTATCATGGTGTTGCTGCTGCTGTTTTAACTGGCTTTCCAGCAGCGTAACCGCCTGCTCGCGCTCATCCAGACGCGCGATGTCGGCCTGCCAGCGCGACAGATGCTCGCCCCAGTCGGCGACACCAGCCTGTGCGGTTCGCCACTGCTGCTGCTCATCCCAAAGCTGTTGTAAGCGTTCACTCTCCTGCTGCTGCTGGCTGAGTGCGGTGGTGCTTTGTTGCAGCACGTTTTGCTGCTGGGCTAGCTGATGTTGTTGTTCGGTGATCTGCTGTTGCAGGGTAGCAAGCTGCTGATCAAGCGGGATGACCTGCTCGGTCAGCAAGATTTCCAGTTGCTGTTGGCCGGTTTGTGCCTGATCTCGTGCCTGCTGTGCCGCCTGATAACGCACTTCACCCTGTTGCTGAGCGTCGAGCGCCTGCTGTTGTTGTTGCTGTAACTGCTGCGATTGCTGTTTCAGCGCAGCCAGTTCCTGGCGCAACTGTTCACGCTGTTGCAGCTTATCGCGCAGTTTTTCGGCGGGCTCGGCGCGTGCCAGTTGCTGGCGTTCCGCTTCCGCCTGCTGCCATGCACTCTCGGCATGGTGCAATGCCTGTTGCGCCTGCTGTTGCTCATGAGCCAGTTGTTGGGACTGGGTTAACCACTGCTGCTGTTGCTGGGTGGTGGTCAGCTGCTGGTTGAGCGTCTGTTCGCTGGTGTTGAGCTGTTCCAGCTGCAAGGTCAGCTCTGCCCGGCGGGCTTCATCCAGCAGCACCATGCCACCGGCACGGGCGCGCAGGGTATCAAGATCGGTACGCGCGGTTTTGTAACGTTCAAAAATCTGCATCGAGATTTGGCCATAAATCTCGGTGCCGGTCAGCTCCTCCAGCAGTTCGGCGCGTTCGCCGGGTTTAGCATTGAGGAAGGCGGCGAACTGTCCCTGCGACAGCATCATCGAACGGGTAAAACGGGCGAAGTCGAGGCCGGATAAGGTTTCAATCAGCCGGAGTTTGTCACCGACTTTATCGGCAACGATTTGGTTATCAGCGCAGCGTGCCAGTTCAACACGCGGAGCCTGCAATTTGCCATCGGCCTGACCACGGGCGCGGTTCTGGCTCCAGAAGGCACGCCAGGCTTCACCTTTGATTTCAAACTCCACCTCGGCCAGACATTCAGCGGCATCGCGGGTGATAAGTTCGTTCTGGGTTTGTGACAACACGCCGAGGCGGGGTGTCTGGTGATAAAGCGCCAGACAAATGGCATCCAGCAGGGTGGTTTTACCCGCGCCGGTGGCACCGGTGATGGCGAACAGGCCATTGCTGGCAAAAGGCTCGCGACGAAAATCAATAAACCACTCACCGCGCAGGGCGTTGAGGTTTTTAAAACGCAGCGTCAGGATTTTCATGCAGAAGGATTCTCCAGCGCGGCAAGGGTGGTGCGAAACAGTTGAGTGAGCCGGGCAGCCTGTTCCGCATCCAGCTCCTCTTCCAGCGCCAGGCGACGCGCAAACACTTCTTCAACCTGCAACTCGCTCAGGGTTTCATTATCCAGTCTTGCCAGGCTGCGGCTACGCTGCTCGCGGCTGCGACGTACCAGTAGCACTTCTACCGGCAAGCCTTCCGTCAGTTGCTCAATCCGCCGTTGCAGATCGCTGAGATGTTCCTGGGTGGTGATTTCAATATCCAGCCACACCGGTTGTGATGCAGCGAAATCTTTAAAGGCAGCCAGCTGCTGTTCAATCTCCGCCAGCGAGCCTTTGAGCATCTGCATCGGCTGAAACAGTGGAATGGTCAGCGGTGTCACGGCATCAAGGCCCACGCTGAAATCAAGCAGGAACACACTTTTGTCGCGCCCCAGCTCATCAAAACTCAGCGGGATGGGAGAGCCGCTGTAGCGAATATGGTCGCTGTCGGCAATGCGTTGGGCACGATGGATATGGCCGAGGGCGATGTAATCCGCGGCGGGAAAGGCCTGGGCCGGGAAGGCATCCAGGGTACCAATATAGATATCGCGTACCGAATCACTTTTGGTCACCCCCACGGTGGTGAGATGGCCGGTGGCGATAATCGGCAACTGGCCACCCAATGCTGCACGTTGCGTCTCTGCGGCGGCAAAGCAGTGCTGATAATGCTGCTCGATGGCTTCCAGCAGTGAAAGCTGTTTTTCCCGTCCCGATTGTCCGGCCTGGCTGCGCAAAATATCGCGTGGGCGCAGATAAGGGATGGCGCACAGCAGTGCCCCTGGGGTGCCGTCGCGCTGTCGCAGCGTCAGGATCTGTTGTTCGCCCTGCGGCGTCGCGCTGGTGATGACCTGGGTATTCAGGCAGGCGAGCAGTTCACGGGATTCATTGAGTGTCGCGACCGAATCGTGGTTACCGGCCAGCACAATCAGTTGGCAGCCACTGGTCTGTAACGCCACCACAAAGCGGTTAAACATCTCACGGGCGTAGCTCGGCGGCGAGCCGGTATCAAACAGGTCTCCGGCGATAATCAGCGCATCCACCTGATGCTGCTCAATTTGCTGGCGCAGCCAGTCGAGAAATGCCTGATGCTCCGCCGCGCGGCTCTTGCTGTAAAAGAACTGGCCCAGATGCCAGTCCGCCGTATGGATGATGCGCATGGATGCTCCCTGCCAGATTTCGCGTGGGGCGATTATATACGGTTGAGACTGCCACTGACATGCGTATTAGCCGATCGACTCCGGCGGAAAAATCATCAATTCCTCAGGAGTTAACTATTCAGCGCGGAAAAATATGAGGGGTTAAATAGCAGCTCACTGACAACGTTAGGAGATAAATATGTTTCCTGTTAACCGCAGTTCATCTGCCACACTCCCCTCAACGGTGAGTTCAGCACCCGATGATCACGCCACTGCTTCAGCGGCAGGGGATCAGATTGTCGCCGTGACCAATTCAGCACTGCGCATGGGTTCTGTACCGGGGCAGAATGAGACAGAAACGCCAATTAACAGTCCATCCGAAAAAGCTCAGGGAGGCGCGGTCGTCGCGTTGCGGCCTGAAGACTATGAAAAACTGATTTACGGTAAGGCGACAGGAAGAACATCGTCCTTAGTGCCTTTCGGTGCCGATGTCGTTCCTGCGGGGGATACTGCCGATCTTTTCGCTACGGCTGTTACCACCAGAGGAAGATCCGAAACCGATGATGTGGTGCTTTACAACCGCGCACCCGGTTGGGTATTTATCGCCCATCCTCCTGCTGTTGGCTCCTCTCCGGCCTATTTAACATCGTTACGGGAAGATTTTTTAGCGATGGTGCTGAACCCCGATTTTAATTATCGCGCTGAAAATTGCCTGCCGAATTATGGGGTAATGACCACGATAGCCGTTCCCCATGTTGAGGAAGGTGAAATGTGTAGTGCTAACGCGCATTTCTTTTATCTGGATGCCTTCAGACCTAAAGATGTTAAGGCTTTTCTGCGTGATTTTTTCGACGCCATTCTTTCCGCCTGCCAGAAAGTCACAACGGAAGATGAAGCCATGGCCATCTCTTTCCTGATGAGTACGAATTATTACTGGGATCAAGCGGACGTCCCACCGCTCTTTGCCGGTGATATCTCGCAAGGGGAGTTTCTCAGCATGCGCGATCAGCTGCTGGAAACGGATAAGTTCTCGGAGTTAAAAGAACAGATGGCGGAAAAAGCGCAGTCCTGCGAGGAGATGGAAGAATTAGTGCGCCACATAGATCTGAATGACGATCCTGAGGTATAAAATACGTCGTTTAACCGGCTGTGGGGTAGCGCCCTGCTGAGGGGCCGGGAAGGTACACTTCCCGGCCTGGAAAAAATCATTTTTTCTTAATAGTTACCTGAGAAGCATATTCGTATGCTACCCGCCAAAAATCCTGTTTCTGCTGTCACATTTCTGTTTTTATACTCCTGGCCACCCGTTGGTTTTTTCATAAAAGTGTCATAAAACTGACGCATAATGACGCCGCAAATCTCAGTGACAGCCGTCATATCAGCAGGAGTAATAATGGCTAAGCGCATTTTGGTTGTGGAAGACGAAGCTCCCATCCGTGAAATGTTATGTTTCGTGCTGGAACAGAACGATTACCAGCCGATTGAGGCAGAAGATTATGACAGCGCAGTAGGGAAGCTGATTGAACCCTGGCCAGATTTGATTTTGCTGGACTGGATGTTACCCGGTGGTAGTGGTATCCAGTTTATCAAACACCTGAAGCGTGAAGCCATGACACGGGATATCCCGGTAATGATGCTGACGGCGCGTGGTGAAGAGGAAGATCGTGTACGTGGCCTGGAAGTGGGCGCGGATGATTACATCACCAAACCGTTCTCTCCCAAAGAACTGATGGCCCGTATCAAAGCGGTGATGCGCCGTATTTCACCGATGGCGGTGGAAGAGGTGATTGAGATGCAGGGACTGAGCCTGGACCCCTCATCGCACCGCGTGATGTCAGAAACCACGCCGCTGGAAATGGGGCCGACCGAATATAAACTGCTGCATTTCTTTATGACGCACCCGGAACGTGTTTACAGCCGCGAACAGCTGCTGAACCATGTCTGGGGCACCAATGTGTATGTCGAAGATCGCACTGTCGATGTCCATATCCGTCGTTTACGTAAAGCGCTGGAGGTCTCCGGCCACGACCGCATGGTACAAACCGTACGCGGAACAGGGTATCGTTTCTCTGCCCGCTACTAAACGGAGTTTATACCGTGCTGGAACGACTCTCCTGGAAGAGATTATTAACCGAGCTGGTGCTGGCTTGTCTGCCGGCACTGATCCTCGGTTTGCTGTTTGGTTATCTTCCCTGGCTGCTGCTGGCGACGGTGCTGGGCGTGCTGTTATGGCACTTCTGGAACCTGATGCGGCTGTCGCACTGGCTGTGGGTTGATCGATCCATGACGCCGCCCGGCGGGCGTGCCAGCTGGGAACCGTTGTTTTACGGCCTGTATCAAATGCAACTGCGCAACCGCCGCCGTCGCCGCGAGTTGGGCAATCTGATCAAACGTTTTCGCAGTGGGGCCGAATCGCTGCCGGATGCGGTGGTGCTGACCACGGAAGAGGGCTCCATTTTCTGGTGTAACGGTCTGGCGCAGCAGCATCTTGGTCTGCGCTGGCCGGAGGATAACGGCCAGAATATCCTCAACCTGCTGCGCTATCCTGAGTTCTCCCGCTATATTCGCCAGCGTGATTTCAACAAACCCCTGACCCTGGTGCTGAATAATCAGCATCATATGGAGTTTCGCGTGATGCCTTACAGCGAAGGCCAGTGGCTGATGGTGGCGCGTGATGTTACGCAAATGCACCAGCTGGAAGGCGCACGACGTAGCTTCTTTGCCAACGTCAGCCATGAGCTGCGCACGCCGCTCACCGTGTTGCAGGGCTACCTTGAAATGATGAACGATTCGGTGATGAACGAACGTTCACGCAATAAAGCGTTGCAAACCATGCAGGAGCAAACCCGGCGTATGGATAGCCTGGTGAAACAACTGCTGACGCTGTCGCGTATTGAGGCAGCCCCCGCCATTGATTTGAAAGAAACCGTTGATGTGCCGACCATGTTGCTGCTGTTGCAGCGTGAGGCGGAAACCCTCAGCCATGGGCGACACGAGATTCATTTCCACACCGACCCGCACCTCAAAGTGCTTGGCAATGATGAGCAACTGCGCAGCGCGATCTCCAACCTGGTGTATAACGCGGTGAACCATACTCCGGAAGGTACGCGCATTGATATCAGCTGGCTGCGGAATAAGCAGGGCGCAGAGTTTAAGGTGTGCGATAACGGGCCTGGTATCAGTGCTGAACATCTGCCCCGTCTCACCGAACGCTTTTATCGGGTGGACAAAGCCCGTTCACGCGCCACCGGGGGGAGCGGGCTGGGGCTGGCGATCGTGAAACATGCGCTTGGTCACCATAACGCCCGGCTGGAGATCAGCAGCGTGCCGCATCAGGAGACAAGCTTCAGCTTTATCCTGCCGCCACGGTTGATTGTCGCCAGTGGGATACGGGAGAATGTGGCGCAATAATTTTATATGCCGTTAAGTTAAAGTACCTTCCGTAGCGGCGCGATTTATCGCGCAGTTGTTTTGGTGCCATTTGCCAAAAGAGCGCGATAAATCGCGCCGCTACAAATCAGTTCAGTTGCTTTAACAGACGAGCGCTACGCTATTGTCCTCACGGAAATCCCGCATGAAATCATTGCTGCTGTTCATTTTGCTGTCGTTCTCTGTCCTGGCACAGGGACAACAAACTATGCTGGCTGGCAATCTGAGTAGTGTGGGGTCCGATACTATCGGTTATCTGATGACGTTGTGGGGTGAAGATTTCAGCCGCCAGTCACCGGGGGTGAATGTGCAGGTGCAGGCGGCGGGATCATCAACCGCTCCCACGGCGCTGGCTGCCGGGGCGGCGCAACTTGGCCCGATGAGCCGGCCAATGCAGGCAGATGAACGTCAGCTGTTTACCACACGCTACGGCTACCCGCCGCTGGCAGTGCCGGTGGCGATGGATGCTCTGGTGGTGGTAGTGAATCAGGACAACCCGCTGACGCACATCGAACCGCAGCAACTCGATGCGCTGTTTTCAGTGACGCGTTTATGTGGCGCGCCGCATGCCGCACAGCGCTGGGGCGATGTGGGACTGAATCTTCCCGGCTGGGAAAAGCGCAGCATCCAGCGTTATGGACGCAACTCAGCTTCCGGTACCTGGGGTTTCTTCAAACAACAGGTGCTGTGCAAAGGCGATTTTCGTGCCGATGTCTCCGAATTTCCCGGCTCCGCAGCCGTGGTGCAGGCCGTAGCGGCAACGCCCAACAGCATCGGCTATGCCAGCTTTGGTTTTCATCTGAGTGGCGTAAAAACCTTACCGGTGTTGACTGCCAGCGGCGACAGCGTGATGCCCGATGCGGAGTCTATCCGCAGCGGACGCTATCCGTGGTCACGTCCTCTTTATATCTACGTCAACAAAGCACCCGGCAAACCGTTGCCACCGCTGGTCTCTGCGTTTCTGCATCAGGTGTTGTCGCCACAGGGCCAGCGCCGCGTCAGTGAAGCAGGCTACCTGCCGCTTTCTGATAGCCAGATGGCCCAGGCGCGGGCGGCCATTGAGGGAAATTGAAGAACGAACATCGCATCATGAATTTTCTTCATGTCACCTGAATTTTCTTCGTTTGCCCATTTCCGCGCAGCATGTCACTCTCCTTAGCCATATAGCCATCCAGATGGCTAAAAATAACCGAG
Source organism: Pantoea cypripedii (assembly GCF_011395035.1). NCBI lineage: Bacteria > Pseudomonadati > Pseudomonadota > Gammaproteobacteria > Enterobacterales > Erwiniaceae > Pantoea > Pantoea cypripedii. The sequence continues at coordinate 964,684 of NZ_CP024768.1, forward strand.
CGAAATTATTACCTGACGCAACCATGCGTTCACGGCTTTAGCCAGGAGTTCCCATGCAACGAGTTACCGCCCCGTTCCGCGCCGATACCGTCGGCAGTTTTCTGCGTCCCGCTGCGATCAAGCAGGCGCGTGAGCAGTTTGCTCAGGGTGAGATTGATGCCACCCAGCTGCGTCAGGTAGAAGATGATGCCATCCGCCATGTCGTGGAGCAGCAGCGTGCTAATGGCCTGAAAGTGGTGACTGATGGTGAATTCCGCCGTGCATGGTGGCACTTCGACTTCTTTGATAGCCTGCTGGGCGTGGAGCGTTACGAAGCCGAGCAGGGCATTCAGTTCAACGGCGTGCAGACCAAAGCGCGTGGCGTGAAAGTGACCGGTAAAGTGGCGTTTAACCCGCATCACCCGATGCTGGAACATTTCCGCTTCCTGCAAAGCATTGCCGGTGATGCGGTACCGAAAATGACCATCCCCAGCCCCAGCGTGCTGCACTTCCGTGGTGGCCGTAAAGTGATCGATGCGACCATCTACCCGGATCTGAAAGACTATTTCGCCGATCTGGCGCAGACCTACAAAGATGCCATCAAGGCGTTTTACGCCGCAGGCTGCCGTTACCTGCAACTGGATGACACCGTCTGGGCCTACCTGTGCTCGACCGATCAGCAACAGCAGATCCGTGAACGTGGTGAAGATCCGCAGGAACTGGCGCGCATCTATGCTCAGGTGCTGAATACGGCGCTGGAAGGTAAACCGGCGGATCTGACGGTGGGTCTGCATGTGTGTCGCGGCAATTTCCGTTCAACCTGGATCTCGGAAGGTGGCTATGAGCCGGTGGCGGAGATCCTGTTTGGCGGCGTGAATATCGATGCCTTCTTCCTTGAATATGACAACGAACGTTCAGGTGGCTTTGAGCCGCTGCGCTTCATCAAACCGGGCCATCAACAGGTGGTACTGGGCCTGATTACCACCAAAACCGGTGAGCTTGAAGATCCGGCACAGGTGAAAGCACGTTTGCAGGAAGCGGCGCAATTCGTCAGCCTGGAGCAGATTTGTCTCAGTCCGCAATGTGGTTTTGCCTCCACCGAAGAGGGCAACAGCCTGAGCGAAGAACAGCAGTGGCAAAAAATTCGCCTCGTGGTCGATATCGCAAATCAGGTGTGGTGATGCTGTAAAGTTGTGCAAACAGGCGCGTAAATCGCGCCTTTTGTGCATTTGAAAGGCGGGTTTTGCGTGAATATCTCCCGCGTTGTGGAAAGTTTCAGCAAATCATCTGATGCGTTATCGACCTTATCTATATTGATTCACTGCTTTTTACCTGATTAGTGCTATATCCTTCTGGTTTTCCGATCCCGTATTGCCTTTCTCCGCTATAAACGTTTTACTACGGCCCGTTGTCAATCTATCCCTCTGTGAACAGAAGAAAAGCAGTTTAAATCACCTGCGCTTTGAGTATACGGCGAGCATAACGCACTGGCATTGCCTGATAAGCCGTTGTTTTTGGCGCGGTCAGGGGACAACACGAACCCAACTTCCACCGCAACATCAGTTACAGGCAGTACAGAAGTTTATGACATATCGTTTAACCCCGAAGGATATCCTCGCGCTGGGCTTCATGACGTTTGCCCTGTTTGTCGGCGCAGGAAACATCATTTTCCCGCCTATGGTTGGTATTCAGTCTGGCGAACACGTCTGGACTGCCGCTATTGGTTTTCTGATTACCGCAGTTGGCTTGCCGGTGATGACCGTCATCGCCCTGGCGCGCGTGGGCGGCGGTATCGATGCCCTCAGCTCACCGATTGGTAAAGCCGCGGGTCTGCTGCTGGCGACCGTTTGCTATCTGGCTGTTGGCCCGCTGTTCGCGACGCCGCGTACCGCAACCGTGTCATTTGAAGTGGGGATTGCCCCGCTGACCGGTGATGGCGCGCTGCCGCTGTTTATCTACAGCCTGATCTATTTCTCGCTGGTCATCGTCATCTCCCTCTATCCCGGCAAATTGCTGGATACCGTGGGCCACTTCCTTGCGCCACTGAAAATTGTTGCGCTGACGGTGCTGGGTATTGCGGCATTATTGTGGCCTGCCGGTGGACTTTCTCCGGCGACGGCGGATTACCAGCGTGCTGCCTTCTCCAGCGGTTTTGTTAACGGCTATCTGACCATGGATACGCTGGGCGCACTGGTGTTTGGTATCGTTATCGTTAACGCAGCGCGTTCACGCGGTGTGGAAGATGCCCGCCTGCTGACCCGTTACACCATGCTGGCGGGGATCATTGCCGGTGTCGGTCTGACGCTGGTTTACCTCAGCCTGTTCAAACTGGGCTCAGACAGCGGCGCGATTGTGGATCAAAACGCCAACGGCGCGGCGATTCTGCATGCATATGTCCAGCAGACCTTCGGCGGTATGGGCAGCTTCTTCCTGGCTGCGCTGATCTTCGTGGCCTGTATGGTGACGGCTGTCGGCCTGACCTGCGCCTGTGCAGAATTTTTTGCGCAATACCTGCCGTTATCGTATAAAGCCCTGGTCTTTATCCTCGGTCTGTTCTCTATGGTGGTGTCGAACCTCGGCCTGAGCCATCTGATTCAGATTTCGATTCCGGTGCTGACGGCGATTTATCCGCCGTGCATCGTACTGGTGGTGCTGAGCTTCACCCTGAGCTGGTGGAACAAAAGCAGCCGCATTATCGCTCCGGCGATGCTGGTCAGCCTGCTGTTCGGGATTGTTGATGCCATCAAAACCACCAGTTTTAAAGACGCGCTGCCGTTATTCAGTCAGCACCTGCCGCTGGCCGATCAGGGACTTTCCTGGTTGCCGCCGTCGCTGGTGATGCTGCTGATTGCGGCGGTGGTGGATCGCGTAAAAGGACGCGAACAAGTCGCCGTTCACCAGTAAGCGACATTGCTGTTAATTTCGACCACGGGCCTGCCCGTGGTTTTTTCATTTGCAAGGTACTGTTGTTATGCAAGAAACCAATAAGCTCAAACGCGGACTGAGCACGCGCCATATCCGTTTTATGGCGCTGGGGTCAGCGATTGGCACCGGGCTGTTTTATGGCTCGGCGGACGCTATCCAGATGGCCGGTCCCAGCGTGTTGCTGGCGTACATCATTGGCGGCGCGGTGGCCTATGTCATCATGCGTGCGCTGGGTGAGATGTCGGTTAACAATCCGCAGGCCAGTTCATTTTCACGCTATGCGCAGGATTATCTTGGCCCGCTGGCCGGTTACATCACCGGCTGGACTTATTGCTTCGAGATTCTGATCGTGGCGATCGCCGACGTGACAGCTTTTGGTATCTACATGGGGGTCTGGTTCCCCGAGGTTCCGCACTGGATTTGGGTGCTGAGTGTGGTGCTGATTATCGGCGCGATCAATCTGATGAGCGTGAAGGTGTTTGGTGAGGTGGAGTTCTGGTTCTCCTTCTTCAAAGTCGCCACCATCATCGTGATGATTATCGCCGGTTTCGGCATGATTTTCTGGGGCATCGGCAATGGTGGTCAGCCAACCGGTATCCATAATCTGTGGACCAACGGCGGCTTCTTTGCCCATGGCGTAGTGGGCATGTTGCTGTCCTTGCAGATGGTGATGTTTGCCTATGGCGGTATCGAAATCATCGGTATCACCGCCGGTGAAGCGAAGGATCCGGAGAAGTCGATTCCGCGTGCCATCAATTCGGTGCCGTGGCGTATTCTGGTGTTCTACGTGGGTACGTTGTTTGTGATTATGTCGATCTACCCGTGGAATCAGGTCGGTACGTCGGGCAGCCCTTTTGTGCTGACCTTCCAGCATCTCGGCATTGCCGCAGCGGCGTCAATCCTCAACTTCGTGGTGCTGACGGCCTCGCTGTCTGCGATCAACAGTGACGTATTTGGTGTCGGGCGTATGTTGCACGGTATGGCGCAGCAGGGCCATGCACCGAAGATGTTTATGAAGGTATCGGAGCGCGGCATTCCGTGGGTGACGGTGCTGGTGATGATGCTTGCCATGCTGGTGGCGGTGTATCTCAACTATCTGATGCCGGAAAAGGTATTTCTGGTGATCGCCTCACTGGCGACCTTTGCCACCGTTTGGGTGTGGATCATGATTCTGCTGTCGCAGATTGCCTTCCGCCGCAAGATTGGCCCACAGGAAGCGGGTAAGCTGAAGTTTGCCTTACCCGGTGGCAGTGCCACGGCATGGTTTGGGGTGGTGTTCCTGGCCTTTATCATCGGCCTGATTGGTTACTTCCCGGACACGCGCGTGTCGCTGTATGTCGGTTTTGCCTGGATAGTGCTGCTGATGCTGGCGTGGCCATTGGCGAAGCGAAATAAATAATAAATTGGGCGGCCTGTGCCGCCCAATTTATTGAGGGGGTAGCGGCGCGATTTATCGCGTTGTTTTTGTTTTGTCCAGTGACGGTTTCTCTCCGCCCCGGCATTGCGCGATAAATCGCGCCGCTACGTATTGTTGTGGTATCTCACCAGTTCTTACCTAACGCAATCTCGCCGCCATAGGGGCTGAGATGGTTGTTGTCGTAATACAAGGGCAGTCCGCCATTGGCAAACAGGCAACCATTGTCATTACAAAGATTCTCACGCAAAGACAGTACCCGCACGCCACGCTGTGCATAGCTTTGCAGCAATGTATCCACCGCCGCTTCCGGGTACTGGAACAGTTTGGTGCGCGCTGTGTTCAATGGCGGGGTATCCCAGCGACCGAGCCAGTCACTCAGTTCGCGGCGAATCGGAATATTACGGTTGTTGCTGTAGCGCAGGGGATCGATATCCAGCGACGGGGCATCCTCAATGATGGTGACTTTCTTCCCGGCCTGTTGCAGGGCCGTCACCACCTTATCCATACCGAATTTTAACGCCTCCAGATTGCTTTTTTCCGGATGCGCCAGCTCACGGAAACCTGAACCGGGCAGAATGCTCATGCCGGATGCCCAGTAGGCACTGATCACCACTTCATCAATCTTGTCGCTCAGCACCATTTTCAGTACCTCGCGATTAAAATCGACACACTGCTGGGCATGGGCGGGTTCCTGAACCACCACCCGCGTCACATCAATGAAAAACGGACAGGAGGCTTTCGTTAGCTGAAACAGCGGCTTGTGCTGGCGCAGCGCATAGCCTGCGACCGAGGTGCGTAGCGCGGCAGCATGGCTATCGCCGATTAAGGCAATACCTGGTTGATCGGTATCCGGATGGCATTGCGCATTCAATGACGGGAAATTGGCACCGTAGTCCAGCAGGCACGGGTTGCGTTGCGCTGAAATTTTCCACGACTCACCGTTGACCACCTGTTCGCTGACGCGATACTTCAGGCCGCCAGTTTGCCACAGTACCACCATCGCACCGGCGGCCAGCAGTGAGGAGGCGCAGTAAACCGGGATCACCAGGCGGGTGCCACGTTGCGGATGGCGGAAAGGTTGCTCGACAAAGCGCCAGGAGATCCAGGCAATCAGTAACGCCAGGGCGCTGATGGTCAGGCCCTGCCAAACCGTTAACGGATGATCGCTGCAAATGCGTGCCAGGCTGAGCAACGGCCAGTGCCATAAATACCAGGAGTAGGAGACGGTGCCGATAAAGCGCATGACACGGTTTTCCAGCAGCAGCTGGTTCAGGCGACCGCGCGCGCCGATCATCAGGCAACCTGCCGCCACCGGAATCATGGCAAGCCAGCCGGGGAAGTCGCTGTTGTTGGCCAGCAGCATGGCGGAGGCCACAATCAGCAGCCAGCCGAGCAGATTAAACCAGCTGGCGGCGCGTCCCTGCATGGGCTGCGGTTGCCACAGCGCCAGCAGCACCCCGGCACCCAGCTCCCAGGCGCGGGTCGGCAGCAGGTAGAATGCGCGGGTGCTGTTAACCGGGGTCATCCACAGGCAGGCGATTAATGAGGTGATGCTGATCAGCAGAATAACCGCTGGCATGGAGCGTCTGAAGCGTGCGGTCAGCAGCAATATAAAGGGCAGTACCACGTAAAATTGTTCTTCAATGCCGAGTGACCAGGTCATCAGCAGCGGATTTAAATCGGAATCGGTACTGAAGTAGTCACCACTTTTCATCAGCAGCATATTGGGCACGGAAATAAACACCGCTACGCTATATTTTGCTAACTGGCTGAATTCAAGGGGGGATAGCAAGAGGTAACCGAGTAACAGCAGTATCGCCATCATAAAAAACAATGCCGGAGCAATACGTCGGATACGTCGTAAGTAGAATTGATAAAAAGAGAAACGCGCTTCGGTTATTTCCCGGCTGATGATCCCACCGATTAAAAAGCCTGAAATAACAAAGAAAATATCTACGCCAATAAAGCCACCGGGTAGAAAGGTCACACCTGAATGGAACAACACCACTGATAAAATTGCGACGGCGCGCAGGCCGTCAATATCTGCGCGATAACCGAAACTACCCGATTTGGTCATAATGTCACCCGTTGCTCTTTAATATCCTGACGCCCATGGCGAAAAAAATAAATCGGCGCATCCTGTCGCCGAAAAACAAGGGTAAAAAAATAATGAATCAAGGGATGATTGACGTTTAAAGGTTAACGCGAGGTAAACGGATTGCGTACCTCTGACGGAAAATATAGATAATTCTCAGATGGCTCTGGCGAATTACTCACACAATCTTAATGATTGTGATTTATGGCTGATAAGCCGGGTCAATATAAATTAACCGCAGCGGCGCGTTATTGTGGGTAATTGACGGGGATTATCGCCTGCTTATCCAGCGCCTGGCTGAAGGTATTCAACGTCGATTGATAAGGACACAAGGTACCGACATCGGTAATCCGACAGTTTTTCTCATGCCACTCCTCGCGTAACAACGGATGGCGATCATCCACCGGGGTTAGATGCCGCAGATCATCCAGACTTTGCGCCTGGAAGTAGATACGCAAAAAACGCTGGCCGGTTTGTGTGTCGCGCCAGCGTTCGAACACCAGGCTACTGCCGGGTGGGACATTGCCACGGGAGTAGCCCGGCAGTTGCCAGCTGAAGTTCATCAGGGTGCGCACGCGGGCGATATTCGTATCATGCGCCACCAGCAGCAGCCAGCGGGTAGCCGGTGAGGCGTGCTGTGCCGGGCTGACACCCTGTTCCAGCCCTTTGATAATGGCATCCAGCAAAATCGAGCCACGACGTTGCGCCAGATAAGGGACATCGTTGCTGAGATCATAGCTGGCGGTCAAAATTGGTAACAGCGCAGTGATCTGTTGGGAGGTGGTGATATTGCCCCATGCCAGCTGGCTGAGCGGCAGGTTTTCACTCCAGCCCAGTCGCAGGGTTTCCACCATGCTGGCCAGCACGCTCAGGCCTTGTACGTAAGTGTGCCCTTTTTTGGTTTGTTTGAGCTGCCACGGGCGATCAAATGAGGCGCAGTCGTTTCCGGGGGCGCAAACCGCCTGTTTAAGTTGCTGCACGGCGGGCTGAAGCTGTTGTTGCAACGCAGCCAGATCACCGGCTTTGGCCACCATAGCAGCATGTTCCCTCGAGGGATCGAGGTCTGCAAAGGGCAAATTTTCCGCCTGGAACAGCGGGTCGCTATCGCCATCAACATGATGAATCGCGACCCCACAGCCAGGAAATGCACCATCAACCAGCGCCTGTGCGGTGGCGCGAGTGCGTTGCATGGGGCTGGCACGCACGTAAATATCGTCGCCAGTTGGACAACCCAGGGGCAGCAAACCGAGCTGCCGATAATGCTCGCCTTCCCAGCGACCTTTGTTCACCACCGCAGCATAACCGTGGCCGGTCAGTTCACCGTCGGCAGTGACCCAGTTTGTCCAGGGGCGACCGGTCGCTGCTTCGATCTCTTTGCGATTGCCGGGAGTGGGAGGGCGCACGCCGTGACGGCTGAGTTCCACCACTTTTTCCAGCTGATAATGATCGGCAGCCTGACTGCTACCGATCAACAGCCACAGCGCACAGACCAGCAGCAGAGATGATCGCATGGACATCTGAGAATCCTTTTATAAGCGGGCAGAGGAGGCTGGCAGCATCGCTTTCAGCTGTGGATAGAGCGTCGCATTGGTGAGCAGCACCGGATTGCCGTTCTTCAGCCCGTCGTTCTGAAGATAATCATTGGTAACGCCGCCTGCTTCACGCATCAGGACGACGCCTGGCAAACCATCCCACGGGTGCATGTGGGCTTCGAAATAGCCGATCAGACGTCCGGCAGCGGCCCAGGCGCTCATCAGCGCACCCGAGCCGGTACGGATAAACATGCCACCCTGTTGTAGCAGGGCGGTGATAAAGGTGGTGAGCGGCTCTGGCGGCTGGCTGTTGGAGCTGCTGATGCCCAGCACGCCCTGATCCAGCTGTTGGGCGCTATGTGCCTGGATACGTTTGTCATTGACCCAGGCTCCTTTGCCGCGGCAGGCATGAAACAATTCGTGATGATTGGGATCGCACACTACGCCAATCACCGCTTCATCTTCACAGACGATGGCCAGCGACACGCACCAGTTATGCAGGCCATTAAGAAAGCAGCTGGTGCCATCAATCGGATCCACCACCCAGATAAAGCGTGCGCCTTCGGTCTCACCGCCGCTCTCTTCACCCAGCACCGCATCTTCGGGAAAACGTTCGGCAATCAGGGATTTAATCAGTTGTTCCACATTGCGATCGGCTTCACTGACCACATCCTGAAGATCCTTCTTATGTTCAATCACCAGTTGGTGGCGCTGCTGATACCAGGAAAGCGCGCGGCTGGCGGCAGCTTTGGCGACATCACAGGCGTAGTGATAACGCGCGTCAAGTTCAGTAAGTGATGCTGATGACATCTTTCCCTCTTAATGATTTATCCCCTTCATACTTCAAATTGCAGGTGCGTTAGCGGCGTACCCTCACCCCGGTCACTGACTTCAGTCAGCTCCCGGGGATTCCCGTACTTGCTGCCTTCCTGCAATCCGAATTATTTCGGGCATGGCGACAGGCGAAATGGCTTAAATCGCCCGGACAGGCGAATGGGCTGTGTGATCCAGATAACGAAAGTTAAGAAAGACTTCATTAAGCCGCAGATAAAAGCGGCTGGCAAGAGGGGAGGTTGATTCTGAATGCGTTACAGTTGTTGCGCGTGTGCCAGCGCCATCAGACGCGGATAAAATTGAAAGAACTGTTGCTCCAGCCCGGCATAGTGCTCAAGGAAATCCTGATACGAGTCGCGTAGTGCCGCAAGGCGCGGGCGGCGCAGAGCCATGCCATTCAGCACCCGCGCCAGACGCGTGGGTTCAGCATAATGTTCAAACCAGCGATCGCGCCACATCACCTCATTCAGCTCGATAAACCCTTCCGGTGTGCCACTGAGTTGCGGAACAATGTCCCGTTCGGCATCGGCCGTAAAGGCCACCAGCGATTGATGCGGATGTATTTGATCCCAGTGACGAGCCAGGAAATGGTCCCAGATAACGTCCAGCGTAATTGGCGCGACCCGTCGGGTTTCGGCACGGAACCACTGACGGGCTTCGCGCACTTCCGGCAGATTATCCGTCATGACGTCGAGACGGCGGTGCAGCATGATGCCATCGGCAACCGGGGCCGGCCAATTCTCATGCGGGTTACCGCGCACAAAGTCGGCCATTAAGTTACCGAGCAGTGAGCTATGGGCCAGATGGGCCAGATGAAGGTGAGCAAGAAAGTTCATGGCGCATTATAGCCAGAATCAACGAGACGCAGCCAGTTGTTCAGAATTAGTCGCTTTTCCGCTAAACTATGCCGCCTGTTTTTAGTCCTGAAGAAGTGAAGTATGCGTGTAGCCGATTTTGCCTTTGAGTTGCCGGAATCTTTGATCGCCCATTATCCCCAGGCGCAGCGTAGCGGTTGCCGTCTGTTGTCGCTGGATGGCCCGAGCGGTGCGCTCAGCCACGGTGTGTTTACCGATGTACTGGATAAACTCAATCCGGGCGATCTGTTGGTGTTTAACAACACCCGTGTCATTCCCGCGCGCGTTTTTGGTCGTAAGGCCAGCGGTGGCAAAATTGAAATGCTGGTGGAGCGCATGCTCGATGACAAGCGCGTGCTGGCGCATGTGCGTGCTTCAAAAGCGCCGAAACCGGGTACCGAATTATTGCTGGGCGATGATGAAAGCGTCAAAGCCACCATGGTGGCGCGGCATGATGCGTTGTTCGAAATCGTATTTGAAGACGACCGTGCGGTGCTGGATATCCTGAATAGCGTCGGCCATATGCCGCTGCCGCCTTATATTGATCGTCCGGATGAAGATGCCGATCGTGAGTTGTACCAGACAGTGTACAGTGCGCGTCCGGGTGCGGTGGCCGCGCCGACGGCGGGTCTGCACTTTGACGAGCCTCTACTTGAGGCGCTGAAAGCCAAAGGCGTTGAAATGGCCTTTGTCACGTTGCACGTAGGGGCGGGCACCTTCCAGCCGGTGCGGGTGGAAACCATCGAAGATCACACCATGCACGCGGAATACGCCGAAGTGCCGCAGGACGTGGTGGATGCGGTGCTGGCCTGTAAAGCTCGAGGGAATAAAGTGGTGGCTGTCGGCACCACCTCGGTGCGGTCGCTGGAAAGCGCGGCGCAGGCAAGCAAAGACGCGCTGATTGCGCCGTTCTTTGATGATACCCAGATCTTTATCTATCCCGGTTATCAGTACCAGGTGATCGATGCCCTCATCACCAATTTCCATCTGCCGGAATCCACCCTGATTATGCTGGTGTCGGCGTTTGCCGGTTATCAGCACACCATGGCGGCCTATCATGCGGCGGTCGCGGAGCAGTACCGTTTCTTTAGCTACGGGGATGCCATGTTCATCACCCGTAATATGAATGCACCTGACGAAAACGTCGGGGTTTAAAAATCAGACTGTTTCTCTGATGAGGTAATTGTGAAATTTGAGTTAGATACTACTGACGGGCGCGCACGCCGTGGCCGTCTGGTTTTTGATCGTGGTGTGGTGGAAACCCCGGCATTTATGCCAGTGGGTACCTATGGCACGGTAAAAGGCATGACGCCGGAAGAAGTTCAGGATACGGGTGCACAGATCATCCTCGGTAACACCTTCCACCTCTGGCTGCGCCCAGGGCAGGAAATCATGAAGCTGCATGGCGATCTCCATGATTTCATGCAGTGGAAAGGCCCTATCCTTACCGATTCGGGCGGTTTCCAGGTGTTCAGCCTGGGGGATATCCGTAAGATCACCGAAGCCGGTGTGCATTTCCGTAACCCGATCAATGGCGATCCGATTTTCCTCGATCCTGAAAAGTCGATGGAGATTCAGTTCGACCTCGGTTCCGATATCGTCATGATCTTTGATGAATGTACGCCATACCCGGCGGATTGGGACTACGCGAAACGCTCAATGGAGATGTCGCTGCGCTGGGCAAAACGCAGCCGTGACCGCTTTGACTCACTTGGCAACAAAAATGCGCTGTTTGGCATTATTCAGGGCAGTGTTTACGAAGATTTACGTGATGTCTCCGTCAAAGGTCTGGTAGAGATTGGCTTTGATGGGTACGCTGTGGGCGGCCTGGCGGTGGGTGAACCAAAAGAAGACATGCACCGCATCCTGGAACACGTCTGTCCGCAAATTCCGCACGACAAACCGCGTTATTTGATGGGCGTTGGCAAGCCGGAAGATCTGGTGGAAGGCGTTCGTCGCGGTATCGATATGTTTGACTGCGTTATGCCGACGCGTAACGCGCGTAACGGTCACCTGTTCGTCACCGATGGCGTGGTGAAAATCCGTAATGCTAAGCATAAAGATGATACCTCGCCACTTGATGCCGAGTGTGATTGTTACACCTGTCGCAATTACAGCCGTGCATACTTGCATCATCTCGATCGCTGTAACGAAATACTGGGCGCACGTCTGAACACCATCCACAATCTGCGCTATTACCAGCGTCTGATGGCGGGTTTACGCAAGGCTATCGAAGAGGGTAAATTAGAGCACTTTGTTAGCGAGTTCTATCAACGGACGGGCAAAGCGGTTCCACCGTTAAACGTCTGATAATTCATCAATGAGGGAAATTTAATGAGCTTTTTCATTTCTGACGCTGTGGCTGCAGCAGGCGCACCGTCTCAGGGAAGTCCTTATTCTCTGGTGATCATGCTGGTGGTCTTTGGTCTGATCTTTTACTTCATGATTCTGCGTCCGCAGCAGAAGCGTTCTAAAGATCACAAGAAATTGATGGATTCCATCTCCAAAGGGGATGAAGTGCTGACCAGCGGTGGTTTAGTGGGTCGCGTGACCAAAGTGGCAGAAACTGGCTACATCTCTATCGCCCTGAACGACACCACTGAAGTAGTGATTAAACGTGATTTCGTGGCTGCCGTTCTGCCGAAAGGCACCATGAAGGCGCTGTAATTTTTTCTTCCCGAAGGAAACTGCCGTGTTAAACCGTTATCCTTTGTGGAAGTACATCATGCTGGTCGTCGTCATTCTCGTCGGCCTGCTCTATGCGCTTCCCAACCTTTATGGTGAGGATCCGGCCGTTCAAATCACTGGTGCGCGCGGTAGCGCCGCCAGTGAGCAAACGTTGGATCAGATCCAGACTGCATTACAAAAAGATAATATTCAGAGCAAATCCCTCGTTCTGGAAAATGGCGCGATTCTTGCGCGCTTTGCTAATACGGATGTGCAGCTGCGCGCCCGTGAAGCGATTACCAATGTGCTTGGCGAGAACTACGTTGTTGCGCTCAACCTGGCCCCGGCGACTCCGCGCTGGCTGAGCATGCTGTCCGCAGAACCGATGAAACTCGGTCTTGATCTGCGCGGCGGCGTACACTTCCTGATGGAAGTGGATATGGATACCGCACTGGGCAAACTGCAGGAGCAGAACGCCGACGGCCTGCGCAGTGACCTGCGTGATAAAGGCATCCCTTACGTTAACGTGAATAAAATCGCTAACTATGGCGTGGAAATTCGTTTCCGTGACGGCACCAGCCGCGATGCGGCCATCAGCTATCTGTCGTCGCGTCACCGTGATCTGGTGATCTCAAGCCAGGGTAGCGATACCCTGCGTGCGGTGATGACCGATGCTCGCCTGAGCGAAGCGCGTGAATATGCTGTTCAGCAGAACATCAATATCCTGCGTAACCGTGTTAACCAACTCGGCGTCGCCGAACCGCTGGTGCAGCGTCAGGGTTCTGACCGCATCGTGGTTGAGTTACCGGGTATACAGGACACCGCACGTGCGAAAGAGATTCTGGGTGCAACTGCAACCCTCGAATTCCGTCTGGTTAACACCACCGTTGACCCGAGCGCTGCGGCCAGTGGTCGTATTCCGGGTGACTCAGAAGTAAAAATGACGCGTGATGGTCAGCCTGTTGTGCTGTACAAACGCGTGATTCTGACCGGTGACCACATCACGGATTCCACGTCCAGCATGGATGAGTACAACCAGCCGCAGGTGAATATTTCACTGGATGGCGCGGGCGGTAACATCATGTCTAACTTCACCAAGGACAACATCGGTAAACCGATGGCGACCCTGTTTGTGGAGTACAAGGACAGTGGCAAGAAAGACGCCAACGGTCGTGCGATTCTGGTGAAACAGGAAGAAGTGATTAACGTGGCGAACATCCAGTCGCGCCTCGGTAACAGTTTCCGTATCACGGGGATCAGCAACCCGAACGAAGCACGTCAGCTGTCGCTGCTGCTGCGTGCCGGTGCGCTGATTGCGCCGATTCAGATTGTGGAAGAGCGAACTATCGGCCCAACTATGGGTCAGCAGAACATCACACAAGGTCTCGAAGCCTGCCTGTGGGGTCTGATCGCGTCCATCATCTTTATGGTGGTGTTCTATAAGAAATTCGGTCTGATCGCCACCAGTGCTCTGCTGTGTAACCTGGTGCTGATTGTCGGCATCATGTCACTGCTGCCGGGGGCCACGCTCACCATGCCGGGTATTGCTGGTATCGTGCTGACGCTGGCGGTAGCGGTGGATGCGAACGTACTGATTAACGAACGTATTAAAGAAGAGTTGCGTAACGGGCGTTCCGTACAGCAGGCGATTCATGAGGGGTACAAAGGTGCCTTCTCCAGTATCGTCGATGCGAATGTGACGACGCTGATTAAAGTCATCATTCTTTATGCGGTCGGTACCGGTTCAATCAAAGGTTTTGCGATCACTACTGCTATCGGTATCGCGACCTCCATGTTTACCGCTATCGTCGGCACCCGTGCCATCGTTAACCTGGTGTACGGCGGCAAACGCATCAACAAGCTGTCTATCTAAGGAGTGCGTTGTGGCACAGGAATACAGTATTGAACAGCTGAACCATGGGCGTAAGGTCGTTGACTTTATGCGCTGGGATACGCTGGCTTTCATCATCTCTGGTTTGCTGATTCTGGCGTCTATCGCCATCGTCAGCGTGCGAGGCTTCAACTGGGGCCTCGACTTTACCGGCGGGACGGTGATTGAGATCAACCTGGAAAAACCAGCCGAGCTGGATACCCTGCGCGTTGCGCTGGTGAAAGCAGGCTTCCAGGAACCACTGGTACAGAACTTTGGCAGCAGCCGTGACGTGATGGTGCGCATGGCGCCGGTTCAGGGTCAGATGGGCCAGGAACTGGGTAACAAAGTGGTGACGGTGATTAACGAAACCGCACAGCAGAATGCCACCGTGAAGCGTATCGAGTTCGTCGGCCCGAGTGTGGGCAGCGATCTGGCGCAGGCCGGGGCGATGGCACTGCTGTCGGCACTGATTGCGATTCTGATCTATATCGGTTTCCGCTTTGAGTGGCGTCTGGCACTGGGCACCGTGCTGGCGCTGGCGCACGACGTGATCATCACCTGCGGCATTTTGTCGCTGGTGCACATCGAGATCGACCTGACTATCGTCGCGTCACTGATGTCGGTGATTGGTTACTCGCTCAACGATAAAATCGTGGTTTCCGACCGTATTCGTGAGAACTTCCGCAAAATTCGTCGCGGTTCTTCTTACGACATCACCAACGTGTCGCTGACTCAGACGCTGAGCCGTACCCTGATCACCTCGCTGACCACGCTGGCGATGATCCTGATTCTGTTCATCTTCGGTGGCCCGCTGCTGAAAGGCTTCTCGCTGACCATGCTGATTGGTGTGACCATTGGTACCGTCTCATCAATCTATGTCTCTTCAGCGCTGGCGCTGAAACTGGGCATGAAGCGTGAACATATGCTGGTGCAGAAAGTAGAGAAAGAGGGCGCTGATCAGCCTTCGATCATGCCTTAATTTGTGTCAGTAAACGTTTAAAAGTAAACCGCATTCTGAATCAGGATGCGGTTTTTTTTATCAAATCCATATGCCATTTTGATCATTAACTTAATGAGGTGATTTTGCATGGCAGCCCGACGTGTCCCGATGGGGTTTAAGATAGCGATTGGCGTAACGCTATTCATTATTTCGTTTTTGCTGCTACGTCCTTCATCTCCCGCTACTGCAAGTGAATATGCTTTCTGGAATGAGGTAGCAAATCTGTTTGGTGAAAATGATGTCGAGGGATTTGTCGGTATTGCTCTGTTAATCATTTGCACATTAACGACGATAGTTGGATATCCCATTACTATCAGACTTATTGAACGCAGGCTTAACAGAAATAAAGAATGAGAAAGATGTTCTGTCTCTTAGTAGCGGCGCGATTTATCGCGCTCTTTTAAACGCGGCACAGAAAAACAGCGCGATAAATCGCGCCGCTACGAAAACGTGCGGTTATTGGCCTGGTCGGCATGAATGGCGCCCCTACTGGCGTAGGGTGCGAATTTATTCGCACCAGGGATTAACGCTCAAAACGGTAGCTACGCATCACTGCAAATTCACAGGTGTTCAGGGTTGCGTCGCGCTGGTCACATCATGAACACGGACATAGCCGAGTTGTTCGGGTGTCAGGCCACTTAAGCTCAGCGGTATGGTCACTGAATTTTGTGGTGTCAGGCTGGCAGGGACGCTGACGTTCTGGTTGAGGCTTTCGGCATTAAGCGGTTTGCCAGTGGCGGGATCAAGCTCACCCCAGACCACAATGGCATTGAGCGCCGGAACCGGTTTGCCGTCCGTTGAGCGGATATTCAGCGTGGTGTGGCTGCCGCCAGCTTCCGCGACCACGCGCGTCAGCGACAGGCGTAATTTGCCCAGTTGGGTTTGCAGCTCCACCGGCGTGTTGGCCTGAGGCAGCAACCATGCACCCTGGCTGGATTGGCTATTCAACTGACCCTGAATTTCCAGCGTGCTGGCCTGATTCGTCAACTGACGCATTTGCTGATTCAGCTGGCTGACTTCCCGATGCAGTTGTTTGACCTGCGGTGAAGCCGGGGTTGAACTGCAACCACTCAAAACCAGCAAAGAAAGCGCTGCCGGCGCCCATAACATCCTGATCGTCATGCAATGTCCTTTCCATTGTTGGGAAAACCTCATGTTGCGCGATAAATCGCGCCGCGACAACCCGTGCACGGTAGCGTAGCAGCGTGATTTATCACGCTGTTTTAACCATTACCGTCCTTTTCATGTCAACGCATTTTGTTGAAATCGAGATCGGCGCTACACTAGATGGCCCAAATTCTCGCGACAGGAAACGTCATGCATTGCCCATTCTGCTCCGCTGTGGACACCAAAGTGATCGATTCGCGTCTGGTCAGTGAAGGCTCCTCAGTACGTCGCCGCCGCCAGTGTCTGGTGTGTCATGAGCGTTTTACCACCTTTGAAGTGGCTGAGCTGGTGATGCCGCGCGTGGTAAAAAGCAACGATGTGCGTGAACCCTTTAACGAAGATAAGCTCAGCAGCGGCATGATGAAGGCGCTGGAGAAGCGTCCTGTCAGCGCTGATGCCGTGGAGAGCGCGGTTAATCATATTAAAACGCAGCTGCGCGCCACCGGCGAGCGAGAAATTCCCAGTAAACTGATTGGCAATCTGGTGATGGATGAACTGAAGAAGCTCGATAAAGTGGCTTACATCCGTTTCGCGTCTGTTTACCGCAGTTTTGAAGATATTCGTGATTTTGGCGAAGAGATCGCCCGCTTACAGGATTAATCCATGACCGACGAACGCTATATGGCGCGCGCGCTGGAACTGGCGCGTCGCGGCCGTTTTACTACCACGCCGAACCCTAATGTCGGCTGTGTGATTGTGCGAGATGGCGAGATTGTCGGTGAAGGCTGGCATCAGCGTGCCGGAGAACCCCATGCGGAAGTTCATGCGCTGCGGATGGCCGGTGACAAAGCCCGGGGCGCTATCGCCTACGTCACTCTCGAACCCTGTAGCCATCATGGCCGCACGCCGCCTTGTTGTGATGCATTGATAGCCGCCGGTGTCAGCCGCGTGGTGGCAGCGATGCAGGATCCTAATCCGCAGGTGGCGGGTCGTGGCCTTTACCGTTTGCAACAGGCAGGCATTGAGGTGAGCCACGGTTTGATGATGAATGAGGCTGAAGCGCTCAATCGTGGCTTCCTGAAACGCATGCGTACCGGATTTCCGTGGATCCAGCTCAAGCTGGGTTCCTCACTGGATGGCCGCACCGCGATGGCGAGTGGCGAAAGCCAGTGGATCACTTCTGCGGCGGCAAGGCGCGATGTGCAACGTTTTCGTGCCCAGAGTTCGGCTATCCTTAGCACCAGCAGCACGGTGCTGGCGGATAACCCGTCGCTCACGGTGCGCTGGGGCGAACTGAATGACGAAGTACGCCAGCAACTCGATGAAAATCAGCTGCGTCAGCCGGTGCGGGTGGTGATCGACGGCCAGCAGCGTGTGACGCCGCACCATAAACTGATTGACCAGCCTGGCGAAACCTGGCTGATGCGTAGCCAGGCGGATCAACAGGCCTGGCCGGAGAGCGTCAGTCAGATTGTCGTGCCTCAGCGTGAAAACCAGCTGGATTTGGTCGCCATGATGATGCTGCTCGGCCAGCGCCAGATTAACAACGTCTGGGTTGAAGCCGGTGCGTCACTTGCCGGTGCGCTGTTACAGGCCGGATTGGTGGACGAGCTGATTATTTATCTGGCACCGAAGCTGCTGGGTAACGCCGCGCGTGGCCTGTGTGAACTGCCGGGCCTGGAGCGTCTTACCGATGTTCCAGCCCTGAATTTTAGCGATGTGCGCCTGGTAGGCGAAGACCTGCGTCTGACCCTGACCCCGCGCTGAAAAGCCTGAGCGCGTCGCCAAAGAGTATGATAGAATCCGCCCCCTTCTGCGGGGCTTAACTCCGAAGGATATGTATGAAAGTTATCGAAGCTCCTGTTGCCACGCCTGATGCTAGCATCGCCATCGTAATTGCGCGTTTTAACAACTTCATCAATGACAGCCTGCTGGACGGCGCGGTTGATGCGCTGAAACGTATCGGCCAGGTGAAAGACGAAAACATCACCATTGTCTGGGTACCAGGTGCTTATGAACTGCCACTGGCTGCGCGTGCGCTGGCTAAAACCGGTAAACATGACGCCATCGTGGCGCTGGGTACCGTGATCCGTGGTGGTACTGCACACTTTGAATATGTGGCCGGTGAAGCCAGCTCAGGTATTGCCAACGTGGCAATGACCAGCGATATCCCGGTGACCTTTGGCGTGCTGACCACGGAAAACATCGAGCAGGCGATTGAACGCGCCGGCACGAAAGCGGGTAACAAAGGTGCCGAAGCGGCCCTGACTGCACTCGAAATGATTAACGTATTGAAAGCCATCAACGCCTGATTTTTGTAAGGGGAATTTTGTGAAACCTGCTGCTCGTCGTCGCGCCCGTGAGTGCGCTGTTCAGGCGCTTTACTCCTGGCAGTTGTCCAACAACGACATTGCCGATGTGGAATACCAGTTTCTGGCGGAACAAGACGTCAAAGACGTCGATATTAGCTACTTCCGCGAACTGCTGTCCGGTGTGGCGACCAACAGCGCGTACCTGGATGGTTTGATGAAACCTTACCTGTCGCGTCAGCTGGAAGAGCTGGGCCAGGTCGAGAAAGCCATCCTGCGTATTTCGCTGTATGAGCTGAGCAAGCGTGCTGATGTGCCGTACAAAGTGGCCATCAACGAGGGTATCGAGCTGGCGAAAGTATTCGGCGCAGAAGACAGCCATAAATTTGTCAACGGTGTGCTGGATAAAGCCGCTCCGCAAATCAGACCTAACAGAAAATAGTGCAAGAGGCCGGTTCCCCGGCCTTTTTTCATTGAGACCTGACTATGTCCTGTGGTGAATTCGAACTGATCGCACGTTATTTTAACCGCGTCACCAGCTCCCGCCGCGATGTGGAGAAGGGGATTGGTGATGACTGCGCGTTACTTAACGTGCCAGAAAAACAAACGTTGGCTATCAGCACCGACACGCTGGTGGCGGGCGTGCATTTCCTGCGTGATATCCATCCAGCCGATTTGGGCTACAAAGCCGTTGCGGTAAACCTGAGCGATCTGGCGGCGATGGGGGCCGATCCGGCATGGTTGACGCTGGCGCTGACGCTGCCGGAAGTCAACGAAAGCTGGCTGGCGGCGTTCAGCGATAGCCTGTTCGAACTGCTTGATTACTACGATATGCAGCTGATTGGCGGTGATACCACCCGTGGCCCGTTAAGTATGACGCTGGGTATTCACGGTCTGGTACCGGTGGGCCGCGCGCTGAAACGCTCCGGTGCGAAGCCTGGTGACTGGATTTTTGTCACCGGAACGCTGGGCGATAGTGCAGCAGGGCTGGCGCTGTTGCAGCATCGCCATCGTCTGTCTGATCCGGCGGTGCATGAAGCCCTGATTAAACGCCATCTGCGCCCGATGCCGCGCGTGTTGCAGGGGCAGGCGCTACGCAATCTGGCCACCTCGGCCATTGATGTGTCGGACGGCTTGCTCGCCGATCTCGGCCATATCCTGCAAGCCAGCCGCGTGGGTGCACGGCTCAATCTGGATGCATTGCCGCTCTCGGCGGCGCTACGTGACCATTTTGAACTGCCGCAGGTGCAGCGCTGGGCGCTCACTGGCGGTGAAGACTACGAACTGTGCTTTACCGTGCCGGAAGTGAATCGTGGTGCGCTGGATGTGGCACTGGGCCATCTCGGTGTCCCCTATACCTGCATTGGGCAGATAGCGCCGGAAGCGGATGGGCTCACGTTGCTGGAAAATGGCAAACCGGTGAGCTTCAATCACAAAGGATTTGATCACTTTGACGTTAAATAAAGATGTGGCGAAAGGCCGCCTGCGTATGTCCAATCCGTGGCATCTGCTGGCGACCGGATTTGGCAGTGGCCTCAGTCCGGTGGTGCCTGGCACCATGGGATCGCTGGCGGCGATCCCTTTCTGGTGGCTGATGACTTTTTTGCCGCTGCAAATCTACTCCCTGGTGGTGCTGATCGGCATCAGCGTGGGCGTGTATTTGTGTCATCGTACCGCCAAAGATATGGGGGTTCATGACCACGGCAGCATCGTCTGGGACGAGTTTATCGGCATGTGGATCACCCTGATGGCGATACCGATGATGAGCTGGCAGTGGGTGCTGGCGGGCTTTGTCATTTTCCGCATTCTGGATATGTGGAAGCCCTGGCCGATCCGCTGGTTCGATCAGAATGTGCATGGCGGCATGGGGATTATGGTCGACGACATTATCGCCGGGGTCATTTCCGCGGCGATTTTGTACGGGTTAGGGCATGCGATGGCTTAAGCTATTCGAACCCCACCACCGGATGCGGTTGATACACGGTCTCCAGTTCGGCCACATCGGTTGAACTCAGTTCCACATCCACCGCTTTCACCAGTTCATCGAACTGCTCGGCGCGTGACGCACCGATAATCGGCGCAGTCACTGCCGGTTTATGTAACAGCCACGCCAGCGCGACCTGAGCACGCGTCACGCCTTTATCGGCGGCGATGGTGGCAAGACGCTCGGCGATGGCGGCATCATTCTCTTCGGTGCTGCTGTAGAGTTTTGCCATCACATTATCCGAAACGGAACGTGCGGTGGTTTCGCCCCACGGGCGTGTCAGTTTGCCCCGCGCCAGTGGGCTCCAGGGGAGTACCGCAATACCCTCACGCAGGCAAAGTGGATGCATTTCGTTCTCTTCCTCGCGCTGAATCAGATTGTATTGATCCTGCATGCTGACAAAACGCGCCCAGCCTTCCCGCGCCTGCAACTGGAGCGCCTGCTCAAATTGCGCCGCATGCATCGATGACGCACCGATATAACGCGCCTTACCTGCCTTAACCACGTCGTGCAACGCCTCCAGCGTCTCTTCAATCGGCGTGTCGTAATCCCAGCGGTGAATCTGCAGCAGGTCGACATACTCCATGCCGAGGCGTGTCAGGCTGTCATCAATCGATTGCAGAATATTTTTGCGTGATAACCCCTGCGACAGATTACTCAGTGGAAAGTAAACCTTAGTGGCGACAACAATATCTGCGCGGCGGGCAAAATCTTTCAGCGCCCGTCCGGCAATCTCTTCACTGCTGCCATCAGAATAGGAATTGGCGGTATCGAAAAAATTAATTCCGGCGTCCAGCGCTTGTTTTATCAGGGGGCGGCTACTTTCCTCCGGCAGCGTCCAGGCGTGATTACCACGCATTGGATCGCCAAAGGTCATGCAGCCTAAACACAGGCGCGAAACCTGTAAGTCGGTGTTACCTAAGGGGATGGTTTTCATGAAGGCTCCTGCTGCGATGCTTAAGGAAAAGCGATCCCTAAAGCATAGCAGCAGGTCCGCTCATCAGTCGATGAGCGGGGAGGGGACTATTGTGCCAGCCAGGCGGCGATTTGCTGCTGGATACCGGCGGCATCCAGCTGATAATCATGACGGACTTCTTCCTGGGTACCCTGCGGGATGAACTCATCGGGCAGGCCGAGGTTCAGCACCGGGATACCCAGGCGTTTCGCCATCACAAACTCGTTCACGCCGCTGCCCGCGCCGCCCATGATCGCCCCTTCTTCAAGGGTGATCAGTGCGTCGTGGCTGCCTGCCAGCTCGGTGATCAGCGCTTCATCGAGCGGTTTAACAAAACGCATATCCACCAGCGTGGCATTCAGCGCTTCTGCCGCCGCCGCCGCTTCCGGCAACAGTGTGCCGAAGTTGAGAATAGCCAGTTTTTCGCCCTGGCGTTTCACCACGCCTTTACCCAGCGGCAGGCTCGCCAGCGGGTCCAGCGTTGCTCCGGTGCCGGTACCGCGCGGATAACGCACCGCGCTCGGGCCATCCTGATAATGGTAACCGGTGTACAGCATCAGGCGACATTCGTTCTCGTCGCTTGGTGTCATGATCACCATCCCAGGAATGCAACGCAGATACGCCAGATCAAACGCACCCTGGTGGGTTTGTCCATCCGCGCCCACGATTCCACCACGATCGATGGCAAACAGCACCGGCAGCTTCTGGATCGCCACATCGTGGATCACCTGATCATAGGCACGTTGCAGGAAGGTGGAGTAAATCGCCACAATCGGTTTGTAGCCGCCGATGGCCATCCCGGCAGCGAAGGTTACCGCGTGCTGTTCCGCAATCGCCACGTCGAAGTATTGCTGCGGGTAGTCACGGGAAAAACCGACCATGCCGGAGCCTTCACGCATCGCCGGGGTGATCGCCATCAAACGGGCGTCATCCGCCGCCATCTCACACAGCCAGCTGCCAAACACTTTGGAGTAGCTCGGCAAACCACCGGCGCTTTTCGGCAGTGAACCGCTGGCGGGATCAAATTTGGGGACTGCGTGCCAGGTGATCGGATCTTCTTCCGCCGGGGCGTAGCCTTTGCCTTTTTTCGTCATGATGTGCAGGAACTGCGGGCCTTTCAGGTCGCGCATATTCTTCAGCGTACTGACCAGCGCCAGCACATCGTGACCGTCTACCGGGCCGATGTAGTTAAAACCGAGTTCTTCAAACAGCGTACCCGGTACCACCATGCCTTTCAGATGTTCTTCGGTCCGTTTGACCAGTTCTTTGATCGGCGGCAGGTTGTCCAGCACCCGTTTGCCGCCTTCGCGCAGGCGGGAATAGGTTTTACCGGACAGAATCTGCGCCAGACGGTTGTTCAGCGCCCCCACGTTCTCGGAGATCGACATCTCGTTGTCGTTGAGGATCACCAGCATATCCGGCTTGATGTCGCCGGCGTGGTTCATGGCTTCAAACGCCATGCCCGCGGTGATCGCACCATCGCCAATGATCGCCGCAGTGCGGCGGCCTTTGCCTTCACGCTCGGCAGCGGCGGCCATACCGAGGGCAGCGCTGATGGAGGTGGAGGAGTGACCGACGCTCAGTACGTCGTATTCACTTTCTCCGCGCCACGGAAAGGGATGCAGACCATTTTTCTGCCGGATGGTGCCGATGCGATCGCGGCGTCCGGTCAGAATTTTATGTGGGTAAGCCTGATGGCCGACGTCCCACACCAGATGGTCAAACGGGGTGTTATAAACATAATGCAGCGCCACTGTTAGCTCGACGACGCCCAGACCCGAAGCGAAGTGACCACTGGAGCGGCTGACGCTGTCCAGCAGATACTGACGCAGCTCGTCACACAAAGCCGGAAGCTTCTCTTTTGGCAGTAAACGTAATTCCTGTACCGTGCCTGCCAGCGCCAGTGTCGGGTATTTTGCAATATCAAAACTCATCAGAGACTCATTATGAAAGTTATTTATCGCGTTCAATTATGAAGCTAGCCAGCGCTTGTAATGCTGTGGTGTTGAAAGATTGCGCGGCCAGAATATCCAGCGCGCCCAGCGCCTCCTGATAGAGGTCCCAGGCTTTTTGACGGGCATTATCCAGCCCCATCAGCGCCGGATAGGTGCTCTTGCCCAGTGCCTCGTCGGCACCCTGGGTTTTCCCCAGAACGGCGGTATCGCCCACTACATCCAGAATGTCATCCTGGACCTGAAACGCCAGCCCGACAGCATTAGCATACACGTCCAGCACTGGCAGGGCAGCGCGGCCTTGTTCACCTGCCGTCAGTGCGCCAAGGCGGACTGCGGCGCGAATCAGTGCGCCGGTTTTATGGCGGTGGATCTGCTCCAGTTTCGCCAGGTCAATGTTTTTGCCTTCAGCGGCAAGATCCAACGCCTGTCCACCGCACATCCCCGCTGCACCACTGGCCTGCGCCAGCTCCGAGATCATGCTAATACGGGCTTCTGCACTGACGCCAGGCATTGGCTGGTCAGCCAGAATTGAAAACGCCAGGGTTTGCAGGGCATCACCAGCGAGAATCGCCGTGTCTTCACCATATTTAATATGGCAGGTTGGCTGCCCGCGGCGCAATGCATCGTCATCCATCGCAGGCAGATCGTCATGAATTAAAGAGTAAGCATGGATACATTCAACCGCCGCAGCGGGCGCATCCAGACTGGCCGGATCGGCCTTGAGCATCTCACCGGTGGCATAAACCAGAAAAGGGCGCAGACGCTTACCGCCTAATAGTGCCCCATATTGCATGGCATTCACCAGAGGAGAACTCTGAAAAGGAAGTGGATCTAACAGGCGCGTCAGCGCAAGGTTCACGCGTTCGTGATAGGCGCTCAGCAGTTCAGGAAAATCCATCAGTTATCTTCCGGGGTAAAAGGGGCAAGCGCAGCGTCTTTATCATCGCTGAGCAAAATCTGCACGCGCTGCTCTGCCTGTTGCAGAGTTTGCTGACCACTACGTGCCAGTTGAACGCCGCGTTCAAATTCTTTCAGCGCCTCTTCCAGCGGCAGCTCACCACTCTCCAGGCGGCTGACGATCTGTTCCAGCTGCTGTATTGCGCTTTCAAAACTGGCGGGCGCTTCGGCTTTTTTCGGCATAATCAGTGTCGACTCACAGGTTGGGACATCATCTTGCAGTCGGTCATGGTAGCCGACGAGGATTAATTAGCAAAATAATGAATGTGACTGCGGTTGCAGAAGCAGTCACCTGACAAAGGTGATATACTCTCGCGCCTCGGATGCGGGCGCTCCTGCTCAACCCGCAATTACATGATTTTAACAGCTAAGTGCCGATGGTTTTAGCACTTATTTGCCCAAACGAACCTGTGTCGCCATGAAGTTTATCATCAAGCTCTTCCCCGAAATCACCATCAAGAGTCAGTCGGTGCGACTGCGCTTTATCAAGATTCTGACCGGGAACATTCGTAACATTCTTCGTACTCTGGATGATGACATCGCCGTTGTACGCCACTGGGACCATATCGTGGTACGGGCGAAGAATGAGTCGCTGCGCGAAACGGTGGTTGCCGAGCTGACGCGCATTCCCGGCATTCATCATGTGCTGGCGGTGGAAGATCATGAATACACCGACATGCATAACATTTTCGAACAGACGCTGGCGCTGTATCGTGACCGTCTCGAAGGTAAAAGCTTTTGTGTGCGTGTGAAGCGTCGTGGCAAACACGATTTTAGCTCACAGGACGTGGAGCGTTATGTTGGCGGCGGTCTTAACCAGCATATCGAAACCGCGCGCGTGCAGCTGAATCACCCGGATGAAACGGTCAACCTGGAAATTGATAACGATCGTCTGTTGCTGATCACCGGCCGTTATGAAGGGCTGGGCGGTTTCCCGATTGGTACCCAGGAAGATGTGCTGTCGCTGATTTCCGGTGGCTTTGACTCCGGCGTCTCCAGCTACATGCTGATGCGTCGTGGCTGCCGCGTGCATTATTGCTTCTTCAATCTCGGCGGTGCGGCGCATGAAATTGGCGTGCGCCAGGTGGCACATTATCTGTGGCAGCGCTTTGGTCGTTCGCATCGCGTGCGTTTTGTCGCCATCAATTTTGAACCGGTGGTAGGCGAAATTCTGGAGAAGGTGGATGACGGCCAGATGGGTGTGGTGCTGAAACGCATGATGGTGCGTGCCGCGTCGATGGTGGCTGAACGTTACGGCGTACAGGCGCTGGTCACCGGCGAAGCGCTGGGCCAGGTATCGAGCCAGACGCTGACCAACCTGCGTTTGATCGACAACGCCTCTGATACGCTGATTCTGCGTCCGCTGATTTCCCACGACAAAGAGCACATCATCAAACTGGCGCGTGAAATTGGCACCGAAGATTTTGCCCGCACCATGCCGGAATATTGTGGCGTGATTTCGAAAAGCCCGACGGTAAAAGCGGTGAAGGCGAAGATCGAAGCGGAAGAACAGCATTTCGATTTTGCCATTCTCGATCGTGTGGTGCAGGAAGCGAGCAACGTTGATATCCGCGACATCGCCGAACAGACGGATGAAGAAGTGGTGGAAGTGGAGACGGTGGTGTCATTTACCGCCAATGACGTGGTGCTGGATATTCGCTCGATTGATGAACAGGATGACACCCCACTGGCGCTGGAAGGGGTGGAGGTGAAATCACTGCCGTTCTACAAGCTCAGCACCCAGTTTGGCGATCTTGACCAGAGCAAAACCTGGTTGTTGTATTGCGATCGCGGCGTAATGAGCCGTTTGCAGGCGCTGTATCTGCATGAGCAGGGCTTTAAAAATGTGAAGGTTTATCGCCCATAAGGTCGATATACCTTCTGTAGCGGCGCGATTTATCGCGCGGTTTTTAGCGCATTCAATAAAACCGCGCAATAAATTGCGCCGCTACGGGGTTGGTTATTCAAATTCCTGATAATTATAAATCCCGGCCGCCAGCACCAGCTGTGACGCCACTTCGCGCGCCTTGTCCTTATCGACCAGCAAATCAATCAGCTTCAGCGCAAAATCAATCGATGTACCCGGCCCCTGGCTGGTCAGCAGATTGACGCGCGGGTCCCACACTACCCGACGCTCCATCCATTTCCCTTCCGGGATGGTCTCTTTCAGACCGGGAAAGCCGGTCATATTCCCCACCGGAAACAGATCATGTGGCACCAGCACCGTGCCAGGTGCGGCGCAAATCGCGGCGACAATCCGGCCAGAGAGGTGAAACTGGCGCACGGTTTCCACCAGCAACGGACTGTCGCGAAAGGTTTCTGCCCCTTTTAAACCGCCCGGCAGGACGATGGCGGCAAAATCATTATCCGCCACTTCCACTAACGGCGCGTCGGCCAGCAGGCGTACGCCACGCGAGCAGACGATTTCCCGGCTGCCATCGCTTTCGACACTGGCGGTGGTGACCTGCAAACCGCCACGCACCAACAAATCGATAGTGGTGACCGCTTCGGTCTCTTCACTGCCATGTGCCAGGCAAACCAGAACCGATGCGTTCGTGCTCATATTGGGACTCCTTGCGTTTAATCAGATCGTACAAACGGGTGTTCTCCGGCACTGCGATGCCCTGCGCCCGCGCGCGGCGCAGCAGGTAGCCGGTGATGTAATCAATTTCGGTCTGACGTTGTGCGCGTACATCCTGCAACATCGATGAGACGTTGGCGGCGGTGGTGTCGATCACGTCATAGATAATGTCGCGTAGATTATCGACCGCAATATGATGGCCTTCACGCTCCATCACCCAGGCGATTTCTTCACACAACCCGGCGATCTGCTCAGGATAAGCGCGCAGCGCGCCATTCTGGCAATCGTGTTCCACCGTCATCGGATTGATCACGCAGTTCACCGCCAGCTTGCGCCAGCAGGCGGCGGCAATGTTGTTATGCCAGGCGACATCAGGCAGGGCCTGATGGAGGATATCGGCGATATCGCTTAGAGCCTCACTCTCACGGCTGGCAGGGCCGATGTGGGTTATGCCCTGCGCCACATGTTTGATCACCGTACCATCGCGCATCGCGGCATGGGTGGTAATGCCGCGCAGCAGCGGTTGCTGGAGATCTTTCAGCTCATCCAGGGTGCCCATGCCATTGTGCAGCAGCAGAACCGGTGCATGGGCAGGCAGCACGCTTTGCAGATTCTTCACTGCCGGTGAAACCTGTGGTGCTTTCAACGTCACCAGCAATAACTGGCTCTCCGCCAGAAACAGTGGGTCATTGGCGATAAACGTGTGGTTGCTGACCTGTCCTTCTGGATCGACAACATTGACCGAACAATAAGGTTGCGGTACCCGCAACCAGCCCTGAACATCATGTCCCTGGCGTGCGAGAGCGGCGAGCCAAATCTGACCCAGGGCGCCGCAACCCAACACGGTAATTTTCATATTGCCTCCCGCTGGCGGGTTATTGTTTTTACACTCACCATCAATTATAGCTTTCGGTGTAGCGTGTTTTATTCGCGTGACAAGACGCGTATTATGCATGTCACTTTAGCGTCAGGAGAAGACAAGATGCCATCTTTCGATATCGTTTCCGAAGTCGAACTGCAGGAAGTCCGTAATGCGGTGGAAAATGCCAGCCGTGAACTGTCTACCCGTTTTGATTTCCGTAACGTCAGCGCCAGCATTGAGCTGAACGAAAAGAATGAGACCATCAAAATCACCACGGAGTCTGATTTTCAGGTCAAACAGCTGGTGGATATTTTAAGAGAAAAACTGCTGAAGCGCGGGATTGAAGGGGCGGCGATTGAAGTCCCGGAAGAGATCGAGCACAGCGGCAAAAGCTGGAGCGTCGAAGCCAAACTGAAAAAAGGCATCGAAAGCGACGTAGCGAAGAAGCTGGTTAAGCTGATTAAAGACAGCAAACTCAAAGTGCAGACCCAGATTCAGGGTGATGAACTGCGCGTGACCGGTAAGTCGCGTGACGATCTGCAAGGCGCGATGGCACTGGTGCGCGGTGGCAACCTCGGCCAGCCTTTCCAGTTCAAAAACTTCCGCGATTAATCGCGTTTGTCGCGTGCAGCACGACGATACAGCGTGCTGCGCGCGATACCTAACGCCTCGGCGGTTTTGCTGATATTGCCGTTAAAGCGTTGCAGCGTAGCGGCGATCAACCGCTCATCATGACTTTGCCTGTCCTCAGCTACCGGAGCTGTCCGGCGGTATTCGGCGGGCAAATGCACTTCACTGACTTCCTCCCCTTCATCCGCCAGCGCCAGTAACACGCGCAGCAGGCTGCGTAGCTGACGAACATTGCCCGGCCAGGGTAGCTGTGCCAGTGACGCCAGCAGCGCGGGTGCCAGCTGAATGTCGCGTTCTCCGCCTCCCAGTTCAAGCCACAGGCGGTGAATGAACCCCGATAAATCCGGCCATTCACGTAATGGTGGGATGGTCATGGAGAATTCCTGCAGGCGATACAGTAAATCTTCCCGGAACTCACCTTCAGCAACGCGTTGCGCCAAATCACGATGGGTGGCGCAAATCACCGCAAAGTTTACTGGCCAGCTGCGGCTGGAACCCAGCGGCGCGACTTCTTTTTCCTGCAACACCCGCAGCAGACGGGTTTGCAGTGCCAGCGGCATATCGCCAATTTCGTCGAGGAACAGCACGCCGCCATCGGCTTCACGGATTTTACCGATATAGCCATTTTTACCCGCCCCGGTAAACGCGCCAGGCTGATAGCCAAATAATTCGGACTCAATCAGCGACTCCGGGATGGCGGCACAGTTGATGGCAACAAATTTGCCCTCACGCCAGCGACTCTGCTGATGTAACGCCCGGCTGACATACTCCTTGCCGCTGCCGGTTTCACCGTGAATACACAATGAAACCCCGGCATTCAGCAGGCGCACCATTTTTTCGCCGTCGCGACGCAGCGAGAAGGGCAGGTCACTCTGTGGATCAGCCGGCGTGGCAAAATGGGTGCGGTGTGGCGCGCGCAGGCGGAAGTACCAGCTCTGCGCGCCATAATTCAGCGCTAGCGGAATGATGTTGGCAGCCTGCTCCTGCTGCGGGAACAGCTGCTGGAAAGTCAGAGAGCCGAGCTGCTCCGCACTGAGTGTCAGTTCACGCATGGCCAGGCGATTGGCGGCCATCAGGACGTTGTCGGAAAACACCAGCAGCAGTTCGTCGCTGGTATCAATGCCCTGCGGTTGCCGATGCAGACTCATCAGCCACTGCTGCGGGTGCAGGCTCTGCTTTACCCACAGATACTCGATTTGTTTCGCGGCAGCTTTTACCCAACCGAAGGTTTGCGGGTGAGGGAAGTGGGCCGGGCCGGAGATATCCAGCACGCCCGCAATCTGACCATTGGGCATCTGCAGCGGCATGGCGGCGCAATACAGCCCCTGATTGCGCGTCAGGAAGTGCTGATGACCATCGATTTCGCAGCCGTCGTCAATCGCCAGCGCGGTGCCGATGGCATTGGTGCCGCGTCCGCATTCGCTCCATAAATTGCCGGGAGCCAGCGCATAACGTTGCGCTTTTTCCATCGATTGCATATCGCCAAAGGTATGCAGCACCATGCCGCTGGCATCAGAGAGAATCACCACCGATTGCATTTCTGCCATCTTCTGCGCCAGCTGTTTGATCACCGGCTGGGCAAACTGCTGTAACCCAAGATTACTCGCCAGCAGGTCCGCCAGTTCGCCCTGGCGTACACGGGGAAAATCATCAGCGGTGCGATCAAGACCGTAAAGCTGGCTGCGAAACCAGGAATCGCTCAGAAGCGGAGTGGAGTCTGCGGCTGGTGCAATCGCGGCGGATGAATTTCCCTGCATTGGTAACCTCATGCCTTAGCAAAGTGTTGCGACATTGTAGCTATTTGGTTTTTGTGGTGTTGCGATATGCAACACAGATGGCGATTTTTACCGCACTATCCCCTGCGCTCGTCAGGGGTAATCCGTTTATAACCGACTGATTAACATTATCATTTTTTAGATTATCGCAAACTAAAAAAAACTGGCACGCCTGCTGCAATAACCTCTCCGGCAGCGGGCTGTTCAACCTGTGACCCTCAGGTTGCCGCTGCCAGCTCCAGAACATCTGACCCTACATTAAGGAGTTTGCGATGCGTTATGCACATCCCGGCACGCCAGGCGCTTTAGTCTCTTTTAAAGCGACTTACGGCAACTATATTGCGGGCAAATTCACAGAGCCGCTCAGCGGCCAGTACTTCACCAACACCTCGCCAGTTGATGGCAGCGACATTGCGCAGTTCCCTCGTTCGGACGCGCGCGATATCGACTTAGCACTGGATGCTGCTCATCAGGCCGCCGACGCCTGGGGAAAAACCAGTGCTCAGCACCGTGCCAACCTGCTGTTGCAGGTGGCCGACCGGATTGAAGCCAATCTGGAAATGCTGGCCGTTGCCGAGAGTTGGGACAACGGCAAGCCCATCCGTGAAACCCTGAATGCGGATCTGCCGCTGGCAGCTGACCATTTCCGTTACTTCGCTGGCTGCCTGCGGGCGCAGGAAGGCAGTACCGCAGAGATTGATGAACATACCGTTGCCTATCATTTCCACGAGCCATTGGGCGTGGTGGGGCAAATTATCCCGTGGAACTTCCCACTGCTGATGGCGGCGTGGAAACTGGCTCCGGCGCTGGCGGCGGGCAACTGCGTGGTGTTGAAACCCGCCGAGCAGACCCCGCTGGGGATTACCTTGCTGCTGGAGTTGGTTGGCGATCTGTTCCCGGCGGGCGTGCTTAACGTGGTACAGGGCTTTGGGCGTGAAGCTGGCGAAGCACTGGCGACCAGTAAACGCATCGCCAAAATCGCCTTTACCGGCTCGACCCCGGTAGGACGTCATATCATGGCCTGTGCGGCGGAGAACATTATTCCCTGCACCGTGGAGCTGGGCGGTAAGTCACCCAACATCTATTTTGCCGATGTGATGGACGGTGAACCGGAGTTTATTGAGAAAGCGGTGGAAGGGCTGGTGCTGGGTTTCTTCAACCAGGGCGAAGTCTGTACCTGCCCGTCACGCGCGCTGATCCATGAGTCGATCTACGCTCCCTTTATGGAACGCGTGATGGCGAAGATTGCCACGATTCGCCGCGGCGATCCGCTCGATACCGAAACTATGATCGGTGCACAGGCTTCCCGTCAGCAGTTCGATAAAATTCTCTCCTATATTGATATTGCGCGTCAGGAAGGCGGACAAATCCTGACCGGAGGTGAACGTGCCAGCATTGCGCCTGCGTTTGATAACGGCTTCTACATCCAGCCGACGTTGATCAAAGGTGACAATCAGATGCGTTGCTTCCAGGAGGAGATCTTCGGGCCGGTGATCGGCGTCACCACCTTTAAAGACGAAGCTGAAGCGCTGGATATTGCTAACCAGACGCAGTTTGGCCTCGGTGCGGGCGTCTGGACACGAAACACTAATCTGGCCTATCGCATGGGGCGTAGTATCAAAGCGGGGCGTGTCTGGACCAACTGTTACCACATCTACCCGGCGCATGCTGCTTTCGGCGGTTACAAGCAATCCGGGGTGGGACGCGAAACCCATAAGATGGCGCTCAACGCCTATCAACAAACCAAAAACCTGCTTGTTAGCTATGACATCGCACCACTGGGCCTCTTTTAAGC
Source organism: Pantoea cypripedii (assembly GCF_011395035.1). Taxonomy (NCBI): domain Bacteria; kingdom Pseudomonadati; phylum Pseudomonadota; class Gammaproteobacteria; order Enterobacterales; family Erwiniaceae; genus Pantoea; species Pantoea cypripedii. Next base: position 996,770 of record NZ_CP024768.1, read on the forward strand.
CCACATCAGACCCTTTTGGAGAGTGAATTGATGACTATGAAGATCAAAAGCACAATGAAAGCGGCAGTTGTGAAATCATTCGGTGAGCCATTGGTGATTGAAGACGTCCCGGTACCTGCCGTTGGGCCGGGCCAGGTGCTGGTTAAAATTGCCGCCACCGGGGTTTGCCATACTGACCTGCACGCTGCCGAAGGTGACTGGCCTGTCAAACCGAATCCGCCGTTTATTCCTGGCCATGAAGGTGTTGGTCAAATCGTGGCGTTAGGTGAGGGCGTGAAACATCTGAAAATGGGTGATCGCGTCGGTGTGCCCTGGCTCTACTCGGCTTGTGGCCATTGCGAATACTGCCTTGATAGCTGGGAAACCCTGTGCCTGTCGCAGCAAAATGCCGGCTACTCGGTTAATGGCAGCTTTGCTGAGTATTGTCTCGCGGATGCAAACTACGTCGGTATCCTGCCTGATAACATCGAGTTCAACGAAATTGCGCCAATCTTATGTGCCGGTGTGACGGTGTACAAAGGTCTGAAGATGACCGACACCAAGCCAGGTGACTGGGTGGTGATTTCCGGTATCGGTGGCCTGGGACATATGGCGGTGCAGTACGCGGTGGCTATGGGGCTGAACGTTGCTGCGGTCGATATTGACGACGAGAAGCTGGCGTTTGCTAAACGCCTCGGTGCCAGTGTGGTCGCCAATGCGAAAAACGTCGATCCGGCCAAAGTGTTCCATGAAAGCTTTGGCGGTGCGCATGGTGTACTGGTGACGGCGGTGTCGCCCAAAGCCTTTGAACAGGCGCTGGGAACCATGCGTCGTGGTGGCACCATGGTGCTGAACGGTCTGCCACCGGGCAAGTTTGATCTGTCGATCTTTGATATGGTGCTGGACGGTATTACGGTGCGCGGTTCGATCGTGGGTACCCGTAAAGATTTGCAGGAAGCGCTTGATTTTGCTGGTCGCCACAAGGTGAAAGCCAATGTCGCCGTGGAGCCGCTGGTCAACATCAACGACATCTTTGCGCGTATGCATGCGGGTAAAATCGAAGGTCGTATCGTAGTGGATATGTCGCTGTAAACAACCAGCCCGACGCAAAGGTCGGGCTTGGTTTTAACTGCTGGCGAGCAGCGCTTCCAGTTCGACGCGGCTCGTCACCTTGCTGTCTATCTTGATATAAGCACTTCTCTCTTCCGGCACGATAAACACCGAGGCGACGCCCGGTTGTGCTTTCAGGCGTTTTTCCAGATTTGGCACTGCCAGCACCGCATCACTCAGTACCAGACGCAGGCTGCTGACGTAAGGGGGTTCCTGCATTGACATGCTGATGAACAACCAGATGGCTGCCACCACTGCGCCGACCAGAAACACCGTTTGCGCGTCAAAATGACCGAATACCCAACCGCCCATGCTGCCGCCAATTGCCACCCCAAGGAACTGGCTGGTGGAGTAGATACCCATCGCGGTGCCTTTGTAACCCGGCGGGGATTCTTTGCTGATCAATGACGGCAGAATCGCTTCCATCAGGTTAAAGGCGAGGAAGAACAGCTGCACGCCAATCACCAGCGTCCAGAAGTGATTGCCAGCCCCCCAAAGCACGATTTCAGCGATGACAATTAAGGCGACGCAACTGACGAAGACGCGCTTCATGCGGCGTTTCGCTTCGGCATAAATGATGAAGGGGATCACGCTGACGAAGGAGATCAGCATGGTCACCAGATAAACCTTCCAGTGCTCGGATGCCGGCAGGCCAGCCTGCTCAAACTGACCCGGCAGGGCGACAAAGCTCGACATCAGCAGAATATGCAGACACAGAATGCCGATGTTGAGTTTTACCAATCTGGTGTTGGTCAATACCGCACGAATGCTGCCTTTCACCATCCCGGATTCACGGTTCAACACATGATGCGGCGCATTGGGTACCACCAGCAAAGTAATGACAATGCCAAGGCTGGCAAGAATGGCAATCATCCAGAACAGCGCGTGCAGCCCCAGTGCATGCGTAACAATCGGGCCAATTACCATGGCGATGGCAAAGGTGATGCCAAAGCTGATGCCGATAAACGCCATCGCTTTGGTGCGGTTCTGTTCGCGGGTGAGGTCAGACAGCAGCGCCATCACCGCAGCGGCAATCGCGCCGGAACCCTGCAAGGCACGGCCCAGAATAACCCCCCAGATGGAGGAGGTGGTGGCGGCTATTACGCTACCCAGCACAAACAGCAGCAGGCCGCCGACAATCAGCGGTTTGCGCCCGATGCGGTCGGAGAGTAAGCCAAAGGGGATCTGAAAAATCGCCTGGGCCAGGCCATAAATACCAATTGCCAGACCAATCAGGGTTTCACTGGCACCCTGTAACGCCATGCCATAAGTGGTGAGTACCGGCAGCACCATAAACATTCCCAGCATACGCAGGGAAAAAACCGTACCTAAGCCCCATGTCGCGCGCCGCTCTGTTGGGGTCATTTTGTTGTCGTTCATTCCAACCTCTATAAGTTTGCTGCACTTATTCTAGGGAGCAGGGTAGGGCGGGTAAAACAATAGTTTTTAAGCGATGGTAACAAAAAGAAAGGGCGCGAAATTCGCGCCCTTTCATGGTCTTGCGGAGCTGAATTACCAGACGTAAGTCAGCAGGTCTTTAGACGCCGGGGTCATAAAGTCTACCGACATCATCACGCTCAATGCAGTGACAGCAACAATCGAGAACACAAACAGTTTACGTGCCCAAACTTTGTCGTTTGAGGTTTTATAACCTGAAAGCGCCATCCCGAGCCACCAGACACTCACTGCCGCAGCAACCACCAGATATTTGTAGCCAGCGTAACCGCCCAGTGAAAGCATCAGAGTGGCAATCATAAACGCCAGGATATACAGCGTAATATGATTCTTCGCCACTGAAATGCCTTTCACGACCGGCAGAACCGGGATATTTGCTGCCTGGTAATCTTTAAAGCGGAAGATGGCAATCGCATAGGAATGCGGCATCTGCCACAGGCTAAAGATAGCCAGCAAAATCAGCGCGCCAGCATCAAACTCGTTGGTCACCGCGCAGTAGCCAATCACCGGCGGCATTGCACCAGAAAGGCTACCAATCAGCGTACCGTAGACTGAATTACGCTTCATGTAGAGGCTGTAAATGCCGACGTATACCACGAAGCCCAGCACCGCCAGCCACATGGCCAGCGGGTTAGCTCCGAAATAAAGCAACGCAAAGCCAGCAATACCTAATGCGGTTGCATAAACCAGGCTCACTTTCGCCGAGATCAGGCCTTTCACCAGCACTCGATTCCGCGTTCTCTCCATCTTGATATCGATATCACGGTCAATCACGTTGTTGAAAACACAACCCGATGCAACGACCAGCGATACACCAACCAGTGAGATGAAGAACAGGGTGTAATCAATGCTGCCTTTAGAGGCCAGCAGGAATCCACCGATCACAGAAATTAAATTGCCGAAAATAATTCCTGGTTTTGTTACTTGCAGGTATTGCTTAATCATCATGAGCGACTCTTAGTGGACCATCATGTTGTAGTTGAGGTTCCACATAATCCACAGTGAGCCTACGACGACAATCAGGATAATAACTGCCGCAAAGACAATGGCCACCATGTTCCAGCCACCCTCAGATTTGCTGTCCAGATGCAGGAAGTACACCAGATGCACCAGCACCTGAACGACCGCACACACCAGAACCACACCCAGAATGGTGCCGTGAGAAGCGCTGCCATCCATCACCATCCAGAACGGGATTGCCGTCAGGATGATCGACAGGATGAAGCCAATCATGTAGGACTTCACGCTACCGTGAGATGCACCATGGTCAGTTACAGAATGACTCATTACATGGCCCCCATCAGATAAACAATGGTGAATACGCAGATCCACACCACATCGAGGAAGTGCCAGAACAGGCTCAGACACATGATACGAGTGCGGTTAGTCGCCGACAGGCCACGTTTGGAGATCTGGAACATCAGAACTGCCATCCAGATCAGGCCAGAGGTGACGTGCAGACCGTGCGTACCAACCAGGGTAAAGAATCCGGACAGGAAGCCGCTACGGTCTGGACCGAAGCCTTCCATAATCAGGTGATGGAATTCATAGATTTCCATCCCGATAAATCCGGCACCGAACAGGAAGGTCAACGCCAGCCAGCTGATGACCGCGCCCTTGTTCTGGTTGTTCATCGCGATAACTGCCATACCGTAGGTAATGGAGCTAAGCAGCAGCAGCGCGGTTTCGACCAGTACAAACGGCAGTTCGAAGATATCTTTACCTGCCGGGCCACCGGCAGTGTTGTTGACCATAACTGCATAGGTCGCAAACAGGGTTGCGAAGATGATGCAGTCACTCATCAGGTAGATCCAGAAACCAAAGACTTTATTGGCTCCTGCATCGTGATGCCCATGCTCCGCATGGGCGTCGTGGTGGTGTGTCGTCACAGTTTGAGTTGACATTATTTCAGACCTGCTTTGCTGATTTCGTCAAAGTGCTTCTTCTCGATCTGCTCGATTTCCGCAACCGGTACGTAGTAATCCACGTCTTCATCGAAACTCTTCACAATCCAGGTGATGATCATGCCCAGGAAGGCAACAACCACCAGCCACCAGATGTGCCAGATAGCCGCGAAACCGAAAATCGTACCGAAGGCAGCGATAACAATGGCAGCACCACTGTTTTTCGGCATATGAATTTCTTCATATTTAGCCGGCTGCAGATACGCTTCGCCTTTCTCTTTCATTTCCCAGAAAGCATCGCGCTCGTGAACGTGCGGGATTACAGCAAAGTTGTAGAACGGCGGCGGTGAAGAGGTTGCCCACTCCAGCGTACGACCACCCCACGGGTCACCGGTCAGGTCACGGTTCTGGTCGCGGTCACGCACAGAAACGTAGAACATGATCAGCTGGCACAGGATGCCACAGGCAATCAGCGCAGCACCGCAAGCGGCAACCACCAGCAGTGAGTGGAACTGCGGATCGATGTCCTGGCTGATACGACGGGTCATACCCATGAAGCCCAGCGCATACAGCGGCATAAACGCAACGAAGAAGCCGATGATCCAGAACCAGAAGGCACGTTTGCCCCAGGTCTCGTTCAGGGTGAAGCCGAAGGCTTTCGGGAACCAGTAGGTCACGCCAGCCATACAACCGAACACCACACCACCGATGATAACGTTATGGAAGTGCGCAATCAGGAACAGGCTGTTATGCAGGACGAAGTCCGCACCCGGTACCGCCAGCAGAACACCCGTCATACCACCGATAGAGAAGGTGACCAGGAAGCCGATGGTCCACAGCATTGCTGAGTGGAACTCGACACGACCCTGATACATGGTGAACAGCCAGTTAAAGATTTTCACGCCGGTCGGAATCGCGATGATCATCGTCATGATACCGAAGAAGGCGTTAACGTTCGCACCCGCACCCATGGTGAAGAAGTGGTGCAGCCAAACGATGAACGACAGAACGGTAATGGCGATGGTTGCCCACACCAGAGAGGTGTAACCAAACAGACGCTTTTTCGAGAAGGTCGCAGTGACTTCAGCGAAGACACCAAACACCGGCAGAACGAGGATGTAAACTTCCGGGTGACCCCAGACCCAAATCAGGTTGACGTACATCATCATGTTACCGCCCATTTCATTGGTGAAGAAATGGAAGCCGAGGTAACGGTCAAGGGTCAACAGTGCCAGCGTGACGGTCAGAACCGGGAACGCAGCGATGATCAGGACGTTAGTACACAGAGAAGCCCAGGTGAACACCGGCATTTTGAACAGGTCCATGCCCGGTGCACGCATCTTCAGAATGGTCACGAAGAAGTTGATACCGGTCAGCGTGGTCCCGATACCGGATAGCTGGAGACTCCAGATCCAGTAATCGACCCCGACGCCAGGACTGTACTCCGCACCCGAAAGCGGCGGATAGGCCAGCCAGCCAGTCTGCGCGAACTCGCCCACACCCAGCGACAGGTTAACCAGGATCACACCGATCGCCGTGAACCAGAAGCTCAGGTTGTTCAGGAACGGGAAGGCAACGTCACGAGCACCAATTTGCAGCGGTACCGCGATGTTCATCAGACCGACCACGAAAGGCATCGCCACGAAGAAGATCATAATCACGCCGTGAGCGGTGAAGATCTGGTCGTAGTGGTGTGGTGGTAGTATGCCCGCTTCCCCGGCGGAAGCCATAACCTGTTGGGTACGCATCATCACCGCATCGGCGAAGCCACGCAGCAGCATGACGAACGCCATGATGATGTACATGATACCCAGTTTTTTATGGTCGATTGACGTCAGCCATTCAGACCAAAGATATTGCCATTTACCAAAGTAGGTGATGGCCGCAATGACAGCCAGACCACCTATGATGATACCGGCAACCGTGACCATGATAATCGGCTCATGGTACGGCACTGCATCCAGTGTTAATTTTCCGAACATCGTATTATTCCTCGGCTCCCGCGGAAGCGGCGTGACTCATGTCCATGCCTGCAGGCATGTCCATCTTCCCGTGGCTCATCTTGAACTTATCAATAACTTGCTTGAACAGTTCCGGATTGGCTGTTGAGAAATATTCCACCGGGTGATTTTCGCTTGGCGCAGCCAGTTTCTCGAAATCATCCATGGTGGTCAGCGTGTCAGGTGCCGCTTTAACTTTGGCGACCCACTGCTGGAATTCCGCGTCGTCTTTGGTGGCAATGGCTTTGAACTTCATGCCAGAGAAACCGCGACCACTGAAGTTAGCAGAGATACCGTCGAAAATTCCCGGCTCGTTGGCGATCAGGTGCAGTTTGGTCTGCATGCCCGCCATCGCGTAGATCTGGCTACCCAGCGTAGGAATAAAGAAGGAGTTCATGACGGAGTTGGAAGTAATTTTGAAGCTGACCGGAGTATTTGCCGGGAAGGCAATCTGGTTAACGGTTGCAATACCCTGTTCCGGGTAGATAAACAGCCATTTCCAGTCCAGCGCCACGACATCGATCTCAACCGGTTTCACGTCAGAGGCCAGCGGTTTGCTTGGCTCCAGCGCGTGGGTTGATTTCCAGGTCAGAACGCCGAGGAAGAGAATGATCAGGATTGGAATGGTCCAGACCACGGCTTCCACTTTGTTAGAGTGTGACCAGTTGGGGCTATACTTCGCATTGGTATTGGTTGCCCGATATTTCCAGGCAAAAAATACCGCCATAAAGACTGCGGGGATTACGACGATCAACATCAAGCCAAAAGCTGTCAGAATCAACGAACGTTGCTCCAGTGCAATCTGTCCTTTGGGATTTAACAACGCACTATCGCAGCCACTGAGTAATACAGCGCCTGCAATTAATGACAAAATCCCCAAACTTTTATTGTATTTCCTGAGTCTCATTTAACGACCTCAATGACAAAGGGCTCTATTGTCGTTTAAGTGTGCGCGCATTTTACGGGAAGGTTTATACAGTGTAAACCAGCTTAAGGATGTGTCAGGAGCCTGTTGACACCTTTTGCTAAGGGTGTCACAGATGTTGCGTAGGGTGACAAATTATTAAAAGAGACAAGTAGTTGGCGTTAATATAACAAAAACAAATGATAGTAACCGCAGTAAAAACAGGGAAAGCATAAACCGTACTTTTAATGCCCATTTATTTAACAATTTTGCATCATTTATGCGATAAGAAAGCTACAAAATAATTGCTCACCGGTTTTTAATATTTTCTGCGATTGTTAATTTAATGTTTCTTTTTGTCGTTGTAAAAAAATGCTATCTACTAAAATTAGTCGCAGATATTTTTTCGTCAATTATTTCGTCAACGACAATATAGTGATTAAGGCTGAGGCTGTTTTATCCGTGGGTGTTTTCGCAGCGCCAGGCAATCAAGTGTCACTCCGCATGCGACGGCAATTAAGGCCAGCGCCATCCCTGCCTCGAACAGATGCGTGACCAAATCCCCGGTTTGCCAGATTCCTGCGGCGCTGAGTGCCAGCGCCAGCAACCAGAGAGCCAGCAGGGCACATCCGAAGCCGAACAGGCGTACCGTCCAGCGATATCCCTGTGGCCAGGCGCTGCGGGTGATAAATTCGCCACTTTCCTGAATGGCCTGCAGTGTGTTGCGGCATACCCAGAGCAGTAAGAGGCCTGGCACACCGGCGAAAACCGTAAAGGCATAAAACGTCGACCAGCCCCAGAGTTCAACCAGCCAGCCTGCGGCGGGACCCACATAAACCCGGCCAACGGCGGAAAGTGCGGACAGCAGGGCGAACTGGGTGGCGGAAAAGGATTTATTGCAGAGCGTCATCAGCAGCGCGACAAAGGCCGCTGTGCCCATCCCACCGCAGAGATTCTCGATAAATACGGCGCTGGCCATGCTCCACAGATGTGGTGGAGTGACAGCCAGCAACCAGTAAGCAAAGTTGGATACCGCCTGCAATACGCCAAAGATCATCAGCGCGCGGAACAGGCTCAGGCGTTGCATCAACACGCCGCCATACAGTGCGCCCACAATGGTAGCCAGCAGGCCAAGCGTTTTATTGACCAGGCCGACATCACCCGCATTAAAACCCACGCCACGGATCAGGAACGTAGTGGTGAGCGATGCGGCGAACGCATCACCCAGCTTATAAAGGATGATCAGCGTGATGAGTAACCAGGCATTGTTACGCAGGAAGAAGTCTTTCAGCGGCAGTGAAACCGCCTGGCGCAGGCTGTGCGGTTCGTTGACAGGGGCCGCTGGCTCTTTTGCCAGCAATGTGGCGATCAGGCCGGGCACCATCAGTCCTGCCATCAACCAGTAAGTGGCTTGCCAGCCCAGATAGCGATCGGCCAGCCACAGCGCGAGGCCGCCAGAAATCAGCATCGCCAGGCGATAGCCTAATACGGTGATCGCCGCGCCGCTGCCACGCTCTTCGGGGGGCAATATGTCGGTTTTCCACGCATCAAACACAATATCCTGTGAGGCGGAACAGAAGGCGACCAGCACCGCAAGGGCCGCCAGCAGGGTTAAATCGCGCGAGGGCTGCATATAACCCATCGCGATGATGCCACCGATGAGCGCCAGTTGTGTCACCAGCAACCAGCCACGCCGACGGCCAAGAAAAGGCGGGGTGTAACGATCCATCATCGGTGACCACAGGAACTTGAACACATAGGCCTGGCCGACAAGGGAGAAAAAACCAATCGTCTTCAGGTCAACATTCTCAACTGTCATCCATGCCTGCAATGTCCCTGCGGTTAACGCCAGTGGCAGTCCGGAAGCGAAGCCAAGCAGCAACAATACTGCGGCGTTACGTTGGGTAAAAATGCGCAGATAGTGAGAAGTCATAGCCAACCTGAAGTGAAGCCCGGCCAGAGGAGGCCGGGCGAAGAACGGCGAAATTAGCGGGCGTTCTGTTTAATGAAGTTATTTACGCTGGTGTCCTGCGCCATATCAGCGATGACGTCGCTCAGCGTGGAGTTAACCGCGTTGGTGATCTTGTCGTTGGTCGCAGTGAATGCGCCTTCTACGCTGTAGGTCTGGCGGTAGTTTTTAACCTGTTTGTTACCATTTTTCGCGGTGGCAATAATAGAAATGTCCGCTTTAGTGGTGATGCTGTAGCGCACGTTGCCCTGGGTCACATCGGCATACAAACCATTGACTACGATTTGCAGATCAACCGCGCCATTCGGGCCAACCATATAGCCACGCGCGGTCATCTGTTTCTCCAGCACTTCCTGCAACAGGAAACGCAGGTCACGGGACGGTGTAAGGGTGATCAGCTGGCCATCGCGGTTCACTTTTGCCAGTGCCTGATCGCTACGCTGGTCGGCACCATTGATGCTGACGGTCACGCCCATCAGGCTCGGATCCTGCTGTGGCAGCTGAATTTTGGGTTCGATATTCAGCGTCGTATTATTGCTGGCGCAGCCGGCCAAAATAAATGCAGCCAGCAGAGGGAATAACAGTTTTTTCAACATACTCATTCTCGTTAGCGGGTATATAGGTTGGTTTGCAAAACTGCGGCCATCATAGCATTGCATGGCAGCGAAAAAAGCCCTCGGTCAGTGGAAATTGATTGTAAAGGCTTTTTTCAGATTGACTGAGATAAACCCCCGTTGACCTGTGTGGCAGGCAGGTTAAGATGCGCAGCGCACATTATTTTTTCCAGCTTCCCTGCGGAAATGGTTAAAAACCTACTAATATTTAAACAGATGAGGCACAGCGCTCGCCGTAGAGGAGTGTTAACAATGATCCGCGAAGAAATAGAAGAAAAGCTGCGTAAGGCATTCGACCCTGCACACCTCGAAGTGCACGATGAAAGCTACCGTCATAACGTGCCTGCTGGTTCTGAAAGTCACTTTAAAGTGGTGATCGTCAGCGACTGCTTTACCGGTCAGCGTTTTTTAGCCCGCCATCGCTCCATTTATAGCGAGCTGACCGCAGAGTTTGCCGGGGGCGTGCATGCGCTGGCTCTGCATACCTACACACAAAAAGAGTGGGATGGCTTACAGGATACCGTGCTGGCTTCCCCTAATTGTCGTGGTGCTGGAACGCTCGCCTGATTTTTCTTACTTTATCTATATACAAACGGCCTGCGGGCCGTTTTCTCTTCCTTATTTACGCCTAAACGCGATCTGCGGCGCAAAAAAGCAGCAAAACCGTTTAAAAGTGGTGACTTTGCAGCCTCGACTCGCCCCGGTGATGCCGCTATAATGCGGCGTCTATTTTTCCGGAATGTCTTCGGGAGCTTCTGACAACAGGGAACAGGTTCTGTCAGCAGATGCCCTCCCGCTAGTTGGATACGGCGCATTTCATATGTGTGGTGTCTGAAGTTGACCGAGCACGTGATTTTTTGAGGTAGCAAGATGACAGTTTCAGTAGAAACCACTCAGGGTCTGGGCCGTCGCATTACGATTACTGTTGCAGCTGACAGCATCGAAAGCGCAGTGAAGAAAGAACTGGTGGATGTGGCGAAGAAAGTCCGTATCGATGGTTTCCGTAAAGGCAAAGTGCCGATGCATATCGTAGCCCAGCGCTACGGTGCATCTGTTCGCCAGGACGTGCTGGGCGATCTGATGCAGCGCAACTTTGTTGACGCCATCATTAAAGAAAAAATTAATCCGGCTGGCGCACCGAACTACGTTCCAGGTGAGTACAAGCAGGGTGAAGACTTCACCTTTACGGTTGAATTCGAAGTCTATCCGGAAGTTGAGCTGAAAGGTCTCGACGCTATCGAAGTTGAGAAGCCGGTTGTTGAAGTGACCGACGCTGACGTCGATACCATGCTGGAAACCCTGCGCAAGCAGCAGGCAACCTGGAAAGACAGCGATGCAGCCGCTGGCGCTGAAGATCGCGCTACCATCGACTTCACCGGTTCTGTTGACGGCGAAGAGTTTGAAGGTGGTAAAGCTTCTGACTTCGTTCTGGCTATGGGCCAGGGCCGCATGATCCCGGGCTTCGAAGAAGGCGTTGTGGGTCACAAAGCCGGTGAAACCTTCACCATCGACGTGAAATTCCCGGAAGATTACCACGCGGAAAACCTGAAAGGTAAAGACGCGAAGTTCGAAATCGTACTGAAAAAAGTTGAAGTACGTGAACTGCCGGAACTGACCGAAGAATTCATCCAGCGTTTTGGCGTGGAAGATGGTTCAGTAGCGGGTCTGCGTACTGAAGTTCGTAAGAACATGGAACGCGAGCTGAAAGGCGCAATCCGTAACCGTCTGAAGTCTCAGGCGATTGATGGCCTGGTTAACGCCAACGCTATCGACGTGCCGGCTGCCCTGATCGACAGCGAAATCGATGTTCTGCGTCGCCAGGCGGCTCAGCGTTTCGGTGGCAACGAGAAGCAAGCGCTGGAATTGCCGCGCGAGCTGTTCGAAGAGCAGGCGAAACGCCGCGTTGTTGTTGGTCTGCTGCTGGGCGAAGTGATTCGTACCAATGAGCTGCAGGCGGATGAAACTCGCGTTAAAGCGCTGATCGAAGAGATGGCTTCTGCTTACGAAGATCCGCAGGAAGTGATCGAGTTCTACAGCAAGAACAACGAGCTGATGAACAACATGCGCAACGTTGCTCTGGAAGAGCAAGCGGTTGAAGCGGTACTGGAAAAAGCGAAAGTTACCGACAAAGCCACTAACTTCCAGGAACTGATGAACCAGACTGCTTCAGCCTGATTCGTTAGTTAACACGAAGTGCGAAGCCCGCGACCAAAAAGTCGCGGGCTTTTTATTTTTTTTGCCAAAGACCCTGGATTTGTCTTCTATTTGATTAATTAATCGGCAAATTATTCGCTAAGCTCTTTTTCCGTGTTAGCGATTGGGGAAAAGGTTGTTATGCTTGAAATAACTGGGCAGCATCCCCAGATACAGGGAGAATGCATGAAGACAGTGAAACTGACTGATTAACCGTCCTGTTGGTGTCGGAGTGAGGAGGCAGCGCATGGTTTTCATCGCACGCCTCACGTAAAATCGGTACAGAATGTTGCCAACGAAATTTATCCAGGAGACGGTAATGTCATACAGTGGCGATCGTGAATTTACTGCACCGCAGATGGCGCTGGTGCCAATGGTGGTCGAGCAAACCTCGCGCGGCGAGCGTTCTTACGACATCTATTCCCGCCTGCTCAAAGAGCGCGTGATCTTCCTGACCGGCCAGGTTGAAGATCATATGGCTAACCTGATCGTGGCGCAGATGCTGTTTCTGGAAGCGGAGAATCCTGAGAAGGACATCTACCTCTACATTAACTCACCGGGTGGTGTGATTACCGCCGGTATGTCAATTTATGACACAATGAAATTCATCAAGCCGGATGTGAGCACCATTTGTATGGGCCAGGCTTGTTCTATGGGTGCGTTCCTGCTGACCGCAGGCACGAAAGGCAAACGCTTCTGCCTGCCTAACTCGCGCGTCATGATTCACCAGCCGCTGGGTGGCTATCAGGGGCAGGCCACGGATATTGAAATCCATGCGCGTGAGATTCTGAAAGTTAAGCAGCGTATGAATGAGCTGATGGCTGAGCATACCGGCAAATCGCTGGAGCAGATCGAACGCGACACTGAGCGCGATCGTTTCCTCTCTGCCAGTGAAGCGGTAGAGTATGGCCTTGTCGACTCCATTTTGACGCATCGCCAATAAGACACATCTGCCCGGCTCCTGCGCTATAGTTAACAGGACGAAGGGCAGGTGGGTTGAATGAATATCGGCCGTAAATGCACGGCCAGTGCCGTACGCCTGTATGGCCTGAGAACGAAAAGAGGTTAGCTGATGACAGATAAGCGCAAAGACGGTTCAGGTAAGTTGCTGTACTGCTCTTTTTGCGGCAAAAGCCAGCATGAAGTGCGTAAGCTGATTGCCGGGCCGTCAGTGTATATCTGCGACGAATGTGTCGATTTGTGTAACGACATCATTCGCGAAGAGATTAAAGAGGTTGCCCCGCATCGCGAGCGTAGTGCACTGCCGACGCCGCATGAAATCCGCCATCATCTCGATGATTATGTCATCGGTCAGGAAAAGGCGAAAAAGGTGCTGGCTGTGGCGGTGTACAACCACTACAAGCGTTTGCGCAATGGCGACACCAGCAATGGTATCGAACTGGGCAAAAGTAACATTCTGTTGATCGGTCCAACCGGTAGTGGGAAAACCCTGTTAGCGGAAACGCTGGCACGTTTGCTGGATGTGCCGTTTACCATGGCCGATGCGACCACGCTGACTGAAGCGGGTTATGTGGGCGAAGATGTGGAAAACATCATCCAGAAACTGCTGCAGAAATGTGATTACGATGTGCAGAAAGCCCAGCGTGGCATTGTCTACATCGATGAAATCGACAAGATTTCACGCAAGTCTGACAACCCGTCAATCACCCGTGACGTATCGGGCGAAGGCGTGCAGCAGGCGTTGCTGAAACTGATCGAAGGCACCGTGGCTGCCGTACCGCCGCAGGGTGGTCGTAAGCATCCGCAGCAGGAGTTTTTGCAGGTTGATACCTCGAAGATCCTGTTCATCTGTGGTGGTGCATTCGCCGGTCTCGATAAAGTGATTTCCCAGCGCGTAGAAACCGGTTCAGGTATTGGTTTTGGTGCGACGGTGAAAGGCAAATCGCAGAAAGCGAGCGAAGGTGAACTGCTGTCACAGGTGGAACCAGAGGATCTGATCAAGTTCGGTCTGATTCCTGAGTTTATTGGTCGTCTGCCCGTGGTGGCCACGCTGAATGAGCTGAGTGAAGAAGCACTGATTCAGATCCTGCGTGAACCGAAAAACGCCCTGACCAAACAGTACCAGGCGTTGTTTAACCTGGAAGGTGTGGAGCTGGAGTTCCGTGATGAAGCGCTGACGGCGATTGCTAAGAAAGCGATGTCACGTAAAACCGGTGCGCGTGGTCTGCGTTCAATCGTGGAAGGTGCGTTACTTGAAACCATGTACGACCTGCCTTCAATGGAAGACGTGGAGAAAGTCGTGATTGATGAGTCGGTTATTGATGGTCAATCAGAGCCGATGTTGATTTATGGTAAGCACGAAGCGCAGGCTTCTGGCGAATAAATAAACAATTAAACCACGTTGTTATCTTAAAAAAGGGGAAAATCTTTCCCCTTTTGTTTTTCTCACGCCTGTGACATTGAATGTCGGATAAGCATCCCCATATACTCAATATCCTGTGGGTTTAACTGCATATTGACTGTGTTCAGGCGGTTCCCATCACCTGGCGGACATTAAACTAAGAGAGAGCTCTATGAATCCTGAGCGTTCTGAACGCATTGAAATCCCCGTGTTGCCGTTGCGCGACGTGGTGGTTTATCCGCACATGGTAATTCCGTTGTTTGTTGGTCGGGAAAAATCGATTCGGTGCCTCGAAGCCGCGATGGATCATGATAAAAAAATCATGCTGGTTGCACAGAAAGAGGCTTCAACGGATGAACCTGGTATTAACGATCTCTTCTCTGTAGGGACCGTCGCTTCGGTATTGCAGATGCTGAAGCTGCCGGACGGCACGGTCAAAGTGCTGGTTGAAGGCTTACAGCGTGCTCACATCACCACGCTGGCAGACAACGGCGACCACTTTGTAGCCCAGGCTGAATATCTGATCTCGCCAGAAATTGAAGAGCGCGAGCAGGAAGTGCTGGTCCGTACCGCCATCAATCAATTTGAAGGCTACATCAAGCTCAACAAAAAAATTCCTCCAGAGGTCCTGACCTCACTGAATAGTATTGACGATGCAGCCCGTCTGGCTGACACCGTTGCGGCGCATATGCCGTTGAAACTGGCAGACAAACAATCGGTGCTGGAGATGTCCGACGTTAACGAACGTCTGGAATATCTGATGGCGATGATGGAGTCTGAAATCGATCTGCTGCAGGTTGAGAAGCGTATTCGCAACCGCGTGAAAAAGCAGATGGAGAAAAGCCAGCGCGAGTATTACCTGAATGAACAGATGAAGGCGATTCAGAAAGAGTTGGGCGAGATGGATGATGCGCCTGATGAATATGAAGCGCTGAAACGCAAAATTGACGCGGCAAAAATGCCGGACGAAGCGCGCGAAAAAGCCGAAGCTGAACTGCAGAAGCTGAAAATGATGTCACCGATGTCAGCTGAAGCGACCGTGGTACGTGGCTACATCGACTGGATGGTGCAGGTACCGTGGAATGCGCGCAGCAAAGTGAAGAAAGACCTGCGCAAAGCCCAGGAAACGCTGGATACCGATCACTACGGTCTGGAACGCGTGAAAGATCGCATTCTTGAGTATCTTGCGGTGCAAAGTCGCGTCAGCAAAATCAAAGGCCCGATCCTGTGTCTGGTCGGACCGCCGGGGGTAGGTAAAACCTCGCTGGGCCAGTCTATCGCCAAAGCGACAGGCCGTAAGTATGTCCGTATGGCGCTGGGTGGGGTGCGTGATGAGGCGGAAATCCGCGGTCATCGTCGTACTTACATCGGTTCTATGCCGGGTAAACTGATCCAGAAAATGGCGAAAGTCGGGGTGAAAAACCCGCTGTTCCTGCTGGATGAGATCGACAAAATGTCTTCGGACATGCGTGGCGATCCTGCTTCAGCACTGCTTGAGGTGCTGGATCCGGAACAGAACATCGCCTTTAACGATCACTATCTGGAAGTGGATTACGATCTGTCAGACGTGATGTTCGTGGCGACCTCAAACTCGATGAACATCCCGGCACCGTTGCTTGACCGTATGGAAGTTATTCGTCTTTCCGGTTACACCGAAGATGAAAAACTGAACATCGCGAAACAGCATCTGCTGCCGAAACAGATTGAGCGTAATGCGCTGAAAGAGAAAGAAATCAGCGTCGACGACAGCGCGATTATGGGCATCATCCGTTACTATACCCGTGAAGCGGGCGTGCGTAGCCTTGAGCGTGAACTCTCCAAGCTGTGCCGTAAAGCGGTGAAAGCGTTGCTGATGGACAAAGAGAAAAAGCACATCAGCATCAATGGTGACAACCTCAAAGATTTCCTTGGGGTACAACGCTTTGACTATGGTCGTGCCGATAGCGAAAACCGTGTGGGCCAGGTGACCGGGTTGGCGTGGACAGAAGTGGGTGGCGATCTGCTGACCATTGAAACCGCTTGTGTACCGGGTAAAGGTAAACTGACCTATACCGGTTCACTGGGTGAAGTGATGCAGGAGTCCATCCAGGCCGCGTTGACCGTGGTCCGTGCACGCGCTGAAAAACTGGGTATCAATGGCGATTTCTATGAGAAACGCGATATCCACGTTCACGTGCCAGAAGGTGCGACGCCGAAAGATGGTCCGAGCGCAGGTATCGCGATGTGTACTGCGCTGGTGTCCTGTCTGACCGGTAACCCGGTACGTTCTGATGTGGCGATGACCGGTGAAATCACGCTGCGTGGTCAGGTACTGCCAATCGGTGGTTTGAAAGAAAAACTGCTGGCAGCACACCGTGGCGGCATCAAAACGGTGCTGATCCCGGATGAAAACAAACGCGATCTGGAAGAAATTCCACAGAACGTGATTGCCGATCTGACCATTCATCCGGTGAAACGCATTGAAGAGGTGCTGAATCTGGCACTGGAAAATGCGCCTTACGGGATGCTGGTTGCGACAGCAAAATAGTGATTAGCGGCAAAAACCGCTAAAAAGCGAGGCTGGCAGGCCAAATGGTGCTTGCCAGCCTTTTTTTGTGCCGCTAAGTTAGGGGGCTGCTGGATCAACGATTAAGATGAATACCGTTGTTTCGGCTCGTCAGGCTTGATATAACTGGCTGCGCGTTCGTACCCGGCGGGAAGCTCGGATACGATGTGAATAATAAAAGAGGGGATGAATAGAGTGAATAAGTCACAGTTGATCGACAAAATTGCTGCGGATGCGGATATTTCTAAAGCGGCAGCGGGACGTGTATTAGATGCATTCATGGGCTCCGTTTCTGATGCGCTGAAAGGCGGTGATGAAGTGGCACTGGTTGGTTTCGGTACTTTCTCTGTTCGTGAGCGCGCTGCTCGCACCGGCCGTAACCCGCAAACCGGTAAAGAAATCACCATTCCGGCTGGTAAAGTGCCGGGCTTCCGTGCTGGTAAGGCACTGAAAGACGCCGTCAATTAATGACTGTTGTCACATCCGTTGAAGCATTTTCTTCGATGGATTGAGGACGCAAAAGCCGTTCTCATGTAACATACGGGCACATCATTTTTGATGTGCCTTTTTTATTCTGATGCGCAGCAAAAAGCCTTTGGCTCTTGTCTCCGCAGGGTTGCCAGCTGCCAGCCTGAACTGCAGCTGCACGATGATGACATCGTGTCAGAGCTTTACATTCACACTACAGCGGAGTGTTGTCATACCATGATGGACAATTTACGTGCGGCGGGAAATCACGTCGTGCTCAAAATCATTCTGGGATTGATTATCCTGTCCTTTGTACTGACCGGGGTGGGCAACTACCTGATTGGTGGTAACAGTGATTATGCTGCCAAAGTGAACGGCCACGAAATCAGCCGGGCAGAGCTGGAGCAGGCTTATAACAATGAGCGTAATCGCCAGCAACAGATGCTGGGTGATCAATTCTCGCAGCTGGCCAGCAACGAAGGCTATATGCAGCAGATGCGTCAGCAGGCGCTTTCTCAGTTGATCGATCAGGCTCTGCTGGATCAGTACATCAAAGATTTACACATTGGTATCAGCGATGACCAGGTCAAGCAGGCGATTTTCAGCCAGCAGGCTTTCCAGACCAATGGTAAGTTCGACAACGTCAAATATAACGGTCTGATCACCAGCATGGGGTTCACCGCTGACCAATACGCCGAAGCGTTGCGTAAGCAGCTGGCGACACAGCAGCTGATCAACGCGGTGGCTAACACCGATTTCATGCTGAAAGGCGAAACCAGCAAACTGGTTGATTTGGTGGCACAGCAGCGTGAAATTCGTCAGGCGACGATTGATGTCAATGCGCTGGCGGCAAAACAAACCGTCACGGACGATGAAATCAGCCAGTATTATCAGCAGCATCAGAGCAGCTTTATGGCGCCTGAGCAGTTCCGCGTGAGTTACATCAAAATGGATGCTGCCAGCCTGCAGGAAACGGCCAGCGAAGCAGATATCCAGAGCTGGTTCGATCAGCATAAAGCCGATTATTCTCAGCCGCAGCGTAACCGTTACAGCGTGATTCAGACCAAAACGGAAGCCGATGCGAATGCCGTGCTGGATGCGCTGAAAAAAGGCGAAGATTTTGCGACGCTGGCGAAGAGTAAATCCATCGACCCGATCTCCGCACGCAAAGGCGGTGACATGGGCTGGCTGGAACCGAACACCACTCCGGATGAACTGAAAAACGCCAACCTGACGGAGAAAGGTCAGCTCTCTGGCGTGATCAAGTCATCCGTGGGCTTCCTGGTTGCGCGCCTGGATGATATCCAGCCGGAGCAGGTGAAACCGCTGGCAGAAGTGCATGCTGCCGTTGCTGACAAAGTGAAGCAGGAAAAAGCGGTGGATGCTTTCTATAAAATGCAGCAGAAAGTCAGCGAAGCAGCCAGCAATGATAACGAATCCCTGGCAGGTGCTGCTGAGGCTTCAGGTCTGAAAGTGGTGGAAACTGACTGGTTCAGCCAGGACAGCTTGCCGCAGGATCTGGATTTCGACGCGGTTAAACAGGCGATTTTCAACGGTGGTCTCGTGGGCCAGAACGGTGCGCCGGGCAATAACTCGGACATCATCTCTGTAGATGGCGATCGCGCGTTTGTATTGCGTATCAGCGAACATAAACCTGAAGCAGTGAAGCCGCTGGATCAGGTGAAAGCGCAAATTGCCGATACGCTGAAGCATGATAAGGCCACGCAGCAGGCGAAAGAGCAGGCGAACAAACTGTTGGCCGATCTCAACGCCGGTAAGCAGGATGTGTTGCAAGCCGCAGGCCTGACGCTCAGCGCCAGCAAATCGGTTGATCGCAATGCGCAGGATCCGGTCGCGCAGTCAGCGTTTAATCTGCCACAGCCAGCGGATAACAAACCGTCCTGGGGTGTGAGCGAAGATATGCAAGGCAACGTGGTACTGGTGGCGCTGGACAAAGTCAGCGCGGGTAGCATGCCGCAGCCGCAGATTGACCAGATGGTGAAAGGTGTGACGCAGAATAACGCGCAGATTGCCTTCGAAGCCCTGCTGGAAAACCTGCGTAAAGACGCCAAAATCAAGTACGGCGCAGCCGCACAAATGCAGTAAGCCTCGCAAAAAAATCAGAACCGCTGAAACAACCAAAGGCCGCTTATGCGGCCTTTTCCATTTCTGATTTTCCGCTTTTGAGCCTTTATCCACGCTGTGACACTCTGCATCTGCTGTTAAACACAAGGAGAGACACAGCATGGTCAAACACACTTTTCAGGTTTTATTCTTCTCGCTGGCCCTGGCCGGCACGGTCGCTACCTCCAGCCTGGCTGCGGCGGAAAGCCCCAGTGAAACTCAGGCCACACAGGTTTCGTCACCGGCAGAAGGGCAGATCAGCATCAATGAAGCAACGGCTGAGGAACTCGCCGCCGCCATGAATGGCATCGGTCTGAAGAAAGCCCAGTCCATCGTCAGCTATCGGGAGCAGTACGGCCCGTTTACCACGATTGATCAATTAAAGGAGGTGCCAGGCATTGGCAGTGCGTTGGTTGAACGTAATAGCGCCCGGCTGAAATTGTGAGAAAGCTCGCGACTCATGAAGGATGAAGCAGACCTGCATCTACGCTGTGCTATGCTCAACAGGTCCAACCAGTTGGCATTCTCAGCCTAATCAGGAGCAACAATGCAGACCACAATCAAAGTGCGCGGCTACCATCTTGATGTCTATCAGCATGTTAACAACGCGCGTTACCTGGAATTTCTGGAGGAAGCGCGCTGGCAGTGGCTGGAAGATGTTGATGCGTTCAACTGGCTGGTACAGCAGAAACTCGCCTTTGTGGTGGTAAATATCAACATTAATTATCGCCGCCCGGCGGTGCTGGGCGACGTACTCACCATTGAGAGTGAAATTGCTCAATTGAATGGCAAGAGTGGCGTCATTTCGCAACGCGTGTTGCTCGCCAGTGATGGTACGCCGGTGGCTGATGCGGCATTAACTTTTGTGTGCATTGATTTGCGCACGCAAAAAGCCGTGCCGCTGGAAGGGGAACTTCGCGAACGTCTGGCAGCACTGATGGTTTAACTGACAGAGCTGGCGTCAGCGACGCCAGCCTATTTTGGAGGGATCAGGCCAGAGCACTTTTCTGTTTCATCTGCGCCATAATCGCCGCCGCATTCGCCTGGTAATCCGCCAGACCACGCGCACGTAAATGGCAGGCGGCACATTCGCCACACCCATCGCCTTTTACGCCGTTATAGCAGGTTAGCGTTTCGGCACGTACCAGCGGCAGTTGCTGCCAGTAGTCGGCCAGCGCCCAGGTTTCGGCTTTGTTCAGCCACATCAGCGGCGTTTCGAAACGAATATTGCGCGCCATTCCCAGGCTGACGGCATTATTCAGGGCCTTAACAAACTCATCACGGCAGTCAGGATAGCCGGAGAAGTCAGTTTCGCACACGCCGGTGATCACCGCTTCGGCTTCAACCTGATAGGCATAAATTGAGGCCAGCGTTAAAAACAGGATGTTACGGCCTGGAACAAAGGTGCTTGGTAAACCACTGGCTTCAGGATCATAAGCCGGGACCGGGATGTTATCGCGCGTCAGGCTGCTGACGGCTAATTCGTTCAGCAACGTCACATCCAGCACTTTGTGCGCCCGTGCACCGAGCTTTTGCGCCAGTTCGGATGCCACCTCAATTTCTTCGCGATGGCGCTGACCATAATCAAAGGTGACGCAATGCACTTCATCATATTGTTGCAACGCCTGAATCAGGCAGGTGGTGGAGTCTTGTCCGCCACTGAAAACTACAACGGCTCTTTTCATCTTTTCTTCCGTATAAAACCGAGCCGCTATGGTAATGGCTCAGGTGTGTGATGAACAGTATCGACTGCGGCTGGCGGTGGTATCCAGGCGCGTGTGAAGTCGAACCAGCCCAGGCTGTTAAGTTGAATGCCTTCCACGCCGGGTGGGGCAGAAATCTGGTAGCGATAATTAAATAACGGCAGCAGATAACCGGCGCGCATCAGTTGCTCAAACAGCTGGTGGCTAAGAATAGCACGCTGTTGTGGATTCTGTTGTTGTGCGATCTCGCGCAAATGTTGACGTAAATCGATCTCACTTTGCGCTCCCCTGAGCGGTTGCCATAGCGGGTCGTTCTCCAGCCAGCTGATAAGGGTAAACAGCGGCGCATCGCCAATCAGACGATCCCCCATGACCACGTCTGCCCCGGCCAGCTCGCGTTCATCGCGCCAGCTTTTCACATCATGGAAAATGCAGGTCAGCTGGCAGCCATATCTTGCCAGCAAGGGTTTTAGCGCCTCAGCCATCACATGAAGTTCAACCGGCAGGTGATAATGCAAAGTCAGTGTGGCAGGCAGCGTCACACTTTCTTCGGCGGGTGGGGGAACAGGCCAACCGGGCAGCAGCTCCTGGCTTGGCGTGATGAGCCCCTCATCCAGCGGCAGCTGCTGGATCATGCCGCTACGCTGAATCAGGGAAATCAGCGTTTTGGCTTGTGCAGAGCTGAGCCGGGACGAGATGCGTGGTGCCAGGTAGCAGAATCCCAGGCTGATGCTGCGATCGACCGGACGCAGAGCATCCAGCTCGTCAGGATCGCCAATGGCGATTTGCACCGGATGGCGACAGCTGGTGCCAAGAGTACGATCAAACAATTGCGGGGTGATCCAGTATTCAACGGCCTGGATCAACGGCCGTTGCAGATGCCAGCGCGCGTGGCTTTCCAGTCGCACCAGTTCGTCGGTGAAATGCGCCAGCTTCCAGGCACCGCTGCCGATGTCCTCCAGTTCCGGGTGTGGCAACAGGCAAAACTGGTGAGCCAGGCGTTGCGGTAGCCAGTAGTCACTGTGGCGCAGGCGGATGCGCAGTGCCAGCGGGTGGGGAGCGGTGATGCTTTCAACCGAAGCCAGCAGCCGTAATCCTGGTGCGCTTCGCAGAATCTTGTGGAGCTGCGTGACCAATTGCGTGGCATACAGCGGTTCATCGTTATGCCAGCTGAGCTGCGGTCTTAGCCAGAAAAACCAGTCGCAGCCGCTTTCATCATGTTGCCAGTGATGGGCTAAGTCGCCCTCAACATCATTGTCCCTGAAGCGCGTCAGCCCGGAAAAGATCTGACGGGCGAGGTGTTGCTCGGCACGGCCAGTCAGATGCAGCGGAAGCAAGGCTTCGAGGGAGCGATAGTAAGGAATACGTAGCACGGGTGCCTGATTCAGCCACTGCCCTCCCATTAATGGACGCAGCATATTCAGCAAATGGTCCGGTTGCACATCCAGCACCTGCAATGCCTGCGCGGCTTCGCCTGCTGCGAGCTGCTGCTGCAACAGTTGCTGACGCAGCTGATCCGGCGTGGTGAGAAAGGCCAGCGTTCCCTGTTTACCGCGTCCTGCTGTTCCCTGCCAGCTCAGCCAACCGGCCTGCTGCCATTGCCCTAACAGGGTGCGGATGTGGCGTTCACTGCAAAAACAGTGCTGCGCCATCGTCGCGACACTCAGATGTTGCGTTTCACCCTGGCTAAGTTGCCAGAGTCGCTGAAATTGATTGACCCGATTAAGCTGGCGCATCTCTAAACCCGGAACAGTTTTATAAAAGTATTCACTATTAGTTCCGTAATTACCAGGCGATAGTAAAGACCTCAAACCGACAGGAGAATTCGCATGGTCCGCCTCGCGGCATTTGATATGGATGGCACGCTGTTGCTGCCAACGCATCGTTTAGGCAAAGAAACGCTCGCCAGTCTGCACGCCTTACACCATCGTGACGTCACGCTAACCTTTGCCACCGGACGTCATTTGCTGGATATGCAACCGGTCGTGAAGGAGCTGATTACGCTGCCTGCATGGCTGATTACCGGGAATGGCACGCGTGTTCACGATCTGGATGGCAACCTGTTATTTGGCTGCGATTTGCCGCCATCTATCGCCGAAGAGGTGCTTCATCGTCACTGGCAAACCCCCGCGTCTGTCCATGTATTTAATGATGAAGGCTGGTTTACCGACAAACCGCTGCCCTTTGTGCGTGAAGCGCATGTGATGAGCGGTTTCCAGTATCAGCTGCGTGACCTGAAGCGCATGTCGGCACATGAAGTCACCAAGATTTGCTTTATTGCCCCCCATGAAACGCTGCGTTCGCTGGAAATCGAACTGCGAGAAGCGCTGGGAGAACGTGCAAACATTTGTTTTTCTGCCTGGGATTGTCTGGAAGTGCTACCGCTGGCTTGTCACAAGGGAGCCGCACTGGCGTGGCTGTGTCAGCACCTTTCACTTTCGTTAGCGGATTGTATGGCGTTTGGTGATGCCATGAACGATCGCGAAATGCTGGAGCAGGTAGGTAACGGCTTCATTATGGGCAACGCCATGCATCAATTGAAAGCGGTGTTGCCCCATTTGCCGGTTATTGGCCATTGCGAGACACAGGCGGTGTCTCACTATTTAAATCACTGGATGACCACACCACACCTCGATTATTCCCCCGAATGCTGAGGATTGCAGTGAACCGGACAGGATGTCCGGTTTTTTATTGCAGTTCACGCTGCCACGGCGTGATGTCACCAATGTGCTCAGCCACCCATTGCGCATCGTAATAGGTATCCGGATAACGCTCACCACTGTCGCATAAAATTGTCACCAGCGATCCCTGCTCACCCTGTTCGCGCATACGTTTTGCCACCTGCATCATGCCCCAGAAGTTAGTGCCGGTGGAGGCTCCGGGACGCCGACCCAAAATCTGCTCCAGTTTCAGCATCGCTGCAATGGTTGCCGCATCCGGCACCTTTATCATTTCATCAATGACATCAGGCATGAACGAAGGCTCAACGCGTGGGCGGCCAATGCCTTCAACCCTGCTGCCGCGATCGCTGCGCAGCTGGTGATCACGGCTATGCCAGTAATCAAAAAATACGGAATGCTGTGGATCGACCACCAGCAGACGGGTGTCAAAACCCTGATAGCGAATATAGCGCCCCAGGGTGGCGGAAGTTCCGCCGGTGCCAGCGCTCATGATCAAAGTATGCGGCACCGGGAAAGGTTCATGCGCCATCTGGCGGAAAATGCTTTCGGCGATATTGTTATTGCCACGCCAGTCCGTGGCGCGTTCGGCATAGGTGAACTGATCCATAAAATGACCGTTCAGTTCACGCGCCAGACGTTCTGATTCGCTGTAAAGCTGGCAGGGATCGCTGACGAAGTGACATTCGCCACCATAAAAGCGGATCTGCTCAATTTTACGTTTGGCGGTGCTGGCGGGCATTACTGCGATAAACGGCAGTCCCAGCAGACGGGCAAAGTAGGCTTCTGACACCGCCGTACTGCCGGAAGATGCTTCAATGATTGGCGTCCCCTGGCGGATCCAGCCATTTGCCAGACCATACAGAAATAACGACCGTGCCAGACGGTGCTTCAGGCTGCCGCTGGGATGCGTGCTTTCATCTTTCAGATAGAAACGAATGCCGGGGAAATCATCCAGCGTAAAGCGAATCAGGTGGGTATCGGCAGAACGCTGAAAATCAGCGTTAATTTCATTAATAGCGTGACGAATCCAGGGCGTTTGCATGCTGTGTTTCCACAAAATTGAATGGCCACAGTTTAAGGCACTGGCAGGAAAAAGAGGTTGCTTTAATCCGGGTATAATGGCTCGATGAGAGAAAAATTTTCTCCCGGAGAGGCAAATGCTAGATAAAACTGACCGTAAACTGCTGGCATTATTGCAGCAGGATTGCACTCTGTCGCTACAGGCGCTGGCGGATGCGGTCAATCTCACCACTACGCCGTGCTGGAAACGCCTGAAAAAGCTGGAAGATGATGGCATTATTCGTGCGCGCGTGGCGTTGCTGGACGGGGAAAAAATTGGCCTGGCGTTGACGGCGTTTATGTTTGTCAAAACGCAGCAACACAGCAGTGACTGGTATCAGCAGTTCGTCAGCGTCGTCCAGCAGATGCCAGAAGTGATGGCATTTTACCGTATGGCCGGGGAATACGACTATTTGCTGCGTATTCAGGTGGCGGATATGAAAAGTTATGATGGTTTTTATAAGCGTCTGGTGAATGGCGTACCGGGCCTGATTGATGTGACATCCAGCTTCGCCATGGAAGAGATTAAATACACAACCGCATTGCCGGTGGCCCCGAACGGGTAAAGAAAGAGACAGTCTTGTGCGATTATTCAGCCAGTTAAGTTGGTATTTTCTGCGTGAGTGGCGGCGATATCTGGGCGCAGTCACCTTACTCATCATTATTGCGCTTCTGCAATTACTTCCGCCGCATCTGGTGGGCGTGATTGTTGATGGCGTCACCCAACATACCTTAAGCACCGGGCGGCTGATGATGTGGATCGGCGTGATGCTGATCACCGCGGTTATCGTCTATTTGCTGCGTTATGTCTGGCGCGTGTTGCTGTTTGGTGCCTCATACCAATTGGCGGTGAAACTGCGTGAAGATTTTTATCGTCAGCTGAGCCGCCAGCACCCGGCATTTTATCTGCGCCATCGCACCGGTGACCTGATTGCCCGCGCGACCAATGATGTTGATCGTGTGGTGTTCGCCGCCGGGGAAGGGGTGCTGACGCTGGTGGATTCACTGGTAATGGGCTGCATGGTGCTGGTGGTGATGAGCGTGCAAATCAGCTGGCAGCTGACCTTACTGGCGCTGGTACCGATGCCGATTATGGCGCTGATTATCCATCGTTACGGTAACCAACTGCATGATCGCTTCAAGCTGGCCCAGGCGGCGTTCTCCAGTCTGAACGATCAAACCCAGGAAAGCCTGACCAGCATTCGCATGATCAAAGCTTTTGGTCTGGAAGATCATCAGTCGCAGCAGTTTGCTTCTATTGCGCGCGATACCGGAGAGAAAAACCTGCGCGTGGCGCGGGTGGATGCGCGTTTTGATCCCACTATTTATATCGCCATTGGTTTCTCAAACCTGCTGGCAATTGGCGGCGGTAGCTGGATGGTCTGGCACGGCAGCCTGACTCTGGGGCAGCTGACCAGTTTTGTCATGTATCTTGGCCTGATGATTTGGCCGATGCTGGCACTGGCATGGATGTTCAATATTGTCGAACGTGGCAGCGCTGCCTGGAGTCGCATTGGCGCTCTGCTGGCGGAAGCGCCGGCGGTTGAAGATGGCAAGACGGTCCTGCCGCCGGAAGCGGGAACTTTGCAGGTGGCGATTCGCGAATTCCGTTATCCGGCCACTGCCGGTGTGGCGCTCAGTCATGTCAATTTTCAGCTCAAACCCGGTCAGATGCTGGGATTATGCGGGCCAACCGGCTGTGGTAAAAGCACGCTACTGAGCCTGATTCAGCGCCACTTTGACCTTGAGCAGGGTGACATTCGCTATCACAACACGCCGTTGCCGCAGCTGCGCATCGATAGCTGGCGCAGCCGTCTGGCCGTGGTCAGCCAGACGCCTTTCCTGTTTTCCGATACCGTCGCCAATAACCTCGCGCTGGGGCGGCCCAATGCCAGCCAGCAGGAGATTGAACGCGTGGCGAAAATGGCCTGTGTTCACGAAGATATCCTGCGTTTGCCGCAGGGTTATGAGACCGAAGTGGGTGAACGTGGCGTGATGCTGTCGGGGGGGCAGAAGCAGAGGATCGCCATTGCGCGTGCGCTGTTGCTGAATGCCGAGATTTTGATTCTGGATGATGCGCTGTCCGCCGTGGACGGGCGTACCGAGCACGATATTCTGCACAACCTGCGACAGTGGGGTCAGGGACGTACCCTGATTATCAGCGCCCATCGTTTGTCGGCACTGACTGAAGCCAGCGAAATTCTGGTGTTGCAACAGGGCGTCGTGGCGCAGCGTGGCGATCACGATGACCTGGTGGCACAAAACGGCTGGTATCGCGATATGTACCGTTACCAGCAGCTGGAAGCGGCGCTGGACGAGGATGAGATCACCGAAGGAGCGAGTCGTGGCTAAATCTGTACGCCTGTGGCCCACGCTGAAACGTTTACTTTCCTACGGTAAACCCTGGCGCAAATCGTTATGGCTGGCCGTAGGGATGCTGTGGCTGGCAGCGGCAGCGGAAGTCACCGGGCCGGTGCTGGTCAGTTATTTTATCGATCATCTGGTGGCGAAACATCAGATGCCGTGGGGCATTGTCGCCGGGCTGGTGGTGGGGTTTATTCTGCTGCAACTGCTGGCGGCGGGCCTGCATTATTTTCAGGCATTGCTGTTTAACCGCGCCGCGATTGGTGTGGTGCAACAATTACGTTCTGATGTGATGAATGCTGCGTTGCGTCAGCCGCTCAGCGCCTTTGATACCCAGCCGGTGGGGCAGATTATCTCGCGTGTCACCAACGATACCGAGGTCATCCGCGATCTTTATGTCACGGTAGTGGCAACGGTGTTGCGCAGTGCCGCGCTGATTGGTGCCATGCTGGTGGCGATGTTTGCCCTCGACTGGCGTATGGCGCTGGTGGCGATGACCATTTTCCCGTTGGTTCTGGTGGTGATGCTGATTTACCAGCGTTACAGCACACCTATTGCCCGCCGGGTGCGCAGTTATCTGGCTGATATCAATAATGGCTTCAATGAAGTGATTAACGGCATGAGCGTGATTCAGCAGTTTCGTCAGCAGGCGCGTTTTGGTGAACGCATGGGGGAGGCCAGCCGCTTCCACTATCTGGCACGCATGGAGACGCTGCGACTGGATGGTTTTCTGCTGCGTCCATTGCTGAGTTTGTTTTCTGCACTGATTTTGTGCGGGCTGCTGATGCTGTTCAGCTATGCCACTCCCGGCGTGTTTGAAGTTGGTGTGCTGTACGCCTTTATTACCTACCTGGGGCGTCTGAATGAGCCGTTGATCGAACTCACCACGCAACAATCCATGCTGCAACAGGCGGTGGTATCCGGCGAGCGTATTTTTGAGCTGATGGATGCAGTCCAGCAGGATTACGGCGCGGACAATCGCCCGCTGGCCTCCGGGCGTATTGTGCTGCGCGATGTGTGTTTTGCCTATCGTGCCGATCGTGATGTACTGAGCCAGATCAATCTTGAGGTGCCTGCGCGCGGGTTTGTCGCGCTGGTGGGCCACACCGGCAGTGGCAAGAGCACGCTGGCGAATCTGCTGATGGGCTATTATCCGGTCACGCGCGGCAGTATCGAGTTGGATGGTCGGCCGTTGCCACAACTGACGCATCAGGCGTTGCGCCAAAGCGTGGCAATGGTGCAGCAGGACCCGGTGGTGCTGGCCGATACCCTGCTTGCCAATGTCCGGTTGGGGCGCGATATCCCGGAAGAGGCGGTATGGCAGGCACTGGAAACGGTGCAACTTGCGCCGCTGGTGCGAACGATGCCGGAGGGGATCCATACGCGGCTGGGCGAGCAGGGCAATAATTTGTCAGTCGGGCAGAAACAACTGCTGGCGCTGGCCCGGGTGCTGGTGTCGCTGCCGCAGATTCTGATTCTTGATGAAGCCACCGCCAATATCGATTCCGGTACTGAACAGGCTATCCAGCATGCGCTGCGCGCGTTGCGCCAGCACAGCACGCTGGTGGTGATTGCGCATCGCCTTTCCACTATTACCGAAGCGGATCAGATCCTGGTGTTGCACCGTGGTCAGGTTGCCGAGCGGGGAACGCACAGCGAATTGCTGGCGCAGCAGGGCCGTTACTGGCAAATGTACCAGTTGCAACAAGCGGGTGATGAACTCGCGGCGGGCATTCCCTTACCCGTTGAAGGGTAACTTGCACCTTTTTTGAGCGCCATTATCGGATTATTCTGTACAAATGCACTTCTTTGAGGCTGTCCGCACCAAAGAAGTGCAAATATTCCACTCCTTTCTTCCTTTCCTTGTTGCATTTGTGTTGCTCATCACAGAACGAAGCGTGCTGCCACGCGGCTAATCCGCTGACTCTGCGGTTTTTTTATTTGTGGCACACCCTTTGCTTATATCCCTGCGTGTCCGGTAAGACTTACTCATTAAATACCTGGAGGGGATCGTATGAAGCTGGTTACCGTGGTAATCAAACCATTTAAGCTGGAGGACGTGCGTGAAGCCTTATCCTCTATTGGCATTCAGGGACTGACAGTTACCGAAGTGAAGGGTTTCGGTCGCCAGAAAGGTCACGCAGAGCTTTATCGCGGTGCCGAGTACAGCGTGAACTTCCTGCCAAAAGTAAAAATTGATATCGCCATTGCTGATGATCAGCTGGATGAAGTGGTCGATGTCATCAGTAAAGCCGCTTATACCGGCAAAATTGGCGACGGTAAAATTTTCGTCGCGGAACTGCAGCGCGTTATCCGTATTCGTACTGGCGAGACCGACGAAGCAGCACTGTAACTGGGCCTTGATTGTGATGGGATGGAAAGAAATGAATAAAATGATGACGAAGTTGGGCCTGACCAGCCTGGCGCTGTTACCGTCTCTGGCCATGGCGGCAGCTCCTGCCGTTGCGGATAAAGCCGATAACGCGTTTATGATGATCTGCACCGCGCTGGTGCTGTTCATGTCAATTCCAGGTATTGCCCTGTTTTACGGCGGTTTGATTCGCGGTAAAAACGTGTTGTCAATGCTGACTCAGGTAGCGGTAACCTTCTCCCTGGTCTGCGTGTTGTGGATGATTTACGGTTACTCACTGGCCTTCAGCGAAGGTAACGCCTTCTTCGGTAGCTTCCAGTGGGCGATGCTGAAAAACATCGAGCTGAAAGCGCTGATGGGCACTTTCTATCAGTACATCCACGTTGCGTTCCAGGCTTCCTTTGCCTGTATCACCGTGGGCCTGATTGTCGGCTCTATCGCTGAGCGTATTCGTTTCTCTGCGGTGCTGATTTTCGTTGCCGTGTGGCTGACTCTGGCTTATCTGCCGATTGCGCACATGGTCTGGGCTGGCGGCTTGCTGGCGACCGATGGCGCGCTGGACTTCGCAGGCGGTACTGTGGTGCATATCAACGCCGCGGTGGCTGGTCTGGTCGGTGCTTACCTGGTGGGCAAACGTGCTGGCTTCGGTAAAGAAGCATTCAAACCGCACAACCTGCCGATGGTCTTCACTGGTACTGCGATCCTGTATGTGGGCTGGTTCGGTTTCAACGCCGGTTCTGCTTCTGCTGCGAACGAAATCGCTGCACTGGCATTCCTGAACACCGTGATTGCGACTGCGGGTGCGGTACTGTCATGGACCTTCGGTGAGTGGGCGCTGCGTGGTAAGCCTTCTCTGCTGGGTGCGTCTTCTGGCTTCATCGCCGGTCTGGTTGCTATCACCCCGGCGTGTGGTTATGTCGGTGTCGGCGGTGCGCTGATTATCGGTCTGGTGGGCGGTCTGGCTGGCCTGTGGGGTGTGACCACCCTGAAGAAATGGCTGCGTGTTGATGACCCGTGTGATGTGTTCGGTGTGCACGGCGTGTGTGGCATCGTCGGTTGTATCCTGACCGGTGTGTTCGCTTCCTCTTCACTGGGTGGTGTGGGTTATGCCGAAGGCGTGACTATGGGCCATCAGGTTTGGATTCAGCTGTTCAGCGTCGGTGTGACCATCGTCTGGTCCGGTGTGGTGGCCTTCATTGGCTTCAAACTGGCCGATATGATTGTTGGCCTGCGTGTTCCGGAAGATCAGGAACGTGAAGGTCTGGATGTTAACAGCCACGGCGAAAACGCTTACAACCAGTAAGAGCCAGGCTGAAGAAGAGCAGTGCGCTAAAACAATAAAAAGCAGAAGGGGCGAGAAATCGCCCCTTTTTTATGCGTCGCGCTGGCGCATTACCCCTTCCTGCACCGTGGTTGCGACAAGCGTGCCATCCTGCGTAAAGAATTCACCGCGAACAAAACCACGCGCCCCTGATGCCGAGGTGCTGACAACGCTATACAGCAGCCATTCCGACAGATCGAACGGGCGGTGGAACCACATCGAATGGTCGATAGTCGCTACCTGCATATCTGCTTCGAGAAAACCTTTACCGTGCGGTTGCAGCGCAACGGGCAGGAAATTGAGGTCCGATGCATAGCCGAGCAGGTATTGATGAATCCGCCGGTCCTGCGGCAGCTGTCCATTGGCACGAACCCATACCTGGCGCACCGGTTCATCGACGCGTCCTTTTAGCGGATTGTGGATTTGGACCGGGCGGATATCCAGCGGCCGTTCCGCGAGGAATTTTTCCCGCAGCTTGCCGGGCAGATGTGCCGCCAGCTTATGTGCCAGATCCTGCTCCGACGGCAGGTTATCCGGGGGGGGGACTTGCGGCATAACGTTCTGATGCTCAAAGCCGCTTTCCGGGGCCTGGAATGAGGCCGTCATGTAGAAGATCGGCTGGCCGTTTTGCACTGCACTGACGCGGCGCGCGCTGAAACTTTTACCATCACGCAGGGTTTCGACATCATAGATGATGGCTTTCTGGCTATCACCCGGGCGCAGGAAGTAGCTGTGAAATGAATGGATGATACGTGCTTCCGGCACTGTCTGTTTCGCCGCATACAGGGCCTGGCCAACCACCTGGCCACCAAACACCTGTCGCAGGCCGAGGTCTTCGCTCTGGCCGCGAAATAATCCCTCTTCCAGTTTTTCCAGATTTAACAAATTAAGCAGGTTGTGCAGGGCCTGGCTCATAACGGATTCCTCAGTGATACCGGTCGGGGCAAGTGTGAAAGATCCGACCAGTTGCCGTCAATCTTTTTGCCGTGATTTCAGCTATCTGAGACCCATCTCAGGCGTAAAGTGGATTTTTGTGCCAGAATTAAGGGCAATCGACGGTTGAAAAGCTGCACATTATTTTCACCGCCGACAATCATAGTGTTCATAAGGAGACGACATCGATGAAACTCTGGCAAATCATGAGTGGTATGACGCTGGCCGTGGCGGTTGCAGGGTGCGCAGACCACAGCAAGCCGGTAGCAACACCGACCTTAGGTGCAAGCGTAGCAGGGCAGCAGGCGGCCATTGCGCAGCCGAATGTGAGTGGGTCCATTTATATTCGCCAGCGCATTGCACTGCCACCCGATGCAGTCCTGACGGTAACGCTGTCGGATGCTTCCATCTCCGATGCGCCGTCCAGAGTACTGGCACAGCATGTGGTACGTACCGAGGGCAAACAGGCACCGTTCCAGTTTGTGCTGCCGTTTAATCCGGCGGACATCCAACCGAACGCGCGCATTCTGTTAAGCGCGGCGATTGCCATTGACGGCAGACTGGCGTTTATCACCGATACCGTGAAGCCTGTGATTAATCAGGGTGGCACGAAGGCGGAACTGCTGCTGGTGCCGACCACCAATATGGCGATGCCGACGCAGCCGGGTGCGGCGACCACAGTACCTTCGACCTCACCGACGCAGATAACGCCGTCATCTTCGGTACCTGCGCCGACCAGTATGTAAAATCTAAAGCGGCTTTAAGGGCTGGCAGCAGGATGCTGCCGCGCTATAAAGCCGCAAACTCAATCCTGATCCCAGCGATAACGCGCCAGTTCGATTTCCCCGGCGTCATTGACTTCAATACCTTCCGCTTCCAGCGCATCACGCTGGCGAAACAAATCGTCGCCCTGGAGCGAAATACGACCATGACGATTGAGGACGCGATGCCAGGGAAGCTGGCTGCCAGGTGGCAGACGTTTTAACACGCCGCCCACCTGACGTGCCGCACGCGGCGAACCGGCTAAGCGGGCGACATCGCCATAAGTCATCACTTTACCCGGCGGGATAGCGGCGACAATCTGCCATACACGCTGGGGAAAGCTATCGTGCTCGCTCATTGAGGCAATCCTGAGTCACTGCAAAGGGCTGACTTTAGCATGCGCGTGGTGAATGAAGCAGCATCAGATGGCATCGTTGTTCAAGAAACCAACGGTCATCCGGGGTTTACTTGCAATTGCCGGGGGCTTACCTGATAATGCCAGCGCTCTCGAAATGAGGGCTAGTCAATGGGGGCCCTGTTGGTTCTCCCGCAATGCTAACTTGTGAACTCGGTCAGGTCCGGAAGGAAGCAGCCGCAGCAGGCGACGCGTGTGCCGGGATGTAGCTGGCAGGGCCTCCACCATTTCTGCCTCGCCAAAAAATCCCCGTAATTCAACCCATAGCCATTGCTGGCACTCCCTTGCCAGTGAGAAGGTCGATCCCTGAAATTCGGTTGCTTAGGCAGGCCGTCAAAGAGAAGGGGGAAAACTTAGCGGACAAACTTCCAGACAGAACCGGGCACTTTATCGTAGAGCTTATTCATCGTCAGCTCTGCAAGGCGGTGATCGGCAGCAGAGTAAAATACCGCTAACTCGTCATCGGACAATTCATACTTGTTCTTTTCAATCACCCGCTCAAGGGTGTCGATTGAGCGACAGCGGCGCAGTCGCATCAAATAATCGGTTTTGGTTAAGGCTTGGTTGCTCATAAATAAGTCGTTCTCACTCTGATGCTAAAAGGAATGGCTGGGTTGCTGTAGAAAAGCGCACTCTTCGGCAAACAGGTTAAATAGGCGTCGGGCTGAACGTTGCCAACGTTGAAGATCCTGAGTATTGATTCCGTAGCTGCTAAACAACATAAAGGTATCGTCAAGATATTCATCGATTTGCGTTATCAGTGCTTCATCTTCAACATGCTTAATTTTGTAATTCATCGTGAAAGACGCGATATGCTCAATCAAATCGTTGAGCTGTAAATTGCTTTCCGAAGTTGGATCATTAACCCAGCCATGATGACTGTCAGTTAATGTTGCCATACTTTCGTCAAACAGGTTCTCACACAGGAATTTAAGCTGGGCAATATCATGCCGTTTCGGTGAGTATTCGTCCATCTTTTTCCCCTCCATAGCTAGCACAGTTACCGCAGCGCGGCGAGATTAGGAAAAGCTACCTGGAAGCGATCACGAATAAAATGAATTCAGCGACTCCTTAAATATAATCCACAATCATTAGTTTTGCTCACCTCCATTACCAAATATTACAATTCATCGGCAGGAGAAGGGCGAGTATTGTCGATCACTTCAAACACCAGAGCACCGGGGGCGATATGAAACAGAACATCTTCCTGGCGTGTAAAGGTTTCATTTAAATCCTGACAGGGACTAAATAAATTCCACATGAAATCGTAAAGCATTTTAAATCGATTATTAGGACCAGGACTAATGGATATAATGCGAAAACTCTCGGGAACTAATCGCGCATTTTGTGAATACCACTGCAAATCACCTGCAAGCGCTTCCGCTATTTTGAGAATATTCCCCTGAATTATTGCCTGCAACTTAGTGCAGTCATCCTCACCTTCAGCAATATCACAATGAATAATGGCCTGCATCGTTAATCCGGTAAAAAAGATGATGTTTATATCATTGGGGTTTCATGCGGATATTGCAAGCACGGCTTAAGCAGAAATAGCTATTGTTGTGATGGATTCCAGCACCTGTTGAGGAAGAAAAGGATGACAGCCGCGCAGCGACCACTTCGATCGGTGGTGCTGGTTAACTTTTGAAACACTTTCCTGCGCGGCAGCACCCGGCATAATCTGATAGTGTATTTGTTATGTTATAACATTTTGGTTGTGTCGTATGAATCACAGTGGATTACTTCTGTCACTGGCGGGACGCCTGCTGGTGGCCCTGCTACTGGTAGCCCTGCTGGGGCTGGCTATTGTCTGGGGTATGCAGAAATGATGCGGTTTCACCATCTGCAGGCCGGTTATCAGGGACAAACGGTAACGCCGACCATTAACGGCGAGTTGCCCGCGGGCAGTATGACGGCGCTGATTGGCGCTAATGGCAGCGGCAAATCCACATTGCTGAAGACTATCGCCGGTTTACTGACCCCGATTGCAGGCCGCTGTGATCTTGCGGTTTCGCGTAAAGAACTTGGCTGGTTGCCGCAACGTACCGAACTGGAGACGCGTTTTCCGATCACGGCTTATGAACTGGTGGCGATGGGATGCTGGCCGCGCTGTGGTTGGTTCGGTGCCATTAACCGCGCCTTACGCAAAGAAATTGATGCGGCGCTGGATGCGGTACAGATGCGTGATTTTGCTGATGCCCAGCCTGCCACGTTATCGGGTGGCCAGTTGCAGCGGGTGCTGTTTGCACGCCTGATGCTGCAACGCAGCAAGCTGTGGCTGTTGGATGAACCCTTTAATGGTATCGACAGCCAGACGGTTACGTTACTGATGTCGATCCTCGAACAGCAGCAGCAAGCAGGCACCACCCTGCTGGTGGTATTACACGATCGCCCGCTGGTGGCGCGTTATTTTCAGGATGTGTTGTCTCTGGATGAACCCGAATCTGCCCATGCGCCGCTGTTGCGGAGGGTGGCATCGTGACGTTACTGCAACCTTTTATTGAGTTCGGCTTTATGCGCCGTGCGCTGGTGGCCTGCGTTGCGCTGGCACTGAGCGCCACACCGCTGGGGGTTTTCCTCTCACTGCGTCGTATGAGCCTGATCGGTGATGCGCTTTCTCATGCGGTGCTGCCGGGGGCCGCTATCGGTTACCTCATTTCCGGTCTATCGCTGGTGGCGATGGGGATCGGCGGTTTGATCGCCGGTCTGGCGGTGGCATTACTTTCCGGTGCCGTCAGTCGCTACACCCCGCTGAAAGAAGATGCCAGCTTTGCCGGGTTCTATCTCGGCTCTCTGGCACTGGGCGTCACCCTGGTTTCCCTGCGGGGTTCCAGTGTCGATCTGCTTCACGTGCTGTTTGGATCGCTGCTGGCGGTGGATAACGCCGCCATCATGCTGGTGGGAGGCATTGCCGCATTTACCTTGCTGATGCTGGCCATTATCTATCGTCCGCTGGTGATTGATGCCTTTGATCCCGATTTCCTGCGTGCGCAGGGCAAATGGAGTGCGCCGCTGGTACACGGCATTTTTCTTACCCTGGTGGTACTCAACCTGGTGGCGGGATTTCAGGTGCTGGGCACGCTGATGTCCGTGGGATTAATGATGCTGCCTGCCGCCAGCGCCCGTTTCTGGAGCCGTCATCTCGCCTGCATGCTGGCAGTCGCTATGTTGCTGGCGGTGGTTGCCGCGCTAATCGGCCTGATTTTGTCGTGGCATTACTCGCTGCCTGCCGGACCGGCAGTGGTGCTGAGTGCCGCTGGACTCTTTTTACTTTCAATTTTGACAGGACCATGTGGCGGTTTACTGCGCCGCCGATAACGAAACCAATAAGGGGATATGTATGAAGAAGTTACCGATTAGCCTGGCGTTGGGTGCCATGTTGATCAGCCCACTGGCGCTGGCGAAAACAGTGGATGCGGTGGCAAGTTTTACCGTGCTGGCGGACATCGTTAAACAGGTTGGTGGCGAGCACGTCAACGTGAAATCGCTGGTGGGGCCGAATGGTGACCCACACACCTTCGAACCCACCCCGCAGGACAGCCAGGCACTGGCGCAGGCGGATGTGGTATTTGTCAGCGGACTGGGACTGGAAGGTTGGATGGATCGTCTGGTTAGCGCCTCGGGTTATAAAGGCTCGCTGGTGGTGGCTTCACAAGGCATTAATACGCGTGAGATGGTGGATGACGGTAAAACCATCACCGATCCCCATGCGTGGAACAGCATGGCAAACGGCGTGATTTATGCCACCAACGTCATGAATGCCTTGATCAAAGCAGACCCGGAAGATGCGGCAGCGATTCGTAAGCAGGGAGAGAACTACATCCAGCAATTACAAAAACTGGATAGCTGGGCGAAGACGTCTTTTGCTGCCGTTCCGCAGAGCAAACGTAAGGTGCTGACCAGCCATGATGCGTTTGGTTATTTTGGTCAGCGCTATGGCGTGTCTTTCCTTGCGCCAGTGGGTTTCTCAACCGAAGCGGAAGCCAGTGCGAGTGATGTGGCATCGATCATCAAACAGCTCAAGACCGAGCATATCAATACCTACTTTATGGAGAACCAGACAGACCCACGTCTGGTGAAACAGATTGCCAGCGCTACCGGCGCGAAACCGGGGGGCGAGCTGTATCCGGAAGCCCTGTCGGAAGCGAATGGCCCGGCAGCCAGCTATGAAGCGGCGTTCAAACATAACGTCGATGTTATGCTGAAAAGTATGAAGTAATAAAAAAGGCCGGGGATTAACCCGGCCAATTATCACGACACGTCCTAACGTTTCTTCTTCCTTCCCTGTACCGCTTTAAAGCGCGGATTGGTTTTGCAGATCACATAGATGCGACCTTTACGACGTACGACTTTGCAATCTTTGTGACGAGTCTTGGCTGACCGTAATGAACTCAATACCTGCATTTTGTTCTCCGTTATCCCTTGCTGCGGCCAGTGAAACGGCCAAAGCGCTGATTGAAGCGCGCGACGTTGCCTTCTTTAGCAAAATCTTTTTGCTTACCGGTATAAAACACATGTGATTTCGAAGAGACATCCAGCGTAACGTAGGGCAGCACTTCACCTTCGAACTCGATGGTGCGTTCGGTTTTGATGGTGGAGCCGACTTTGAAATATTCGTTCGCCGTGGTGTCGTGGAACACCACCGGACGGTAATGGGGATGGATATCAGGTTTCATGATTTCTCGCCTTGTGTAATGTTATAATATAACAATAGTATGAACCTGGTGACATCACATTGCAACCCTATGCGCAGCAGGGCTTTGTCGTAACGGGGTCAGGCGGGGGATATAAAAAAAGGCCGCATCAGCGGCCTTTTGAAGAAGAGAAAATCTTAGTGGTTGACCGGATGGCCCTGTTCCAGCTCGCTCTTATTCTTGCTGAAACGACGGCGCACCACGACGAAGAACACCGGTACGAAGAAGATCGCCAGCGCGGTAGCGGTGACCATCCCGCCCATTACGCCAGTACCTACTGCGTTCTGTGCACCCGAACCGGCACCGGTACTGATTGCCAGTGGCAGTACGCCGAGGATGAAGGCCAGTGAGGTCATCAGAATCGGACGCAGACGCATACGGGATGCCTCCAGCGTTGATTCCACCAACCCTTTACCTTCTTTCTCCATCAGGTCCTTGGCGAACTCAACGATCAGGATGGCGTTCTTCGCCGACAGGCCTATGGTGGTAAGCAGACCTACCACGAAGTAGACGTCGTTACTCAGACCGCGCAGGGTAGTGAACAGCAATGCGCCAACCACACCAAGCGGAACCACCAGCATAACGGAGAACGGAATCGACCAGCTTTCATACAACGCTGCCAGACACAGGAACACCACGATCAGCGAGATAGCGTAGAGTGCCGGAGCCTGGTTACCGGATAGACGTTCCTGGTAGGACATACCGGTCCAGTCGTAGCCAATACCGGCTGGCAGTTTTGACGCCAGCTGCTCCATCAGGTTCATCGCATCACCCGAGCTTTTGCCCGGTGCTGCCTGGCCGAGGATTTCCATCGATGGCAGACCGTTGTAACGCTCCAGGCGCGGCGAACCATATTGCCACTTCGCACTGGAGAAGGCCCCGAACGACACCATCTCACCGGCGCTGTTGCGCACATACCATTTGCTGACGTCATCCGGCAGCATACGGGCATTCGCCTGGCCCATCACGTACACCTTCTTCACACGACCACGGTCGATGAAGTCGTTGACGTAAGAACCGCCCCAGGCAGCACCCAGCGTGGTGTTGATGTCAGACAGCGACACACCCAG
The DNA here is from genome assembly GCF_011395035.1 of Pantoea cypripedii. NCBI lineage: Bacteria > Pseudomonadati > Pseudomonadota > Gammaproteobacteria > Enterobacterales > Erwiniaceae > Pantoea > Pantoea cypripedii. The sequence goes on from NZ_CP024768.1 coordinate 1,035,770, forward strand.
CGCCGAGGCTTTTTCCTGATCGATAATCAGTTTGTACTGCGGCGTATCTTCCATACCGTTTGGACGCACACCCACCAGGGTATCCGGGTGCTGTGCCACCATGCCGAACAACTGGTTACGTGCTTCGGTCAGCTTCTCGTGCCCCAGGTTCCCCTGGTCAATCAGCTGGAAGTCAAAGCCGGTGGCGTTACCCAGTTCGATAATTGCGGGCAGGTTAAACGGGATGACCATCGCATCTTTGATCGCACCCAGCGCACGCATGGCACGGGCTGCAATTGCCGGCACTTTCATGTCGGAACTGCCACGTTCATCCCAGGGTTTGAGGCTGACGAAGGCGATACCGGTGTTCTGTCCACGTCCGGCAAAGCCGAAGCCGTTAACGGTAAACACCGAATTCACGCTGTCTTTCTCTTTGGTCAGGAAGTAATCCGACACCTGATCCAGCACTTTCTGAGTACGTTCCTGCGTCGCACCGGCGGGCAATTGCGCCTGAGCCAGCAGCAGACCCTGGTCCTCTTCCGGCAGGAACGAGGTAGGTAAGCGCAGGAACAGGTAGGCCATGCCAATCACGATAAGCAGGTAAAGCACCAGGTAACGGCCGGTGCTGCGCACGATATGACCGACGCTATCAACGTAATGATGGGTACTCTTATCAAACAGGCGGTTAAACCAGCCAAAGAAGCCGGTGGTTTTACCGTGGCTGCCTTTCTCCACCGGTTTCAGCATGGTGGAACACAGTGCAGGCGTCAGGATCAACGCCACCAGCACCGACAGCGCCATGGCCGAAACGATGGTAATGGAGAACTGGCGATAGATAACCCCGGTGGACCCACCGAAGAAGGCCATCGGAATAAATACCGCCGAGAGCACCAGCGCGATACCGACCAGCGCGCCCTGAATCTGCTCCATCGAGCGTTTGGTGGCTTCCTTCGGCGGCAGACCTTCTTCTGCCATCACACGCTCAACGTTCTCCACCACCACGATGGCGTCATCCACCAACAGGCCGATGGCGAGCACCATCCCGAACATGGTGAGCGTGTTTATCGAGTAGCCGCAGGCGGCAATGATCGCAAAGGTCCCCAGCAGCACCACCGGAACAGCAATGGTCGGGATCAGTGTGGCGCGGAAGTTCTGCAGGAACAGATACATCACCAGGAACACCAGCACGATCGCTTCGAACAGGGTTTTCACCACTTCGAAGATGGAGATTTTAACGAACGGCGTGGTGTCATACGGATACACCACTTTCATGCCCGCCGGGAAGAAGGGCTGCAGTTTTGCCAGCTCACTTTTAACCGCATCGGCGGTATCCAGGGCGTTCGCACCGGTTGCCAGCTTGATACCGATACCGGAGGCCGGTTTGCCGTTATAACGGGCAATGATGTCGTAGTTTTCACCACCCAACTCAATCCTCGCGACGTCACGCAGGCGTACCTGAGAACCATCGGTGTTCACTTTCAGCAGGATATTGCCAAACTCTTCGGTCGAGGTCAGACGGGTCTGCGCAATGATCGAGGCGTTCAACTGCTGGCCAGGAACCGGTGGCGTACCACCTAACTGACCCGCTGCAACCTGGGTGTTCTGCGTGCCAAGCGCGCTGATCACATCCACTGGCGTCAGCTGGAAGTTGTTGAGTTTGTGTGGGTCCAGCCAGATACGCATTGCATACTGCGCACCAAACACCTGAGTATCACCCACCCCTGGGGTACGACTGATCGGGTCTTTGATATTCGAGGCAACGTAGTCCGAGATATCGTTCTGCGTCATGTTCGGGTCGTCACTGACGAAACCGGCCACCATCAGGAAGCTGCTGGAGGATTTTTTAACCTGAATCCCCTGTTGCTGGACTTCCTGCGGCAGCAGCGGCATGGCCAGCTGCAATTTGTTCTGCACCTGAACCTGTGCGATATCCGCATCCGTACCGGACTGGAAAGTAATGGTCAGGGTGAGGGTACCGGACGAGTCACTGTTCGAGGACATATACATCAGCCCGTCGATACCGTTCATATTTTGTTCGATGACCTGGGTCACCGAGTCCTGCAGCGTTTTCGCATCTGCACCCGGGTAGGTAGCCTGGATTTCAACCGCCGGTGGAGCAACATTGGGATATTGCTCGATCGGCAGGCTGATAATCGATAGCGCACCCGCCAGCATGATGATGATGGCGATTACCCACGCAAAAATGGGGCGATCGATAAAAAACTTAGCCATGTATTAACGGCTCCTGTTTATGAAGACGATTTCTGAGACTGCGCCTGAGATTCGGGTGCTGCTTTGGTATCGTCTGACACTTCTTGTGGTGTTACCTGCGCACCCGGTTTAGCACGTTGCAGGCCGACGGTGATCACGCGATCGCCCGCTTTCAGCCCTTCGGTGACCAGCCACTTATCGCCAATGGCCTGGCTGGCTGTCAGGTTACGCATTTCAACTTTATTGTCGGCACCGACCACCATGGCTGTGGCCTGACCGGTTGGTGTACGCGTTACCGCTTGCTGTGGCACCAGCAGCGCTGACGGGTTGGTACCTTCATCCAGACGCGCACGGACAAACATGCCTGGCAGCAGGCGATGGTCCGGGTTCGGGAAGACAGCACGCAGGGTGATGGAGCCAGTGGTTTCATCCACCGTTACATCAGAGAATTCCAGAGTGCCGCTTTGCGCGTAGGTGCTGCCGTTTTGCATCAACAGGGCGACATTGGCTTTACCATCGTTCTGTTTCAGCTGACCGGATTCCAGCTCCGCGCGCAAGCGCAGGAAATCTTCACTGGATTGAGTCACATCGACATACATCGGATCGAGCTGCTGCACGGTGGCGAGTGCGGTGGTTTGCGCATTGGAAACCAATGCCCCTTCCGTTACGGAAGATTTACCAATACGACCGCTGATAGGCGAGGTCACTTTGGTATAGGCAAGGTTAATACGCGCGCTTTCCACATTTGCCTGTGCGGCTTGTACGGCAGCGGCATTCTGTGCGGCGGTGGCGACGGCGGTGTCATAATCCTGCTGGCTGATGTACTTAGTTCCCAGCAGCGGTTTGTAACGTTTTACCGTCAAATCGGCGATGCGGGCATTGGCTTGTGCCTCTGCCAGCGCACCTTTGGCGTTATCGTAGGCGGCCTGATACGTCGCCGGATCGATCTGGTACAGGGAAACCCCGGCCTTCACGTCGCTGCCTTCGACAAAATTACGCTTCAGAATGATTCCCGAGACCTGAGGACGAACTTCCGCTACCCGGAAAGCTGAAGTGCGGCCTGGCAGTTCTGTAGAGATAGTCAGTGGCTCGTTTTTTAACGTCACAACACCCACTTCTGGGGGCTGCTGCTGGGCGGCTTGTTGGGATTTATTATCATCACATCCTGTTAACACAAAGCTGCCTGAAAGCATCAGGACGGCCGCCAGAGGGGCTAATCCTCTGTTTTTATTCATAAATAAACCTCGAATGTCCGATATCAAATGATCAATGGATCACAAACCGATAAACCCATTGCTGCGTTAAAACACGGGTCGTGCTATGGTACATACATTCACAAATGTATGTAAACTTGCCAGTTTGTAAAAAAAGTCCTCTATGGCACGAAAAACCAAAGCGCAAGCGCTTGAAACACGTAATCAAATTCTTGATGCTGCGTTAGCACACTTCTCTGAACACGGTGTTGCTGCCACTTCACTGGCGGATATCGCAACGGCTGCCGGCGTCACGCGGGGAGCCATCTACTGGCATTTCAAGAATAAAGCCGATCTTTTACATGAAATCTGGCTACAGTGTGACGCTGGGCTTGATGATGTGGAACTTGAGTATCAAACAAAATACCCCGGCGATCCACTCTCTGTTGTGCGTTCGATGTTGATCTATATCCTTGACGCCACTGCAAAGGATCCCCAAAGGCGCGCATTGATGGAGATCATTTTTCATAAATGTGAATTCGTGGGCGAAATGGCGACCCTGCAGAAGATGCAGCAAAGCTTATTGTTGGAATGTTACGACAGAATAGAAGATGTGCTGCGTTTATGCATTGATGCGGGTCAGCTACCCGCCAGCCTTAATACACGCCAGGCGGCATTAATTATGCGCGCCAATATTAATGGCCTGATGGAAAGCTGGTTGTTCAACCCGGAAAGCTTCGACCTGGCGGCGGAAGCGCCGGGTCTGGTGGATGCATTGCTTGATATGTTGCGGTTCAGCCCCACGCTGGCCGGTGCCAGGTCGTAGCGGCGCGATTTATCGCGCGGTTATGAAGGATGCTGGCCGGTTTTTTCCGCCGCGTTTTTCTGTTCATAATCGCGCTGAACAATCGCCAGCGCCGCCAGCACCGTGGCGGCAGGGATGCGGTTCTCCTCCAGCAGCTGAATTAAATCCACCGCCAGTTTGATCTCGTCTGATGCAGTTTCCAGGGACATCTTTGCTCCTAAATACGTAATTTCGCCACCACCAGCAACATCAGCAAGGCACCCGCCAGCGCCATTCCGGCGGTGGCCAGGCTCAGGGTCACCATATCACCGGCGTTAAAATAACTCGCGATATAACCGCCGATCAGCGCACCGATCACCGTCAGTACCAGCGTAACGAAAAATCCGCCGGGCCGTCCGGGAAAAATCACCCGCTTTAACCAGCCGACAGCAATACCTGTCAGAATCCAGGTGATAAAGGCCATGCGTAACTCCTTCTGTCAGAAGAGAAGAGTATAGAAGAAACGGCGATGGGCTTACCGTGCGGAAAATTGCAGTTCCAGCTTGTGTATCGCCTGGCGGCAGCGGCCAAGGCGTATTTTTAGCTGCTCCACTTCGCGAATCAATTGTTGTTGGATGCTCAGGGTTTCGGCGCGTTGCAGATGCTGCTCGCGCTCCGCAATCATTGCCAGTAAGCGGGTTTCATAGCCGCGATACTCTTCGCGCTTCTGCTGTTTGGTATCACCACGCGGGCGTTCGCGCGCCACGCGCAGCTGTTGGCTCTGGCATTCACGTTGCAGGGCCGCAATCTGATCCAGCACCTTATCGGCCAGCCACTGGCGACGTGCCACATCGGTATCCGCTGCGGTTAGCTGCGCGATGTTGTGTTCCAGCTCCTGCAAATAATCCGCCAGCCGCGTTCCTTTGCAGTGGAATAGCTGAGCATCGAAGCGCGGTTGACGGCAGCTGCCATCCGGCTGTTGGGCAATCTGCTGACGTAGCAGATCAAGGGTTGTTTGCAGGCGTTGCTGGGGTTGCGGATAGGGCATCACTCTTTTCCCGACTGTGTTAACGTAGCGCGGTAGCGATTTTATCAGGCACCGGGCATGCAACGCATATTATTACTGACACTTGGCTGGCTGGCGATCGTGCTGGGTACGCTGGGGATTGTATTACCTTTATTACCGACAACGCCATTTGTGTTGCTGGCGGCCTGGTGCTTTGCTCGTTCGTCACCGCGTTTTCATCACTGGCTATTGTGGCGCTCACCTTTTGGCCGTTATTTGCGTCACTGGCAGCAGCATCGCGCCATGCCTCCCGGTGCAAAAGGGCGGGCCATGTTGCTGATTATCCTTACCTTTGCAGTGTCCATCTGGCTGGTTCATCTGCTGTGGGTGCGTATCATGCTGGGCGTGATGCTGTGCATTTTACTGCTGTTTATGTGGCGCATTCCGGTGGTGGCAGAAAGTACAGACGAACGCGAAACAGATTGACAGGGTTGCATTTAGGCGGCCATTTGCTTAGATTTGGGCCTCTTCGTGCGTGGCTTCCCTCTGTGAACTGACTTCGCTTAACCCGGTCTCCGGGTGATGGCGCTATGGGAGCTGCGCGAAATAGAGATTTCATCAGGCGTAACACTATGACCGCAACTGCCCAGCAGCTTGAACTCATCAAAAACAGCATCAAAAGCATTCCTGACTACCCTAAGCCGGGCATTCTGTTCCGTGACGTCACCAGTTTAATGGAAGATCCGCAGGCGTATGCCGCGTCGATCGCCATTCTGGTTGAGCGTTATCGCGGCAAAGGCATCACCAGGGTGGTGGGGACGGAAGCGCGTGGTTTCCTGTTTGGTGCGCCAGTCGCGCTGGGTTTGGGTGTGGGTTTTGTGCCGGTACGTAAGCCGGGCAAATTGCCGCGAGCCACTTACAGCGAAAGCTATGAACTGGAGTACGGCACCGATACGCTGGAGCTGCATCAGGATGCTATCCAGCCGGGTGACGTGGTGCTGGTGGTGGATGATCTGCTGGCAACCGGCGGCACCATCGAAGCCACCGTGAAGCTGATTCGTCGTGCAGGCGGTGAAGTCAAAGATGCGGCCTTCATTATTAATCTGTTTGATCTGAGCGGCGAAGCGCGTTTGAAAGCGATGGGCCTCGACTGCTTCAGCCTGGTCAATTTCCCCGGCCACTAAAGTCAGCGCGCTCCGCTTTCGCGCGGGGCGCGACTTCCGCAAAGTAATAGGCATATCCTGTTGTGGCTGTTAGACTACTGCCAAAATAAACAGGGTTTGCAAAGCAGCATTTTTCCCCTTTTGACATACGGCGGACTGCGGTTCTTCAGCCGTGCCGCTGTGCCAACTCAACCAAATCCAGTGATCGAATCCACATGAGCTATCAGGTACTTGCGCGAAAATGGCGTCCCCAGGCTTTTGCTGACGTAGTCGGTCAGGAACATGTGCTGACTGCGCTGGCCAACGGGCTGTCACTGGGACGAATCCATCATGCTTATCTCTTTTCCGGCACCCGCGGCGTGGGCAAAACCTCGATTGCGCGTTTGCTGGCAAAGGGCCTCAACTGCGAAACCGGTATCACCTCTACGCCCTGTGGCGTGTGTGATAACTGCCGGGAAATTGAGCAGGGACGTTTTGTCGATCTGATTGAGATCGATGCCGCCTCGCGGACCAAAGTCGAAGATACGCGTGATCTGCTCGATAACGTGCAGTACGCACCGGCGCGCGGTCGCTTCAAAGTTTATCTGATTGATGAAGTGCACATGCTGTCGCGCCACAGCTTCAACGCGTTGTTAAAAACGCTGGAGGAGCCACCGGCACACGTTAAATTCCTGCTAGCCACCACCGACCCACAAAAACTGCCGGTCACCATTTTGTCGCGTTGTTTGCAGTTCCATCTCAAGGCGCTGGATGTGGAACAGATTCGCCAGCAGCTTGAGCATATTCTGCAACAGGAACAGATCGCCACGGAGCCGCGTGCACTGCAACTGCTGGCGCGTGCGGCCGAGGGGAGCATGCGTGATGCCCTCAGTCTGACCGACCAGGCGATTGCGATGGGGCAGGGCAGCGTAACACGCGATAGCGTGGCGCAGATGCTCGGTACGCTGGATGATGAGCAGCCGCTGGCGTTAATCGAAGCGCTGAGTGATGGCAACGGCGAACAGGTGATGGCGCTGCTGAATCAGGCGGCGTCCCGCGGTGTCGAATGGGAAGCGCTGCTGGTGGAGATGTTACGCCTGTTGCATCGCATTGCGATGGTGCAGCTGCTCCCCAGTTCCCTCAGCGATGATGAGTTCAGCCAGGCACAGCGCCTGCGCGAACTGGCGCGCGTGCTGCCACCTGCGGATGTGCAGCTGTATTACCAGATGCTGCTGATGGGGCGTAAAGATCTGCCGTTGGCACCGGATCGGCGTCTGGGCGTGGAAATGACGTTGCTGCGTGCACTGGCGTTCCACCCGCAGGCCGCGATTGCCGAACCGGTGGCGCGTCCGGTATTAACCCCCCAGGCGGTTCCGGCTCAGACCCCGGCCCCGACCCCGGTTGTGGCGGCACAACCACAAATGGCACCACCACAGACTGAAGCGCCGCCGATTCCTGCCGATTATCCTGATATGGCTCCTGCGCCGGAAAACCTGCCAGATGCGACCAGCCAGCTGTTGCAGGCGCGTACTCAGCTGATGCGTCAGGGAGCCAGCAAAGCAAAAAAGAGTGAGCCGGCAGCGCGTTCCGCGCGGCCGGCTAATGCGGCGCTGGAACGTCTGGCTAACGTCACGGAACGGGTTCAGCAACGCAGCGAGCCAGCGGTAAAAGCGGTGGCGAAGCCGGAAGCGTATCGCTGGAAAGCGCAAACGCCGACGGAAGTTGTCGCCACCCCGGTGGCGACGCCAAAAGCCTTGCGTTCAGCACTGGAGCATGAGAAAACGCCTGAGCTGGCGCTGCGTCTGGCGGAAGAAGCGCAGCAGCGCGATGCCTGGGCGGCGGAAATCGCGGCCCTGACGCTGCCGAAGCTGGTGCAGCAACTGGCGCTGAACGCGTGGAAAGAGCAGGGTGACAACAGCGTCTGCCTGCATCTGCGCAGCAGCCAGCGTCATCTGAATTCAGGTTCTGCGCGTCAGGTGTTAGCGGAAGCGCTCAGCACGGCGGCCGGTCAGACAGTTGAACTGACCATTGTTGAAGACGATAATTCCACGGTGATGACGCCACTGGAATGGCGTCAGGCCATTTATGAAGAGAAACTGGCGCAGGCGCGTCAGTCGATCATTAGCGATACCCACATTCAGACGTTGCGTCGCTTTTTTGATGCCGACCTGGATGAAGAGAGTATTCGACCCGTATGAACACGCTGCCGCGCGATGAGCGCGCGACGCAGCCCCAGCAGAGAGAGAAAACTATGTTTGGAAAAGGCGGATTGGGCAACCTGATGAAACAGGCCCAGCAGATGCAGGATAAAATGGCCAAAGTTCAGGAAGAGATCGCCGCGCTGGAAGTGACCGGCGAATCAGGTGCTGGCCTGGTCAAAGTCACCATCAACGGCGCGCATAACTGCCGTCGCGTGGAAGTCGATCCCAGCCTGCTGGAAGATGACAAAGATATGCTGGAAGATCTGATCGCTGCGGCCTTCAATGATGCCGCGCGCCGCATCGATGAAACGCAGAAAGAGAAAATGGCTTCCGTGTCTGCCGGTATGCAGCTGCCGCCAGGCTTCAAGATGCCGTTCTGATGCAAACCAGTCCACTGCTTGAATCTTTGATGGAGTCGCTGCGTTGCCTGCCGGGCGTGGGTCCGAAGTCGGCGCAGCGTATGGCGTTTCATTTGTTGCAGCGTGATCGCAGCGGTGGCATGCGTCTGGCGCAGGCGTTAACCCGTGCCATGTCGGAGATCGGCCACTGTGCCGATTGCCGCACCTTCACCGAGCAGGAAATCTGTACCATCTGCGCCAATCCGCGTCGTCAGCAAAACGGCCAGATTTGCGTGGTGGAAAGTCCGGCGGATATCCACGCCATTGAGCAGACCGGCCAGTTTGCCGGGCGCTACTTTGTGTTGATGGGGCATCTGTCGCCGCTGGATGGCATTGGCCCGCAGGATATCGGTCTGGATCGCCTTGAGCAGCGCCTGGAGCAGGAAACGTTGCAGGAAGTGATCCTCGCCACCAATCCAACGGTGGAAGGGGACGCGACGGCAAACTATATCGCCGAGCTGTGCAACCAGTATGGCGTCGATGCCAGCCGCATTGCGCACGGTGTACCGGTGGGTGGTGAGCTGGAAATGGTCGATGGTACCACCCTGTCGCACTCGCTGGCCGGACGTCACAAGATTAAATTCTGAGCACTTGCCGGTGTCATCACTGACACCGGCTTGAAATTCTCCGTACCATCCCCATCTCTTCCTCAACGTTCGATCAACCCGATTCAGTTGAGGTAGCAATGACCATGAAAGGACAAGAGACGCGTGGCTTCCAGTCAGAGGTAAAACAACTTCTGCACCTGATGATCCATTCCCTCTATTCAAATAAAGAGATTTTCCTGCGTGAACTGATCTCCAACGCCTCTGATGCGGCTGACAAACTGCGCTTCCGCGCGCTGTCGGCAGCGGATCTGTATGAAGGCGACGGCGAGCTGCGTGTGCGGATCTCGGTCGACAAGGAAAATCGTACGCTGACGCTGAGCGACAACGGCATCGGCATGCGTCGTGATGAGGTGATTGAGAACCTCGGCACCATCGCAAAATCAGGCACCAAAGCGTTCCTGGAATCGATGGGTTCTGACTCGGCAAAAGACAGCCAGCTGATCGGCCAGTTTGGTGTCGGTTTCTACTCCGCATTTATCGTGGCCGATAAAGTCACGGTGCGCACGCGCGCCGCCGGTGCCAGCGCTGATGAAGGCGTGTTCTGGGAATCTGCCGGCGAAGGTGAATATACCCTCGCAGAAATCGAAAAAGCCGATCGCGGCACTGAAATCACCCTGCATATGCGTGAAGGCGAGGATGAGTTCCTCGATGCCTGGCGCGTGCGCAGCATCATCAGTAAATATTCCGATCACATCGCGCTGCCGGTAGAAATCGAAAGCAAAGATGAAGAAAGCGACGCTACCAGCTGGGAAAAGATCAACAAAGCCCAGGCGCTGTGGACGCGTAACAAAGCTGAGATCAGCGACGAAGAGTACAACGAATTCTACAAACATATCGCCCATGACTTCAGCGATCCGGCGATCTGGAGCCACAATCGTGTGGAAGGTAAGCAGGAGTACACCAGCCTGCTGTATATCCCGGCGCGTGCCCCGTTCGACATGTGGAACCGCGACCATAAACACGGCTTGAAACTTTATGTTCAGCGCGTGTTTATCATGGATGATGCTGAACAGTTTATGCCGAACTATCTGCGTTTCGTGCGTGGTCTGATCGACTCCAATGACCTGCCGCTCAACGTGTCGCGCGAGATCCTGCAAGACAGCCGCGTAACGCAAAGCCTGCGTGGTGCGCTGACCAAACGCAGCCTGCAAATGCTGGAAAAGCTGGCGAAAGATGACACGGAAAAATATCAGCAGTTCTGGAAAGAGTTCGGTCTGGTACTGAAAGAAGGTCCGGCGGAAGATAATGCCAACCAGCAGCAGATCGCGAAGTTGCTGCGTTTTGCCACCACGCAAAGCGAAGGCGCGGAACAAACTATCTCGCTGGATGACTACCTGAGCCGTATGGTGGAAGGCCAGGATAAGATTTACTACATCACCGCCGACAGCTACGCCGCGGCGAAAAGCAGCCCACATCTGGAGCTGTTCCGTAAGAAAGGTATCGAGGTGCTGCTGCTGTCCGACCGCATCGACGAATGGATGATGAGCTATCTCACCGAGTTTGACGGCAAATCCTTCCAGTCAGTGAGCAAAGCGGATGAATCGCTGAGCAAGCTGGCCGACGAAGAAACCGAAGAACAGAAGGAAGCGGAAAAGGCGCTGGAACCGTTTGTTGATCGCGTGAAAACCCTGCTGGGTGAGCGTGTCAAAGAGGTGCGTTTAACTCATCGTCTGACGGATACCCCGGCAATTGTCACCACTGATGCCAATGAAATGAGCACCCAGATGGCAAAACTTTTTGCCGCGGCGGGCCAGGACGTGCCGGATGTGAAGTACATCTTCGAACTGAACCCGGATCACACGCTGGTGAAACGCGTGGCAGATACCCAGGATGAAAGCCGCTTTGGCGAATGGGTGGAGTTGTTGCTGGATCAGGCGTTGCTGGCCGAACGCGGTACGCTGGACGATCCGAACCAGTTTATCCGTCGTATGAACCAGCTGCTGACGGCATAACGCTAATTACATCTGACCCGTAGCGGCGCGATTTATCGCGCTCTGTTAAAAACAGCGCAATAAATTGCGCCGCTACCCATCAATGCAGCGCCTCGTCCCGTAACCAATCGCGAAACAAGGTAATCTCCGCATCATGCTGGCGTGAGGCTTTGGTCATCATCCAGGTGGCACGGTCCACACGCACAAAGCCGAGTGGGGCGATTAACGTACCGTCGTTTAACTCCTGACGCACCAGCAGACGCGGTGCCATGATCACGCCCAACCCATTTCTTGCCGCCTGGATACCCAGGGTGAGATTGTCGAAATGTTTACCTACCCAAAAATTACCCCGGGTGCCGCTGGTTTTCGACCATTCAGCCCAGGCATGCAGCCGCGTGTCGGCATGCAGCAGCGGTAACGTTGCCAGGTCCTGTTCATTCTGGAAACGCGCCGCAAATTGCGGGGCGCAGAGCGGGCCAATGTAATCATCGCTGATCAGCGTGGCATCAATATCGTCGTCAGGTGACTGTTCATAGCTGAGAATCAGCACGTCAGTGTGTTCGCTGCGCAGCAGATCGATCTCCACCAACTGCTGGAACTGGATCTCAATGTCGGGATAACGCAGATAAAAGCTGCTGATACGGGGAATCAGCCATTGGGAAAGAAAACTGGGTGCGCAGGAGACGCTGAGATGGTGGCGCATCCCGGTACGAATACTTTCGCAGGTGGTGGAAAGTTCGCTAAAGGCTTTCTGGCAACTAACCAGCAAGCGCTCACCATGTGAGGTTAATTTGACGCGTCCATTGGTGCGAACAAACAGAGGCTTGCCCATCCAGCTTTCCAGCTGACGAACCTGATGGCTGATGGCGCTGTGAGTCACATGCAAACGTTCAGCGGCTACGCTAAAGCTGCTGTGCAGGGCCGCCTGGTGAAAATAATGCAGTGCACGTAACGAAGGTAGCCCGGTCATACTCATCCCCTGTGTAAAAACCTAACAGGGATTGTCAGTTTATATCATTTCAAAGTCCAGCCGCATTGGCCTAACCTTTCCCCCTGATTATGGCGGGTTGACTGGCAGGCGTCTCTGTGTTTACGCCGGTGATTTTCGCCATGGACCTCAGCATCACCCGCCATCCCACGCAGCAAAAAATAAGAGAATAATCACGTGATGGCTCGACAGAATGCTTCTGCCAGGGCGGCGGCGCGCGATCGGCTTCGCGGCTTGCTTTCCCGTCACTACCGGCTGGAACAGTATGACCTGTTCTTTGCACCTTCATTACATATTGCGCGGGTGTTGCTCTCGCAGCTGTTCTTACGTCAGGAGCAGGCGCGCAATCAGTCTCGTTTTGCCTCGCAATATCGCGCCAGTGAATTAAGCGTATTACCGGCGGTTCCCGTTATGGCGGGGAATATCGCGCTGATTGAACATGTTGATCTGTTCTATGGCCGCGTGCGTCCGCTGGATGAGTGCCAAAGCCAGGGCGTAACGGATGCGTCTGAGTCTTTTGCCTCGCAATTGCACCGTCGTCTGATCAGCGATGCCCGGTTGTTTGTGGCACGTCTGGATCGCCACGCAGAATTAAGCGCAGATCTGGTGTTGATCGCCCTGCGTACCCAGGACTTCAGTACGCTGGTGCGCAGCGAGTTGCGGTTGTTCGAACAGGGCCTGGCTCTCGGCGATACGCCGGAGCAGGCGCTGGCGCAGATGGCCGCAGCGGGATGGCGACCTTACAATATCGCCAGTGTCGACACCATCACGCTGGAAGCGCCATTTTCACTGCAATCTCTCCAGCAGCCTGGTCTGCCATTCGCGCTTCTGCCGACGGTGCCAGGCCCGTCGCAACAGGAGCCGCATCCCGATTTGCAGCTATGGCCAGTACAAAGGCGCATGTTGTTACGTGCCAATGTGCGGGGTAGCGCAACCAAAAGTCAGAATATGACCAGTACCCTGGCGAAACGTCTGCGCGAGCTGCTGAATAACGGTCGCGATTCTGAAAAAGTGGAAAAATCCCGCATCGGACTGGTATCAGCAACAAAAGGCAGTAAAGTAGGACATTAGGCGTAACCGCGCCCCCTTTCCTTGTGGTGCGCGGGTCATAATGGTATGGTCTTCGCCTTCTCAGATTGATCAATGCGATTCGCAAGGGGAATTACGCAATGCGTATTATTCTGCTCGGGGCACCGGGCGCAGGTAAGGGCACTCAGGCTCAATTCATCATGGAGAAATACGGTATTCCGCAAATCTCCACTGGCGACATGCTGCGTGCGGCAGTGAAAGCAGGCACCGAACTGGGCCAGCAGGCGAAAGCCATTATGGATGCCGGTAAACTGGTGACCGACGAGCTGGTTATTGCGCTGGTTAAAGAGCGTATTACCCAGGAAGACTGCAAAAACGGCTTCCTGCTTGATGGCTTCCCGCGCACCATTCCGCAGGCTGATGCGATGAAAGAGGCGGGTATCAGCGTCGATTTCGTGCTGGAGTTTGCCGTGCCGGATGAACTGATTGTGGATCGCATTGTTGGCCGTCGTGTGCATGCGCCGTCTGGCCGCGTTTATCACATCAAATACAATCCGCCGAAAGTGGAAGGTAAAGATGATGCGACCGGCGAAGAGCTGACCACGCGTAAAGACGACCAGGAAGAAACCGTGCGTAAACGTCTGGTGGAATACCATCAGTTGACCGCGCCGCTGATTGCTTACTACAGCAAAGAAGCAGAAGCCGGTAACACGCAGTACCACAAAATCGACGGCACCCGCCAGGTTGCTGAAGTGAGTGCACAGCTGGCGACCATCCTCGGTTAAGCCATCTCAGGGCCGGTTTACCGGCCCTTTTGCAGCAATTGCTTTCCCCTCCTGCTTTTTCCGCTACAATTTCTCCCGATTTTGACCCATTCGTTTTAACAGCAAGGAAATACAATGAGGCAAGAAAAGCCCGGGGTTTTACTGGTTAATTTAGGCACACCAGAGGCACCTACTACGCCAGCGGTTAAACGTTATCTGAAACAATTCCTTGGTGACCCGCGCGTGGTTGATACGCCGCGCTGGCTGTGGTGGCCGATTCTTAACTTCATCATTTTGCCGTTCCGATCGCCGCGCGTGTCCAAATTGTATGGATCGGTATGGATGGAGGAAGGTTCCCCGCTGATGGTGTTCAGCCAGCGGCAACGTGCTGCACTGGCGCAGCAGCTGGATATGCCGGTAGAGCTGGGGATGAGCTACGGCCAGCCGAGCCTTGATGGCGCACTCAAAAGCCTGCTGGCACAGGGCGTGACCAAATTGATTGTGCTGCCGCTCTATCCGCAATTCTCCTGCTCAACGGTGGCTGCCGTGTGGGATGGCCTGGCGTCCAGCTTCAAACCGCTGCGTTCACTGCCAGAAGTGGCATTTATCCGTGATTATGCCGAGCATCCGGCCTACATCGCCGCCCTGAAAGCATCCGTTGAGCGCTCGTTTGCCCAGCATGGCGAGCCGGATTTGCTGGTTCTTTCTTATCATGGCATCCCGCAGCGTTTCGCTGACGAAGGTGATGATTATCCTCTGCGCTGTAAAGACACCACCGATGCGCTGGCGGCTGCGCTGGGGATTGCCCCGCACAAAATTATGATGACCTTCCAGTCACGCTTTGGCCGCGAGCCGTGGCTGACGCCTTACACCGATGAAACCATGCAGGGTTTGCCTGCGAAAGGAATCAAACATGTACAGGTGATGAGTCCGGGCTTTGCCGCCGACTGTCTCGAAACGCTTGAGGAGATTAGCGAGCAGAATCGTGAATTTTTCCTGCACGCGGGCGGTGAAAAGTTTGAGTACATCCCTGCGCTCAACGCGGACGATGAACACATCGCAATGATGGTTCAGCTGGTCAACGCACGCCGTTAAGGGAGCGGCAGAGAATGTGCTATCATTCTCTGCCTGATTTTCCACACGGCATCCTCCATGAAATTTCCCGGCAAACGTAAATCCAAACACTATTTCCCCGTTAGCGCGCGTGATCCGCTGCTCCAGGTTTCACAACAGATTCAGGAGGAGGGGAGCTGGGTGGTCGGTATTGACCAGACGCTGGTGGATATCGAAGCGAAAGTCGATGAGGATTTTCTGCAACGCTACGGCCTCAGCGCCGGCCATTCGCTGGTCATTGATGACGCAACTGCCGAAGCGCTCTACAACGAGTTGTTGCGTGATCAGTTGATTAGCCACCAGTTTGCCGGTGGCACCATTGGCAATACGCTGCATAACTACTCGGTGCTGGCCGATGACCGTTCGGTGCTGCTGGGGGTGATGTGCAGCAACATCCAGATTGGCAGCTATGCCTATCGCTACCTGTGCAACACCTCCAGCCGTATGGACCTCAACTATTTGCAGGGCGTTGATGGCGCGATTGGCCGCTGCTTTACCCTGATTGGGGAGCAGGGCGAGCGAACGTTTGCCATCAGCCCGGGGCTGATGAACCAGTTACAGGTTGCCAGCATCCCGGAAGAGGTGATTGCGGGGGCTTCCGCGCTGGTGCTCACCTCCTATCTGGTGCGTTGCCAGCCGGGCGAACCAATGCCAGCCGCGACGCTGCGCGCGATTGAGTATGCCAGACAACATAATGTGCCGGTGGTACTGACGCTGGGCACCAAATACGTCATTCAGGATGATCCGCAGTTCTGGCGTGATTTTCTGCGCGACCATGTCTCCATTGTGGCGATGAATGAGGAAGAAGCCCTGGCGCTGACCGGTGAAGCAGACCCACTGCTGGCAGCCAATATGGCACTGGACTGGGTCGATCTGGTGTTGTGCACGGCTGGGCCAAGCGGGCTCTATATGGCGGGCTTTACCGAAGAGGAATATAAACGTAAAACCAACCATCCGTTGCTGCCGGGAGCGATTGCGGAATTTAACCAGTTTGAGTTCAGCCGTGCGATGCGCCAGCGGGATTGCCAGCAACCGCTGCGTATTTTCTCGCATATCGCCCCGTATATGGGCGGGCCCGAAAAGATCATGAACACCAATGGCGCGGGCGATGCGGCTCTTGCGGCACTGCTGCATGACATCACAGCCAATAGCTTCCATCGCCAGAAAGTGCCGAACTCCAGTAAGCATGCACGGGAATATCTGACCTATTCGTCACTGGCGCAGGTGTGTAAATATGCTAACCGCGTCAGTTATCAGGTGCTGAATCAACACTCACCACGCCTGATGCGTGGCCTGCCGGAGCGCGAGGATAGCCTGGAAGAGTCGTACTGGGACAGGTAAGCCTATAACCCGTAGCGGCGCGATTTATCGCGCGTCTTTTAAAACCAGCGCGATAAATCGCGCCGCTACGGCATTAAACCTTCAAATCAAATCGGGCACTCACGCACAATCGGGTTTTGCGCGATTTCTTCTTGCAGCATATGCAGCATGCTGTTGGCGATTTCGCGTTCACCCATCACCACCCGATTAGCACCACGCTCAAGAATGTATTCCACCTCGTCGTCATAATGGGCGCGGGCTATGATCTCAATATTGTCGCGCTTTTCACGGGCGGCAGTGACAATCTCGCCCGCTTCATAACCATTGGGGATGGTCAGCAGCAGCCAGCGTGCGCAGTCAAGTCGCGCCAGTTCCATGATATCGCTACGGGCGGCATTGCCCAGCACCGCTTTGATGCCTTGTTCGCGCAGGGCTTCGACGCGTGGCCGTGAGTTCTCCACCACCACCAGCGGAACATCAGCTTCTATCAGTTTTTGCCCCAGCAGGCTGCCGACGCGCCCATAACCCACAATCACCGCGTGATCGCAGATATCCACCGGAATCTGCTTTTCTTCCTCAATGGCTTCCTCCAGCGTTTGTTCTTCCATGGTCTCGGTTTTATCGAGATAGCGTTCCAGCAGGGTGAACAGAATCGGGTTGAGCATAATCGAGAGAATGGCGGCGGCCAGCACCAGATTGCGCCCTTCATGGCTTAGCAGGCCCAGCGAGATGCCCAGACCAGCCAGAATAAAGGCAAATTCGCCAATCTGCGCCAGGCTGACGGAAATCGTCAGGGCGGTACGGCGCGAGTGACCCAGCAGCGTTACCAGCAGCCAGGCGGCCACGGATTTACCCACCACGATGATCACCAGCGCACCCAGCACCGCCAGCGGCTGCTCGATCAGGATCATCGGGTCGAACAGCATGCCAACCGAGACGAAAAACAACACGGCAAACGCATCGCGCAGCGGCAATGTATCGTGTGCGGCGCGGTGGCTCAGTTCCGATTCATTCAGCACCATACCGGCGAAGAATGCGCCGAGGGCAAAGGAGACATCAAAAAACTCCACCGCGCCGAAAGCGATACCCAGCGCCAGCGCCAGTACCGCAAGCGTGAACAGCTCGCGGGAGCCGGTGGCCGCGCTTTTCGCCAGAATCCACGGCACCGCACGACGGCCCACGACCATCATCAGCACCATAAAGGCGACCACTTTACCGATGGTCATTAACAGATCCCACGCCAGCAGCGTCGGGCTGGCGTTGCCCTGTTCCAGCATACCCGCGATGGCGGGCAGCAGTACCAGCGTCAGGACCATCACCAGGTCTTCCACAATCAGCCAGCCAATGGCGATTTGCCCGCGCTGGCTATCAATCAGCTGACGCTCCTCCAGTGCACGCAGCAACACCACGGTGCTGGCAGTGGAGAGACACAGACCAAACACCAGTCCGGTCATCACTGACCAGCCCAGCGCCCACGACAGCCCCATTCCCAGCAGCGTTGCCACGGCGATTTGCGCGACAGCGCCAGGAATGGCGACGGACTTTACCGACATCAAATCCTTCAGCGAAAAGTGCAACCCCACACCAAACATCAGCAGAATGACGCCTAACTCAGCCAGTTCAGGTGCCAGATTGGTATCCGCGACGAAGCCGGGGGTAAAGGGACCCGCCATCACCCCAGCCAGTAAATAACCGACCAGCGGCGAGATGCGCAGGCGATTGGCCAGCATACCAAGGAGAAAGGCGAGGACCAGCGCCCCGACAATGGTGGTGATCAACGGTGTGGTGTGATGCATGCCTGTCTCCTTGTGTGCAAATGTATCCGCTTGTAACAACCAAGTTTACTGCACAATTGCTAACGGCGTTTATACATTTGCGAAGAATATGTGGAAAACTGACAAAAATGCTGCCGAAGCGTCATTTTCATCAGTTATCTCCCTCTATCGGCAGGATTTATGCTGAACTGCGGGGGAAGAGAAAAATAATTCCCCCCGCAAAGTGGCTCAGGCGTGGCGATTATCAGGCAGGAAAGCGGTCAAAAGGCCGATAAGTGGCAGCCAGGCACAGATTTGATAAACCCATTCGATGCTGGTGTGGTCTGCTACTACGCCGAGTACGGCGGCACCCAATCCCCCCATACCGAAGGCAAAACCGAAAAATAGCCCGGAAACCATACCGATACGTCCCGGCAGCAGCTCCTGCGCATAGACCAGAATGGCGGAAAACGCTGAGGCGAGAATCAGACCAATAATCACGCTCAATACGCTGGTCCACATTAATGAGGCATGCGGCAAAAGTAGCGTGAAGGGGGCCACGCCCAGTATTGAACCCCAGATAACATATTTACGGCCAATCTTATCGCCAATCGGCCCGCCAATAATGGTGCCAGCCGCCACTGCGCCCAAAAAGGCAAACAGATGAAACTGTGATGCCTGCACCGAGAGGCCGAATTTCTGCATTAAATAGAAGGTGTAGTAACTACTCAGGCTGGTGAGATAGAAATACTTGGAGAAAATCAGCAGCAACAAAATGCTGATCGCCAGCACCACTTTTTTGCGTGGCAGCGGGTTTGCTGGTGTCGCCGTGGTTTTGGCTTTGGCGGCGCGCTGCTGGTGGCTATACCAGCGGCTGACCTGCAACAACACGATAATCCCCAGCAGCGCTGCCAGCACAAACCAGCCGAGGTGGCCTTTGCCATAAGGGGCGACAATCATCGCTGCCAGCAGCGGGCCGAGGGCGCTGCCAAAGTTACCGCCCACCTGGAACAGCGATTGCGCCAGACCATGACGTCCACCCGACGCCATACGCGCCACGCGTGATGATTCCGGATGAAAGACCGATGATCCGCTCCCTACCAGTGCAGCCGCCAGCAGAACCTGGACATAATCACTGGCAAAGGTCAGCAGCACCAGGCCACAGAGCGTAAAACCCATTCCCACCGGGAGTGACCAGGGTTTTGGATATTTGTCGGTGTAATAACCCACCAGCGGTTGCAGCAGAGAGGCGGTGACCTGAAAAGTCAGGGTGATCAGGCCAATCTGCACAAAGTTAAGGCTAAAATCTTTTTGCAACAGCGGGTAAATCGCCAGCAGCAGTGACTGCAACATATCATTCAGCAGATGAGCGAGGCTGATAGCCCCTAAAATGCCAAATGCAGTACGCGCCGGTGCGCGTGTCGGGGAGGTGAGGGTATGATCGCTTGCCATAAAATTCCTGAAATGTGTCAATTTTCGTTATCAAGTTGTTACTTCTCACATGACTCTATAAGCCTTTCATCTTGAGTTAAAGTGCGATCTGTGCGACACAGAAGGGCGATAAAGCACATAAAGTCCACTGGTTAGTGGGAAAACGCAGAATAAGGAGATCGGCTTTGTTGTTACTACCCCGCAGAACGCATTGGCTGGCGTTGATCATCTTACTGTTGCCGATGCTGGCACAGGCATGGCAAACCGATCGCACCTACCGTCTGACTATCCTGCATACCAACGATCAGCACGGCCATTACTGGCCCAACGCGCAGGGCGAGTATGGCCTCGCGGCGCAGAAAACCCTGATGGATTTCCAGCGCTATGATGCCCAGTCCAAAGGGAACGGTGTATTGATTCTGTCGGGTGGTGACGTGAATACCGGGGTGCCGGAGTCTGATTTGCTGGATGCCGAACCCGATATCCGTGGCATGAACCTGGTGGGCTATGATGCGATGGCGCTGGGGAATCATGAGTTTGATAAGCCGCTCAGCGTGTTACAGAAACAGCAAAAATGGGCCAAATTTCCCTTTCTTTCTGCCAATATTTACGACAAAAGCACCGGTAAGCGGCTGTTCAAACCCTGGGCCATCTTCAATCGCATGGGGCTGAAAGTTGCGGTGATCGGCCTGACCACCACCGATACGCTGCGCATTGCCAATCCCGCCAGCGTCGCTACCCTGGAGATTCGCGATCCGGTCACGGAGACCGAAAAAGCGGTTGCGGAATTACGTGCCAGCGTAAAACCGGATGTGATCATTGCGCTGACCCATATGGGCCATTATGACGATGGCAGGCACGGCAGCAATGCACCGGGCGATGTCGAGCTGGCACGCAGCCTGCCACCCGGCACCATTAACCTGATTGTCGGTGGTCACTCGCATGATGCGGTCTGTATGGAAAAAGAGAATGTCAGCGTCAAAAATTATCAGCCGGGCCAGCCCTGCCAGCCAGATCGCCAGAATGGTGTGTGGATCGTGCAGGCGAAAGAGTGGGGTAAATATGTCGGGCGCGGCGATTTTACTTTCCGCAACGGGGAGCTGACGTTGGAAAATTACCAGCTGATCCCGGTTAACCTGAAGCACAAGGTGAAGAATTTCGACGGCAGCGAGTCATGGCTGACCTGGCAGGAAGAAATTCCGCAGAACCCGGCGATGATGAAACTGCTGACCCCTTTCCAGAAACGGGCTGAAGCAAAACTGGATGTGAAGGTGGGCAGCAGCGACGGTGTTTTTGTCGGCGATCGTGATCAGGTACGTTTTGTACAAACTAATCTGGGGCAGCTGATTTTGCGTGCTCAGATGGCAGCGACCAAAGCGGACTTTGCGGTGATGAGCGGCGGTGGCATTCGCACGTCGCTGGCGCAGGGAGAGATCAGCTGGCGCGATTTATTGCAGGTACAGCCCTTCAGCAACCAGGTGGTATCCGTGACGCTGACTGGCCGGGAATTGCTGGCTTATCTGGCCACGGTCGCCAACATCAAAACCGATGCGGGTGGCTTTGCGCAGTTTGCCCATATCAGCCTGGTGGCCGATGGCAGCAGCGTCAGTGAGGTGAAAATCAATGGTGTCCCGCTGGATAGGGATAAAACCTATCGCATGGCGACCAACAGTTTTAACGCCACTGGCGGGGATGGTTATCCGCGCATCGACAGCCATGCGGGTTATACCAATACCGGGTTACGTGATGCTGATGTTTTGCGTGACTGGGTAAGTCAGCATTCACCACTGAAAGTGAGTGATTATGCGCCAGGCGATGGCATCGTTCATCTGACGGAAGCACAGAAGCAGCAGCGGGACAAAGTGCAGGAGCCACCGCAGGAAAAACCAAAGAAGCGCAGCTATCCGCAAACGGTGCTGGCGTGGATTCTGCCCCATGCGGTGGAGAAATAATTCCACGCCATTGCGCGATAAATCGCGCCGCTACGCCAGGTGCGCGAATGTACGCCGTGCCTGAATCGCACACCGGTTTGTCGCGGGGTGATTTATCACGCGGGTTTGGTGTGGTCCGATGCTCAGGCCTGACATGACTTACGCGTCAGCCAGCGCTGGCGCAACTTATCCCATAACCAGTTATACGCCACGGTATAGGGCAGGAAGAACAGGAAAAACGCCACTTCCAGCATAAAGGCTTCCAGCAGGGAAATACTGAGCATCCAGGCAGCGATCGGCAAGCCAATCACGATAAAGCCACCTTCAAATCCCAGCGCGTGCAGAATACGTAGCAGCGGGCCACGATGGACTTTGCCTGGCGGGCACAGCCGATCAAAACCGGTGTTGTAAATCATGTTCCACAGCATGGCGACGGTCGACAGCATAATCGCCAGCGATCCCATCTGAAACAGTGGCTTTTCCATCGCCCAGGCTGCCAGCGGTGCCACAGTTAAAATCGCCAGAACTTCAAAGCATGCGGCGTGATAAAAACGTTCTTTTAATGAACGGGTACGCATAAAAACCTCCTGATTTGTTACGCGGCACATTTTCTCACTTGCTAATGCTAAGATAAAATGAACACCTATCGATAAAAGCGATGGATAACTATGAAATACTCCCCGGAATCCCTTGAGGCTTTTGTTCAGACTGTGTCCAGCGGCTCCTTTTCTGCTGCTGCGCGTGCGCTGGGCAAAAGCCAGTCCACCATCAGCAGCGCGGTGGCGAATCTGGAAGATGATTTAGGGTTTATGCTGTTTGATCGTCAGGGACGTCAGCCGGTATTAACCGAGCAGGGCCAACGCGCCCTGGCGCAGGTGCAGCAAATTCTGGCGGCCAGCCAGCGACTGGATGAACTGGCGGTGCGGCTGGCGCAGGGCGTGGAGCCACGCCTCAGCCTGGCGATTTCTGATTTCTGGCAGGCGGATCATCATGAAAATCTGCTGACCCGTTTTGAGGCACGTTATCCGGATATCGAATTTGAATGCATGATCGCGGAAGACGCTGATGTGCTGGATCTGCTCCAGGCCGGGCGAGTGCATCTGGGCGTGGTGCGCGCTCAGCCTGCGCTGCCAGCGGATATTGCGGTAACGCGTTTGCAGGTCGGGGCGCAGATGGCGATTTATCTGCATCAGGATCACCCGCTGGCGCAACAGGCACAGGTCAGCGAGGGGCAACTGGGCGATCTGCGTCAGTTGCGGCTCAACACCTGGGTGGAAACGCGCGAACCGATGCCCGCTGGCCGGGTGTGGTCAGCGCCTTCCTATCTGTTATTGCTGGAGATGGCAGAACAGGGGTTTGGCTGGAGTGTGCTGCCGCGCTGGCTGGTGCAGCAGTTTGGTCATCAGGTATTGCAGGAGTTGCCAGTGCCGGGATGGCCGCAGCATATTGCGGTGGAAGCGGTCTGGTCGCGGCGCAATCCGCCCGGACCTGCCGGGCGTTGGATGATCGATCAACTCTGCGCTCAGCAACCTGCTTAATCGCGTCGGGCGACATCAGCCAGCGGCGCATCCAGCAGACGTGACAGATCCTGCGCCGCCAGCTCAATATCCAGCCCACGTTTCCCACCGGAAATAAAAATGGTGGCGAATTCCGCCGCCTGCTGATCAATCACGGTAGGCAGACGTTTTTTCTGCCCCAGTGGGCTGATTCCGCCCACCAGATAACCGGTTACGCGCTGCGCCAGCAGCGGATCAGCCATATCGGCTTTTTTCGCCCCCAGTGCTTTGGCAACTTTCTTTAAATCGAGCTGAGTGGAGACCGGGGTGACGGCCACTGCCAGCTGCTTTGCATCACCATTCAACGCGACCAGCAGCGTTTTGAACACCTGACGTGCATCCAGATTCAGCTTACGTACCGCCTCGTCACCAAAATTGGTTTCATGGCTGTCATGTTCGTAAGGATGCAGGGTAAAGCTGACTTTTTGTTTTTCCAGCAGTTTTACGGCGGGAGTCATTGGTTTAATCCTTGCTAAGAAAAATCTTAAACATATTGTGGCGAATAATGCTGGCGAAATTCTGAACTTTGCGCGAGAATTGGCCCGCGCCAGCCAGTAATGGCTGTGTGATAACCAAAATCATAAACAAATTCTTCTTTGACGGGCCGATAACAATATCGGCCTTCTTTTTTTAGCGCGTCTTTAACAGGCCCGGTAAATTATCATCTCCGTAAAGATGGAGCGCACCCACCGCCACCACATAACGCCCCGGCGGCAGTGCCAGCATCAATTCACGCCAGTGCTGGTTGCGGTTACGCATCAAGGTGTCATTCAGTTCATTGCTAAACGTGGTGGGTAACGCGACCGGTTGCTGTTTCGGCGGGGCATCAAGCCACCAGCTGATCATGGTTTGCAGCAAACGGGCGTTGGTGTGCCAGTGCTCCAGCGTATCCAGCAGCAGCGGCAGGCCATCGTCTGGCAGCGATTTCAGCAGGGCGATTTGCGTATCAGGGCCTTCCAGCTCAATCACCGGCTTGTTAACGTTTTTGGCCGCCTGCAACAACTGATAATCGATGCCGTATTGTGGTCGCAGCCCGAGGCGCTGCGCCTGTTGCGCCTGCAACATCAGGGCAATCTGCCACATGGGCAGATGATCAAACATCGTTATCGATAATGTCAGCTCATCACACAGGGTGCTGAGCCTGCTGAAGGTGGCACTGGCAAGGCGATCTGCCAGCGGCGGCAGCTCGTCACCGTCGGCGAACGGTGAGCCACCCTGGGTAATGTCGGCTTCGACGATCAGTGCATCGGCTTTCGCTAACAGGCGCAGCAGACGGGCAGGTAGCGGCTGCATATCGCGTGAACCCATATGAATGCTGCCGACCAGATGTAACCGGCGATCGCCCAACTGAATATCCATCGCAGGCCAGGGGTAGCTGGCCGGAAAAAGTCGCGATATCAGCTGTGTTACGCATTGCCACAGGCTGCGTCTCATTCCCTGTCCTTTTTAATTCACAAAAATCCATGCTAGCGATTTCGGCGCGCAAAAAACAGCGCAGGGCTTGCTATTGGCGTACCGGCGGCTTAAAGCGCAGCAGACGATTCGCATTACTCACCACGGTGATGGAAGAGAGTGCCATCGCTGCCCCAGCCACGATCGGGCTAAGCAGCATCCCGGTAAACGGATAAAGTACACCTGCTGCAATCGGAATGCCTAAACTATTGTAAACAAATGCCCCCAGCAGGTTTTGCCGCATATTTCGTAACGTGGCGCGGGAAATGGCCAGCGCATCGGCGACGCAGTGCAGGTCGTTGCGCATCAGCGCCATGGCGGCGGTTTCAACGGCGACATCGCTGCCACCGCCCATGGCAATTCCCACATCCGCCTGTGCCAGTGCCGGTGCGTCGTTAATACCATCGCCCACCATCACCACTTTGCGCCCCTGCTGTTGTAACTGCGCAATGGCCTGCGCTTTTCCTTCAGGCAGTACGCCCGCAATAACCTGATCAATTCCGGCTTCGGCAGCGATGGCCCGCGCGGTTTTTTCATGATCGCCGGTCAGCATGATCAACTGATATCCCTGTTGATGCAGGCGTTGCAGCGCGTCGCGGCTCTCCGGACGCAAGCTGTCACGTAAGGCGATCAACCCGAGCAGTTGGTGCTCATCCGCCAGTAGCACCGGCGTGGCTCCCTGCGCTGCCAGCCGCTCAATGTCGTCACGCGCGACCGCACAATCCACCTGCTGTGCTTCCATCAACGCAAGGTTGCCCAGCAACAACGTTCTGCCCGCGACTTTAGCGCTGACACCCTTGCCGCGTATTGTACGAAATTGCTCAATTTCAGCGGCAGGCAGCTCTGGGGTCGCCTCAACGATCGCTTTTGCCAGTGGATGGCTGGAGTCTTGCTCCAGCTGTGCCGCCGCCTGCAGCACCTGCTGACGATCCCAGTTGGCATACAACAGCACATCATTCACCTGTGGCGATCCCTGCGTCAGGGTGCCGGTTTTATCGAATACCAGCGTGTCCACTTCGCTGGCGCGTTGTAGCGCATCAGCATCCCGTACCAGCACACCCAGCTCTGCGGCACGCCCCACACCGGCAATCACTGACATGGGCGTTGCCAGTCCAAGGGCGCAGGGACAGGCGATAATCAATACCGTGGTGACAATGACCAGCGTGTAAGCCAGCTGCGGTTGTGGGCCAGCCAGATACCAGATCAACCCGCTGAGCAGGGCAATCGCCACGACCACGGGCACAAATATTGCGGAGATACGGTCAGCAAGGCGTCCGATATCGGGTTTGCTGCTCTGTGCCTGACGGACCAGATTGATGATGCGCGCCAGAGTGGTATGGCTGCCGGTGGCGCGAGCAATAAATCGCAGCGTACCGTCCTGTACCAGCGTACCGGCGTAGACTTTGTCTCCAGATTGTTTGCTTTGCGGTACGGCTTCGCCCGTCAGCATGGCTTCATCGCACCAGGCTTCGCCGCTGTCGACTTCGCCATCGACCGGTACGCGGTCACCGGTGACCAGTTTGATCAGCATACCGGGCTGCACTTCACTCAGCGGCAGCAGAGTTTCCCCCTGATCGCTGATGACACGGGCCTGGGCCGGGGTTAAATCCAGCAAACGTTCCAGTGCCTGGGAAGCCCGTTGCCGTGCCCGTTGTTCAAGCGCATGGCCCAGATTGATCAAACCAATGATCATCACGCTGGCTTCAAAATAGAGATGACGCGCCTGCACCGGGAAAAATTCGGGCCACAGCGCCACGCTCATGGAATAGAGCCAGGCAGCACCGGTGCCGAGGGCAACTAGCGTATCCATGGTTGCGGTGCCGTGACGCAGGCTGCGCCAGGCGCTGCGGTAGAAGTGGCCGCCTGCTATCACCATCACCAGTAACGTTATGACCCCCAGCGTGCGCCATAACGTGATGTTGCTGGCGCTGAGCATCATATTGTCACCCAGCATGCCCCAGATCATCATCGGTACGCCGAGCAACAACGCCAGTGCCGATTGCCAGCCAAATCGGCGCATTGCCTGGCGGGCGCTGACCTGCTGACGTTCACGGCGGGTTTGTTCATCTTCGATAATTTCTGCGGAATAACCAGCCTGATCGACCGCTCCAATCAAAGCCGCAGGTTGTGCATCACCGAGCACCAGCGCGCTGCGCTCACCCAGATTCACGCGTGCCTGACTCACGCCAGGCACCTTTTGCAGTGCCCGCTCAACACGGCTGACACAACTGGCACAGCTCATTCCACCAATTATCAGGTGATGGACGGGCTGAGTTTCATCTGCCGGGGGCGAATAGGACTCCGTTGCCAGCGCCTCCGGCTGCGGCTCTGATGCTGCCAACGGTTCAGACTTTGGGCTGTCTTTCAACGCCGCGTGATACCCTGCCTGTTCTACGGTGGCGATCAGATCGCTGGCGCTGGCGGCACCCGTGACACGCGCTTCCTGCTGAGTCACCTCAGCCTGTTCAACATCGCTGCGCTGTTCCAGCGCCTCTTTGACCCGTTTGACGCAGTGGCCACAGGATAAGCCATCCAGCGCCAGTAACTGTGTATGTGACATGTTTAACTCCTTATGCGTTCAGGTTTGACTGCATGCAGACTTTGCATTAGTTATAAAGCCTAAACCTTCCATTCAGGGGAAGGTCAAGGGGAGCATATGAACATTAGCGATGTTGCCAAAAAAACCGGGCTGACCAGCAAAGCGATTCGTTTCTACGAAGAGAAGGGCGTTGTGACACCGCCGCTACGTAGCGAAAATGGTTATCGCAGTTACAATCCACACCATATTGATGAACTCAACCTGCTACGCCAGGCGCGGCAGGTGGGTTTCACCCTTGAAGAGTGCCGCGAACTGGTGACGCTGTTCAATGATCCTGCGCGTCATAGTGCTGATGTGAAGGCGCGAACGTTGCAAAAAGCGGATGAGATTGCGGCCCATATCGAGGAATTACATGCAATGCGTGCACGTTTGCTGGCGCTGGCCGAAGCTTGCCCGGGTGATGATGGCGCAGAATGCCCCATCATCAATCACCTGGCGGGGTGCTGCCATCAGGATGCCGGGAAACGCGGCTGAATCCGTAGCGTAATGCCGACCACACCCGTGACCACCACCTGAGTACCGGCAGGCAGATCGTTTTCTGCCTGCACACGCCAGCTGCTGTCGCCAATGCGTATATGGCCGGTGCCATCTTTCAGGGCGCTCTCCAGCGTGAAGTGTTGCCCGATCAGTTGCGTACCGCGCTGATTGAGAACGTTAGGCTGCTGAGAGGCTTCGCGGTAGCGCATCCAGCGATACCAGAAAAACACGCACAGCAGCGTTAATACCGCAAACAACACGCCCTGGCTGGTCCAGGTGAAGGGAAAAAACCACTCAATGATGCCGACCAGCACCGCCGCCAGTCCGCTCCACAGCAGATAGCCACTGGTGCCAAGCATCTCAGCAGCCAGCAGCAGGCCGCCAACTGTGAGCCAGAACCAGTGTGGATGCGCAATCAGCTCCATCAGGATCACGGTTTGCGCTCCCGACCGCTGTCTTTCAGCAATTCGCTAATCCCGGCCACTGAACCGAGCAGGCTGCTGGCATCCAGCGGCATCATCACCACTTTGCTGTTATTCGCCTCACCAATTTTTTGCAGCGCATCGGTATATTTTTGTGCCACAAAGTAGTTCACCGCCTGGATATCCCCGGCAGCAATCGCCTCGGATACCATACGGGTTGCATTGGCTTCGGCCTGCGCCTGACGTTCTCGTGCTTCGGCGTGCAGGAAGGCTGACGTCCGTTCACCTTCTGCTTTCAGAATCTGGGATTGTTTTTCACCCTCGGCGCGTAAAATGGCGGCCTGGCGTACTCCTTCGGCGGTCAGAATATCGGCACGCTTGGTTCGTTCGGCTTTCATCTGCGCGTTCATGGCGGCAATCAGTTCCTGCGGCGGACGCACATCACGAATTTCGATACGGGTGATTTTCACGCCCCAGGGGTTGGTCGCTTCATCGACAATGTGCAGCAGACGGGTATTGATGTTATCGCGCTGCGACAGCATCTCATCCAGCTCCATGCCGCCGAGAACGGTACGGATGTTAGTCATGGTGAGATTGATGATCGCCAGCTCAAGGTTGCTGACTTCATACGCCGCCCGTGCCGGATCGACCGCCTGAATAAAGCACACGGCGTCGATAGTCACGTTGGCGTTGTCTTTGGAAATGATTTCCTGAGAAGGAATATCAAGGACCCGTTCCATCATGTTGACCTTGCGGCCAATGCGGTCCATAAAGGGAACAACTAAACTCAGACCGGGTTGCAGGGTGCGGGTATAACGCCCAAAGCGTTCCACCGTCCACTGATACCCCTGTGGCACAATTTTTACTCCGGCCCATACAGTAACCAGCGCGAGTACGATGATTACTGGCATCACAGTCAACATATAACCTCCTGGTTGTCAGATATACAGGGCCGAGTCGCTTCGGCCCCCGAGTACTCCGTGCTGGTCAGTACAGCAGCGAATACAACTGGCGGCGATAGCGAGCCGCCAGGGCATCACCCGTTCCCAGCGCTGCCAGAATTTCCTGCAACATCTTACGCACCTGGCCGTCACCGGCGTTGAGATCGCTTTTCAGGAAGCCAAACAGCAGCTCAAGCGCTTCTTCATTACGGCCCACCTGATGCAGCTGTAACGACAGTTTAGCAGCCAGGTCGGCGTTCGCGGGGTCCTTTGCCAGCTGTTCCTGCAAATGCTGGATTTCAGGCGTGTCGGCGGCCTGTTTCAGCAATTCGATTTGTGCTACCAGGCTCTGATAACGGGTATCCTGATCCTGCAACGGCACCACGTTGAGCACCGCTTCCGCTTCGTCGCTGCGGTTCAGGGTGATCAGCACTTCTGCCAGCAGAAAACCAATTTCACTGGCCTGATTGCTTAACTGCCAGGCGTCTTTCAGCAGCGGCAGCGCTTCCAGTGGTTTGCCTTCATCCAGCAGGGCCATCGCCTGCTGTGCCTTCAACTCTTCTTCACGCGGCAGGACTTTTTGCAGCAGGGCGCGAATGGCTTCTTCGGGCTGGGGGCCCTGGAAACCATCGACAGGCTGACCATTCTGGAACAGATAAACCGTTGGCAGAGAGCGCAGACCAAACTGGGAAGCCACCATCTGCTCTTTATCGCAATCCAGTTTCGCCAGAATAAACTGCCCGGCATACTCCTGAGCCAGATGCTCCAGCACCGGCGTCAGTTGCTGACAGTGCTGGCTACGGTCGGACCAGAAATAAAATAGCACCGGCAGCTGCGTGGATTGTTCCAGCGTCTGATGCAGGTTGGATTCGTTGATGTCGATAATTAAAGCGTGTGACATGAATGCGTCTCTTTGCTGAAAGTGTGTTGAGAATATGGGGGCAAGCTACCCGGCTTCAAGTTCAAATCAGAGTTGCAGGCTATTTGCTGCGCAAAATGCGATCCAGCATCCAGCCCGGCAAGATGCGTTTTAACAGGCTCATACTCCAGGCCACCAGCGTCACCGGATAGCGCAGGCGCGGGTGCTGACTTTCCAGCGCATGACGGAGCTTCGGTAAAATCGCCTCGGGCGGCAGGGTGAAGCGCGCGGCAATACCGGGATTGCGCACCGGTTTATCGCTCTCGCCCTGATGAACGTTATCGGTGAAGCGGGTACGAATCGGCCCAGGTTCAATCAGGCTGACACGGACGCCGGACTGACGCAACTCCATCCGCAGCGCATCACTCCAGGCTTCCAGCGCATATTTACTGGCGGCGTAAGCGCCGCGTCCGGGGGTGGAAATCAGCCCCAGCACTGAGCTGGTGTTGATGATACGACCATTGCCGCTGGCTTTCAGCGCGGGCAGCAGACGCATCGTCAACTGATGCGTGCCAAAAAAGTTGGTGGAGAATTGCTGTTCCAGTTGCTGACGCGACAGGCTTTCGAGCGGTCCGTAAATGCCAAAGCCACCGTTGTTGAACAAACCGTGCAGGCGATTTTCCGTCAGCGCAATCACCTGGTCAGCGGCGGCATCGACGCTGGCCGGATCGTCAAGATCCAGCGCTATCCCGATAAAACCCAGCGCATGCATACGTTCTACGTCTTCTGCCCGACGGCAGGCAGCAATGACACGATACCCGCGTGACAGCAGATCATTTGCCGCCACCAGGCCAATCCCACTGGAACAGCCGGTAATAAGAATCGATTTTTGCATAACTTTACCTGTTAAAAATCACGCGCCTGCGTTAATCATGCTTTACTAGCGGGGCCAGTTCTTTCGCCATCACTCCAGCGATAAAGGGCTGCGCATCCGGATTCGGATGAATACCATCCTGCTGCATCCATTCCGGTTTCAGGTAGACCTGCTCCATAAAGAAGGGCACCAGAGGAATGTCGTACTGTTGTGCCAGCTGCGGATAAATCGCGCTAAACGCCTCCGTATAACGACGTCCATAATTTGCCGGTAAACGAATCTGCATCAGCAGCGGCTGGGCATTTGCCGCTTTTACGTCGTTGATGATTTTGCTCAGATCCTGCGCGATATTCTGCGGTGGGAAGCCGCGCAGACCATCGTTACCGCCCAATTCGATTAACACCCAGCGCGGTTGATGCTGTTTTAATAACGCCGGTAAACGCGCCAGTCCTTGTTCGGTGGTATCGCCGCTGATACTGGCGTTGATAATTCTGGGCTGCTGCTGCCATTGTTTATCCAGCAGGCTCGGCCAGGCGACGGTGGCGGACATCCGGTAACCGGCGCTAAGGCTATCGCCCAGCACCAGCAGGGTATCAGCCGCGGCAAGACGTGACACCAGCAGAAGCAATAACAACAGGAAGGGATAATGCCAGCGGAAAACATTGTTGAAGTTCATCATCTTACTAAGTCCGTCGGTCAGGGAGAGCATCAGCTGACCATCCTTACCGGAGTTGAGCTGGTTGTCAAACCAGCCGAGACCATCGCGCTGATTGGTGAGTCGGGCTCGGGTAAATCGACCCTGCTGGGTATCCTCGCTGGATTGGATGATGGCAGCAGTGGCGAAGTCCATCTGCTCGGTGAACCCCTGCATACCATGAATGAGGAGCAGCGCGCTGCGCTGCGTGCCCGTGAGGTCGGCTTTGTTTTTCAATCCTTTATGCTGGTGCCAACGTTAAATGCGCTGGAAAACGTGCAATTGCCTGCGCTGTTGCGCGGCGTGAGTGATCGGGAAAGCCGCGCTCAGGCGGTGGATTTGCTGACGCAGCTGGGATTGAAAGCGCGTTTGCATCATCTTCCCGCGCAACTTTCCGGTGGAGAACAACAGCGGGTGGCACTGGCCCGTGCTTTTAATGGACGCCCGGGTCTGCTGTTTGCTGATGAGCCGACCGGCAATCTCGATCGTCACACCGGTGACCGTATCGCCGATCTGCTGTTTTCCCTGAACCGGGATTTCGCCACCACCCTGATCCTGGTCACGCACGATGAACAACTGGCGGCGCGCTGCGATCGTCGTCTGCGGCTGCGTGACGGCAAATTGTGGGAGGAGTCATGATCTGGCGCTGGTTCTGGCGCGAGTGGCGTTCGCCCTCGCTGTTGATCGTCTGGCTGGCGCTGACGCTGGCGGTGGCCTGTGTGCTGGCGTTGGGATCGATCAGCGACCGCATGGAAAAAGGATTGAGCCAGCAAAGCCGTGATTTTATGGCGGGCGATCGCACGTTGCGCAGCAGTTCGCCGGCACCGGAAGCCTGGCTGGCAAAGGCGCGCGAGGAGGGCTTGTCAGTCAGTCGCCAGCTCAGTTTTATGACCATGACCTTTGCGCAGGAAACGCCGCAACTGGCGGATGTGAAGGCGGTTGATGATGCGTACCCGATGTTCGGTACCTTGCAAACGGATCCCCCCGGTCTGCGTCCGGCTGCCGGTACGGTGCTGGTGGCCCCGCGTTTGCTGGCGTTGCTCAACCTGAAAACCGGCGACCAGATTGATGTGGGTGACACCACGCTGCGTATTGCCGGGGAGGTGATTCAGGAGCCGGATGCGGGTTTCAATCCGTTCCAGACCGCACCGCGCCTGCTGATGAACCTGGCCGATGTGGAAAAAACCGGGGCCATTCAGCCAGGCAGCCGTCTCAGCTGGCGTTACAAATTCTCGGGCGATCCGGCCCCTCTGGCACGTTACGACAGCTGGATTCAACCACAGCTGAAGGCCGATCAGCGCTGGATCAGCGTCGAAAACTCAGAAGATGCCTTAGGGCGATCGATGCAGCGCGCGCAGCAATTTTTGCTGCTTTCAGCGTTGCTGACGCTGCTGCTGGCGATCGCCGCAGTTGCCGTGGCGATGAGCCACTATTGCCGCAGCCGCTATGATTTGGTGGCGGTGCTGAAAACCCTCGGTGCGACGCGGCGGGTGCTGCAACGGTTAATCATCGGCCAGTGGCTGGCAGTGCTATTGCTGGCGGCGCTGGCGGGTAGTGTGCTGGGGCAGGGGATTGAAGTCATCCTGATGGTGATGCTGAAACCGGTCCTGCCTGCCGCGCTACCCGCCGCCAGTTTGTGGCCCTGGTTGTGGGCACTGGGGGCGATGTTTGTCATTTCGCTGCTGGTGGGGCTGCGACCTTACCGTTTATTACTGGCAACCCAGCCGCTACGGGTTTTACGGCGGGATGCGGTGGCGGATGTCTGGCCGCTGCGCATCTATCTGCCGGTGATGGCGCTGGTGGTGATTGGTCTGCTGGCGCTGCTGATGGGCGGCAGCAAAATGTTATGGGCGCTGCTGGCGGGCGTAGTGATGCTGGCGTTATTACTGGCCTTACTTGGCTGGGGCGCGCTGCTGCTGTTGCGGCGTCTGGTGGTGCGCAATCTGGCGATGCGGCTGGCAATTAATCGCCTGCTACGCCAGCCTGCCATGACATTAAGCCAGCTGGCGGCCTTTTCGCTCTCCTTTATGCTGCTGGCGTTATTGCTGGTGATGCGCGGTGATCTGCTGGATCGCTGGCAACAACAATTGCCACCGGATAGCCCCAACTATTTCCTGCTGAATATGACGCAGGAACAGGTGCCACAGGTGCGTGATTTCCTCAGTTCGCATCACATCAAAGCAGAAACTTTCTACCCCATTATCCGCGCCCGTCTGACGCAGCTGAACGGCAAGGATGCCGATCCCAATATGGATAATGCTCTGAATCGTGAGCTGAATCTGACGTGGCAGGCGGATCGACCGGATCACAACCCGCTGGTGGCGGGCACCTGGCCACCGCATGCCGGAGAGGTTTCAGTCGAAACTGAACTGGCGGCTCGTCTGGGCGTGAAGCTGGGCGATACCCTGACTTTTAGCGGCGATACCCAGCAGTTCAGTGCCAAAATTACCAGCCTGCGTAAAGTTGACTGGGAAAGCATGCGACCGAACTTCTTCTTTATCTTCCCGCCGGGCGCACTGGATGAGCAGCCGCAGACGTGGCTGACCAGCTTCCGGATGGCAAGCAATCCGGCATTACTGGCGCAACTGAATCGCAGCTTCCCCACCCTGAGTCTGCTGGATATTGGCAGCATACTGCGCCAGATTGGTCAGGTGCTGGCGCAGGTCAGCCAGGCGCTGGAAATCATGGTGGTGCTGGTGACGATTTGCGGTGTGTTGCTGTTGCTGGCACAAATCCAGGTCGGTATGCGCCAGCGCCGCCAGGAACTGGTGGTTTATCGCACGCTGGGGGCGAGTAAGCGCCTGCTGCGTGGGACGTTATGGTGCGAGTTCGCGCTGCTTGGCCTGGTATCGGGCGTGGCGGCGGCGCTGGGGGCGGAAGCAGCGCTGTGGGGATTACAACGTAAGATCTTTGATTTCCCGTGGGAACCGGACTGGAGCTTATGGCTGGCGTTACCGATCACCGGCGCGGTTTTGCTGTCGTTGTGCGGCGGCTGGCTGGGGGTACGTTTGCTGAAAGGGAAGGCGTTGTTCAGAAAGTTTGAAGCGGCGTGATTTGAAGGCACCTGACCGTAGCGGCGCAATTTATTGCGCAATTCCGTGTATTTTATCGGAAAAAACGCGCGATAAATCGCGCCGCTACGGGATAACCGATCCGGTTACAGCTTCTCTACCGCCCAGGCGATACCACTGGCGTACTCAGGCGGCAGCAAGGGCACCAGCGCGTTCAGCGCGTCAGCCAGTCGGGCCTGGTCGCTGTCGGTGAGATTCAGGTGGCCCACTTTACGTCCCGGACGCACTTCTTTTTCGTACCAGTGCAGATGCACCAGCGGCTGATGCAGCCACGCCAGATTCACATCAGTACCGATCAGATTGACCATGACGGAAGGTGCGTATACCACCGGCTGTGGCAGCGGCAAACCCAGTACGGCGCGTAAATGCAGCTCGAACTGGCTGATGGACGCACCATTCTGTGTCCAGTGCCCGCTATTGTGTACGCGCGGAGCCAGCTCGTTGATCAGCAGGCCCTGCGGCGTAACGAAACACTCCATCGCCATTACGCCCACGTAGTTCAGCTCATGCATGATGGCGCTGAGCATCGCTTCGGCCTGTTGCTGCTGGGCGACATCCGCCTGCGGGAAGGCTACGCTGGTACGCAGAATGCCGTCCTGATGCAGGTTATGGGTGAGGGGATAGAAAACGGTGCTGCCGTCCTGCCCACGTGCACCCACCAGTGAAACTTCGCCGCTGAAGTTGATGCCCTGTTCAACGATGCATTCACCGTAGCATTCATCCGGCAGGCTGTCGGTTTCATTGGCGCGCAGACGCCACTGACCACGTCCGTCATAACCACCGGTGCGGCGTTTGACGATGGCAAGTTCGCCCAGCGCACTGAACACCTGCGGCCACTCGCCTTTATCCGCCAGCAACTGCCACGGCGCGGTGGCGAGGTTGAGCTGATCGAGCAGCTGTTTTTGCGTCAGGCGATCGGCCAGACGTGGGAATATATCGCGATTCACAAACGCCGGATGGCTTGCCAGTTCGCGCGTCAGCGCGGTTTCCGGCCAGCGTTCAATTTCGGCGGTGATAACGCTCTGCGCGATCGGCAGTGCAGACGGTTCGGCGTCCAGTCCCACCGGGTAAACAGCAATCCCCAGCGGTTCACCCGCCTGACGCAGCATCCGGCCTAGCTGACCATTTCCCAGTACGCAAACCGGCTTCATGCATCCCCCCGCGGGTCCGGGTTGTTCAGCACTTCATCGGTCTGGGCCTGACGCCAGGTTGCCAGGCGAGTGGCCAGCGCGCTGTCGTGAATCGCCAGAATCTGTGCGGCCAGCAGTGCGGCGTTAGCGGCACCGGCTTTGCCGATTGCCAGCGTACCAACCGGGATACCACGCGGCATTTGCACGATGGAGTAAAGGCTATCAACCCCGCTCAACGCGGCGCTTTGTACCGGTACACCCAGTACCGGCACCAGGGTTTTGGCTGCCAGCATGCCCGGCAGATGTGCGGCACCGCCAGCACCGGCGATAATCACCTGAAAACCATTCTGTGCGGCGTTTTCGGCAAAGCTGAACAGTTTGTCCGGCGTGCGGTGAGCAGAGACCACTTCAACGTGGAAGGGGACATCCAGGCTGTTAAGAATTTCCTCGGCGAACTGCATGGTAGCCCAGTCACTTTTGGAACCCATGACGATGGCGATACGAGCCGGGGCGGCGTTGGATGACATGCGGTCAACTCCTGTGAATATACAAACGAACCTGGCCGGGCGGGCAGGTGAAGAAGGGCACAGAGAATAGCATGAGATGGCAGCAAGGAAAACGGTTGCGTGGCCGGAAAACGGGCAAGATTGCCCGTGAGTCAGAACGGAAATTCGATCAGCCTGACGCCATCGGCATCGACCTGAACCATCGATCCCTGTTGATGCCAGGCACCGAGCACCACGCGTTGTGCGTTTTCACCCTGCAAAACAATCTCATGGATAGCCGGGCGATGGGTATGGCCGTGAATCAATAGCCGGACCTGCTGGCGCGTCATGGCCTCGATCACCGCCTGTTGATTGACATCCATAATGCTCAGCGATTTATGCTGATTGGCCTGTTTACTGTTGGCGCGCATTCTGGCGGCAATCCGCATGCGCAGACGCAGCGGTAAGGCGAGAAACAGCTTTTGCAGCCAGCGCTGATGCACTTTGGCGCGGAAACGCTGATAGCCTTCATCGTCGGTGCAGAGGGTGTCGCCGTGCATAATCAGCAGACGCTGACCGTACAAGGTTAACACCTGTTCTTCCGGCAGCAGCGTCATGCCGCTGGCGCGGGCAAAGCGCTGGCCGAGCAGGAAATCGCGGTTACCGTGAATAAAGTATTTCGGCACCGGCAACGCGTTGAGCGCGGCGGCGATTTGCTGATGCAGCGGATTGGGATCGTCATCACCGATCCAGGCTTCAAACAGGTCGCCGAGGATGTAAAGCGCATCGCACAGATGCGCTTCACGCTGCAAAAAATGCAGAAAACCGGCAGTGATTGCCGGTTCGTCCTGACACAGATGAAGATCTGCGATAAACAGCGTGCGCGACATTACTCGCTAACGGTCACTTTCTGGATGATCACGTCATCTTTCGGCACATCCTGGTGCATGCCGCTGCGGCCAGTGGCTACCGCTTTGATTTTTTCGACCACGTCCATACCTTCAACCACTTCAGCAAACACGCAGTAACCCCAGCCCTGCAGGCTTTCGTCACGGAAGTTCAGGAAGTCGTTGTCGGCTACGTTGATGAAGAACTGCGCAGTGGCCGAGTGCGGGGCCTGAGTACGCGCCATCGCCAGGGTGCCACGGGTGTTTTTCAGACCGTTGTTGGCTTCGTTACGGATTTCTTCTTTGGTGGCTTTCTGTTTCATGCCAGGCTCAAAACCGCCGCCCTGGATCATAAAGCCATTGATGACACGGTGGAAAATGGTGTTGTCGTAGAAACCATCACGGCAGTAATCCAGGAAGTTCTTTACGGTTGCCGGCGCTTTATCATCGAAAGTTTTAATTACGATATCGCCATGGTTCGTCTGGAAAGTGACCATCATTCTCGTCCTGTAAAGGTTGTCGTCGGTGTCGATAGCCGCGCATACAAAGCAGCGGGCCTTTTTGTAGACGCTCCTTATATCACAAATTGTGATGACGCGTCAGCAAGGTGGCGGCTGTTGCTAAGCTGGAAAAATACGGCACAATATGCAGCTAGCCGGAAATGGCCTTCTTCGCACACGTTTATACGGAACCTTTCAATGTTAAAGATTTATAACACCCTGAGTCGACAGAAAGAGGAATTCAAACCCATCCATGCTGGCGAAATCGGCATGTACGTGTGCGGCATCACGGTGTACGACCTCTGTCATATCGGCCACGGACGTACCTTCGTTGCGTTTGATGTGGTGGCGCGCTACCTGCGTTATGTCGGTTATACGCTGAAGTATGTGCGTAACATCACCGATATTGACGACAAAATTATCAAACGTGCCAACGAAAATGGCGAAAGCATTGAAACCCTGACCAATCGTATGATCGGTGAAATGCACAAAGATTTCGCCGCGCTGGGTATCCTGCCGCCGAATCTGGAACCGCGCGCCACGCGTCATATCGACGAGATTATCGAACTGGTTGGCCTGCTGATTGAGCGTGGTCATGCCTATGTAGCCGACAACGGCGACGTGATGTTTGATGTTCTCAGCGACAAAGATTACGGTGCCCTGTCACGCCAGGATCTGGAGCAATTACAGGCCGGTGCGCGCGTGGAAGTGGCGGAAGTGAAGCGCAATCCGATGGATTTCGTGTTGTGGAAAATGTCCAAAGCGGATGAACCGGCATGGAGTTCACCCTGGGGCAATGGTCGTCCGGGCTGGCACATTGAATGTTCGGCGATGAACTGCAAACAACTGGGTACCCATTTCGATATTCACGGCGGCGGTTCTGATCTGATGTTCCCGCATCATGAAAACGAAGTGGCGCAGTCTACCTGTGCGCATGACGGCCCGTATGTTAACTACTGGATGCACTCCGGCATGGTGATGGTTGATCGCGAGAAGATGTCAAAATCCCTCGGCAACTTCTTTACCGTGCGTGATGTACTGCAACATTACGATGCGGAAACCGTGCGTTATTTCCTGATGTCGGGCCACTATCGCAGCCAGCTGAACTATGGCGAAGATAACCTTAATCAGGCACGTGCGGCGCTGGAGCGTCTCTATACTGCGCTGCGCCACACCGATGCCGCTGCTGTGGCGGCGGGTGGTGAAGAGTTCGAAACGCGTTTCCGTACCGCAATGGATGATGACTTCAACACGCCGGAAGCTTACTCGGTGCTGTTTGATATGGCGCGTGAAGTGAACCGTCTGAAAACGGAAGAAAAAGCGGCTGCCGATGCACTGGCGGCGAAACTGCGTCAGCTGGCGAATGTGCTGGGCATTCTGCAGCAGGACCCGGAGCAGTTCCTGCAAAGCGGTGCTCAGGCCAACGATGATGAAGTGGCGGAGATTGAAGCGCTGATCAAGATGCGCAACGATGCGCGTAAAGCGAAAGACTGGGCGCAGGCTGATGTCGCGCGCGACAAGCTGAATGCGTTGGGGATCGTGCTGGAAGATGGTCCGCAGGGCACGACATGGCGTCGTAAGTAATTAACAAGGGCGAACTTCGGTTCGCCCTTATTGTTTATGCCACAACGGTAATGCGTTGACCGGCAAATTCCACTGTCTGACCCGCGAAAATCTTACAGCGTTTACGTGTTTCCACTGCGCCATCAACGCGCACTTCACCTTCGTCGATTACCGCTTTGGCCTGAGCGCCACTCTCCACCCAGCCTTCAAGTTTCAGCAGATCGCACAGATCAACATGGGGGTGTTTACCCAGAGAAAAACTTGCCATTATGCGTTCTCCTCATCATGGTACTCTTCGCACGCCTGCAGCGTGTTCTGAATCAGGGTGGCGACCGTCATCGGGCCAACACCACCTGGCACTGGCGTGATGTAGGAAGCGCGTTCTGCAGCGGCAGCGTAATCCACATCACCGACAACTTTACCGCTTTCCAGACGGTTGATGCCCACATCGATCACAATCGCGCCCGGTTTGATCCAGTCACCCGGAATAAAGTTTGGTTTACCGACGGCAACGATCAGCAGGTCAGCGTGCTCAATGTGGTGACGCAGATCTTTGGTGAAGCGATGGGTGACGGTGGTGGTGCAACCCGCCAGCAGCAACTCCATGCTCATTGGACGGCCGACGATATTGGATGCGCCGACCACAACGGCGTTCAGGCCGTAAGTATCGATGTTGTAGCGTTCCAGCAGCGTCACGATACCGCGCGGGGTGCAGGGACGCAGTTTCGGTGCGCGCTGGCACAGGCGACCGACGTTATACGGATGGAAGCCATCGACGTCTTTGTCCGGCACGATACGTTCCAGCACTTTGACGTTATCAATACCCGCCGGTAGCGGCAGCTGCACCAGAATGCCATCGATCTCATGATCGTTATTCAGGGCATCGATTAAATCCAGCAGATCGGCTTCGCTGGTGGTGGCAGGCAAATCATATGAACGGGATATGAAGCCCACTTCTTCACAGGCGCGACGTTTGCTGGCGACATAGATCTGTGAAGCGGGGTTTTCACCCACCAGAACGACTGCCAGGCCCGGCGCGCGTTTTCCAGCGGCCAGACGCTGCTGCACTTTTTCCGCAACCTCAAGGCGCACCTGCTGCGCAATCGTTTTACCGTCAATAATTTTTGCTGCCATCAGAGAGGAAATCCACTGTGTAATGTTGAATCGGGGAAAGGCGCCTATTCTGTCAGAAGCGCGCCGCGCTGTCAGGCACAGATTGATCCTGAGGTCTGCTTTTGTCACTTCAGATCGTCAGCGTTAACCCTTATCATGCCCGGCAATGAATTTAGTGGAATGCATATGATCTGGTTAATCCTTGCGACTTTAGTGGTGGTGTTTGTGGTGGGTTTCCGCCTGCTGACTGCCGGTTCACGCCATGCTGCACAGGCGCTCAGTAAACGGCTGCAACTGCCCCCGGTCCATGTGGAATCGATGCTGTCGCTGATGGGTAAAGAGGCGGCAAAGGAATTTACTGACTACATCACCGGTGACAACGAAAGCCATCTGCAAAATGCCGCAGCGGTGCTGCTGATCTGGCAGGTGTTTATCGTCGATAGCGGGGACGCGAATATGCAGCGCTGGCACCAGATTTTGCTGCGTGCACATTTTTCTCCGGTGATCACGCAGCAGCAACTGTTGCTGGCGATGGGTTTTCTGCGCGAGCTGGAACCGGACAGGCAGGAGATGAATGCCCTGCGTGAACGATTTAATGGCGGTTTTGCCCAGGGGATTGAACTGGAAGGTGAGGCAAAAGAAGAAACAAATCTAATCTCACTGAGCGAATATCGCAATCGTCATTGAGGGGCGATGGGTTAGCGGACGCAAAAAAATGCCCCCGGCTGGTAACAGACGGGGGCATTTTTATTGCTGACACCGATGATTATTTGCGGTTTTTACGCATGAAATCATCCATAAAGTTGGTCAGTTTTTCAGCCGCAGGCAGTGACAGTGCATTATAGATAGATGCACGGATACCTCCGATGGCGCGATGGCCTGCCAGGCCTGAGAAGCCTGCTTCATGGCTTTCAGCCAGGAATTTTTTCACCAGCGTTTCATCAGGCAGTTTAAACGCGACATTCATTTGTGAGCGGTCTTCGACGCTGCTCCAGCCATTGTAGAAACCATCACTGTTATCCAGCATGGCGTACAGCAACTCAGCTTTATGGCGGTTGGTTCGCGCCATATTTTCCAGACCACCAACATCATTAAGTAACCAGCGGGTGACCAGCAGTACAACGTAAATTGCAAACACCGGGGGGGTGTTGAGATTGGAATGTGATTCCACCTGACGGCGGTAGTTGAGGAACGAGGGCAGCTCCTCAGAAGAGGCTTTTACCACGGTGTCATGTACCAGCACGATGGTGACGCCTGCCGGACCGATGTTTTTCTGGGCATGGGCGTAAATCACCGAGAATTTATTGGCATCGCAAGGTTTTGACAGGAAATCAGAGGACATATCGCAAACACGCGGAACATCATCGCGGCCCAGTATGCGCTGGAATTGCAGCCCTTCAACCGTCTCGTTCGACACATAATGCAGATAAGGTGCGTCCGGTGAAAAATCGAGTTCATCATCAGCGGGCAGGCGGTTAAATCCGCAAGATTCACCGCTCCAGAGCACTTTAACCGGGCCTTCGCGGCGAGCTTCAGTGACAACCTTACTGCTCCAGTAACCGGTATCAAGATATTCAGCGGCGTGTTTCTGACCACGCAGTAGTGTCATCGGCACCATAGAGAACTGCTGCGTGGCACCGCCTTGCAGGAACAAGATGTGGAAATCTTTCGACAGTCCCAGCAGGGTGCGAATGTTGTTTTCAGTTTCTTCAACAACTGCAGCAAACCAGTCAGAACGATGGCTGATACCGAGGATGGACAGGCCAACTTCTGGCACTTCTTTTATTGCAGCTTCAACCTGTGCGAGAACCGTTTCCGGTAATGCCCCAGGGCCACCGGAGAAATTCAGGGCGTTACGTGAAATCATGTTTATTTTTGTCCTTTTAACGCATCATCAGATGTGTCGGTGTGCGCAAAGGCACGGGATAACAGCAAATCGCGGCATGCTGTTTTAACTTTGTTCATGTGGATTTGTTTATGCGGGAACATCTCTTCCAGATCCATTGCATGGACGACCATTGCCGGGTCAATTTCAAACACCAGCAGTGTGCCTTCCGGTGTTTCACTGCAATCAATTCCCAGATAATCGAGCTGCGTGGTGTCGTAAATCGCTTTCAGCGCCTGCTGGTGACGGTCTGCAAAATCCTGGAAGTGATCGAGAAAAGCCGCTTCTTCTTCACGTTTTTGCGGATCTTCGTACATGGACGCATTGACGTAATGCACCATCCAGTGTGATGAAATCGCCATGTGGCAGGCATAAGGCACACCGTCGATCAGCGAAATACGGTACTTGCGGAACTGACCATCTTCATTGCTGTAATCAATAAAACGAGACAGGAAATAGTCTTCAACCTTAACGCGCGTCAGATATCCGGCCAGTTCGTCCTGGCTGGTTATTTTCTCCAGACCATGACCGCCATGTGACCCTGCCGGGCGCAGGATCACCGGGAAGTCACTGTCGGGCAGGGCATCGCGCAGTGTCATTTTTCCGGCAGCAACTGCGGCCAGTGTTGAAAATGTCACCGGATGTGCCTGCGCGATGGTTAAACCTGGTTTGTTCTGCAACATCCTGCTGGCTGTATGGCGCTCAGAACTCGGAATGTGTTGCGGTGCATTGATCACCGGTACCGGCCACTGATTTGCGATGCTTTCAAGCTGTTGCAGCAGGAACAGATTTTCGGTGGTGGCACTGATGCCAATCATCAGTAGATCGTGTTCAGGGATCGGGGATTCAAACGGGGCTTCTGGCGTAATGTAGTAATAAATCAGCTCGATATCGCTGTTTTCCAGCAGGCAGTCGAGGGGGACATTGACGGAAAGCGTGCCGGGAACCATCAGCATCAGTAAACGCAGCCTGGCTGGTTGTTGCGCAGCCCTGAGGGTGTAAACCTGTTGCATCGCCAGGGCCTGATTCTGAATCGTCAGTCCCAGGTCAGTGCATTGCAGGCACTGCATGACGGTGGAAAGATTCATCCACAATACCGCGTCATCAGGACTTTTCTCAGCGCGCTTGACCAGTTCCTGTGCGATCTGAGTACATTCATCGCCCGCAATACTCATGCGTAAAAACGGTGCCAGCCCAAGGAACTGTGTCGCGTCAAAAGCCCTGGGCGTTGAGTTGTGGTCCGGAGAGAGGGGGGATAGTGTTTGCAAATGAAGTCGTCTCTTTTGGCCGTAGGGTGCATCGAATACTGCATCGGTTTCTGTCCGTAGGATAACGAATCAGAGAGGGCTCCAATCGCCAGAAAATCGCTAAATTATTCGTCGACTAATACTGATTAAGGTTTTTTTACCTGTCTTAAACAGGTTGGATATATCTGAACGAAAAAATTAATGTTGGTATGCTTCTGGCTGATAAAAAAGAAAAAGGCAGCCTCAGTGGCAGCCCGCGTTCAGACATTACTTTCTTTTCTGCCCGTCATCATCACATCTGGCATTGTTATCGCGATGCGGCACAGATGCCCAGCAAACGGTTGCAACTGTTTTCAATCCATGTGGAATCGAACTGGAAGATGAGACGACAGGGGAGAGTAATCTGATGTCGCTGAGCGAATATCGCAATAGTCACTAAGGGGCGATTGGTTATATGATCATCACTCTGCACTTAGCGGGTGCAAAAACGTTGACGCGACAACGTGCCAACGTATAATTCGACGCAACCGCATATGCGCCCTTAGCTCAGCTGGATAGAGCACCGGCCTTCTAAGCCGTAGGTCACAGGTTCGAATCCTGTAGGGCGTGCCATCTCCTCTTCTTCTTATCTCCTTTTTAGTCTGTGAATCCCCTGGCAACCCTTGTCATTGCTGCATCCCCGGTCTTTTAATTTCTATTCAGTACCGTTAAAAACTTTACTTTTAAGGGGGCATCATTGGGGGCACTGGCCTG
The DNA here is from genome assembly GCF_011395035.1 of Pantoea cypripedii. Taxonomy (NCBI): domain Bacteria; kingdom Pseudomonadati; phylum Pseudomonadota; class Gammaproteobacteria; order Enterobacterales; family Erwiniaceae; genus Pantoea; species Pantoea cypripedii. The sequence goes on from NZ_CP024768.1 coordinate 1,080,061, forward strand.
TTCAATGGAGTGAGATGCCCCCACATGAAGCTCAACGTCCGTCAAATCGAGGCCGCCAAACCGAAAGAGAAAGCCTGGAAACTGGCTGACGGCGGCGGTCTGTACCTGGAAATCTTCCCCAGCGGTGGCAAAAGCTGGCGGCTTAAATACCGTTATGCAGGAAAAGAGAAGCGCGTGGTCTTCGGCCTCTATCCTGCGGTGTCGCTCGCTCAGGCGAGGGGCAAACGCGAAGATGCGAAAAGGATACTGGCAGCCGGTGGCGACCCCGGCGCGCGGAAGCAGGAAGAGAAGCAGGCGAAAATCCTCGCGGCCTGTAATAACTTTGAAGCGCTGGCACGGGAGTGGCATGAGTACAAGCGCGTGGGCTGGTCAAAGGGCTATGCAAACGACATTCTTGAATACCTGCGCAAAGATATCTTTCCCCATGTTGGCAAGATGCCGGTCACTGAAATCAAACCGACCCGAATGCTCGAAGTGCTGCAGAAAATGGAGCGGCGCGGCGTGCTGGATAAGCTGAAGAAAACCCGTCAGGCGTGTAAGCAGATTTATGCCTACGCCATCATAACTGGCAGGGCAGAGTACAACCCGGTGTCTGATCTGGCCGGTGCGCTGAAATCCCCGAAGCAAAAGCATTTCCCTTATCTGCTGCACAATGAGCTTGGTGAATTTTTAAGGGCGCTGTGTGGTTATGGTGGCAGCATGGTTACCCAATACGCCACGCGGCTGCTGATGCTGACAGGGACGCGTACCATTGAGCTACGCGCCGCCGAGTGGGTCGAGTTCGATTTACATAAAGGCATCTGGCAGATCCCCGAGGAGCGCATGAAGATGCGTCGCAAGCATGTTGTGCCGCTATCCCGGCAGGCTATTGAGTTGCTGGAAGAGATTCATCCGCTGACCGGGCGAGGTAAGTATGTGTTTGCAGGGCGCAATGACGCCGGTAAGCCGATGAGCGAGGCCACGATTAATCAGGTGATCAAACGGGTTGGCTATGATGGCAGGGCTACCGGGCATGGGTTCCGGCATACCATGAGCACGATTTTGCATGAGCAGGGGTATAACTCGGCGTGGATTGAAACCCAACTGGCGCACGCGGATAAGAATACGATCCGCGGGACGTACAACCATGCGAAGTATCTGGATGGGAGGAGGGTGATGCTTCAGTGGTATGCGGATTATTTGGATGGGTTGAGGGATGGGGTTTAATTAAAAGGAATAGGGTTATGGCTGGGGTAACTGTTTATTTTTCATGGGGTTTTATGTATGTGCAGGCTGAGGGGAAAGAAAGGTTGGCGATTCCGCTGGAGAACTTTCCTCGTTTGGCGGCTGGAACGCCTGAGCAGAGGGATAAATGGCAAATAGCGGGAGCAGGACAGGGGATTCACTGGCCTGAGCTGGATGAGGATGTTTATGTTCCGGGGCTGTATGAGGGGAAGAAGCGAGGATGAGACTTATAAAAATGGATGGTTTTATTTGCAGTAACTAATATTGTATATATGATTTTTTCTGGTGTTATGGACGACATTTTCCATGAATTTTCACTGAATATATATGGTTAAATTATATTATTAATATTTTCTACTTCTATGTGGAGGTTAACACTGCAACCCAGCGGTCTGACGAGTTTTGCCGTACTCCATTCTTCCTCATGTTACTGCTCAAGTATTAGTTGCGCCTTGCCGAGACAGATATATGCAATATCTGGATTGCTACTTCTTAGCATTATGCTAAAGCCAAGTGCATCAGAATAGGGAGTGCAGGGAGGCAGAGAAATCCCTTACGGTCATTACTTCTATGTGAGCTGGTCATTGGGGGCAACACGGTTGGACTTTCTGAGCTTCGGTACGCTCGCGCCATGTACCTGCTTCGGGGTGGTTGAGCGAACGATTTCATAGACTTTGGGTCCGTCCTAAATTAAATTGGTAAGAAAAATTAATAGTGATTCGAGTCATCTCCACTAGAAGGATGGGCTTATCAATGGGAAGTAATATTTTAGGTCATGCTCAAAGAGAAACTTCAGGGGCAACTACATTTGGGAAATATAATTTCCAATATCATTGGGCTTTATGCAGAATAATTGAAAAGCATAAGTCCAATTCTGACTATGCATTATTAATTGAACATCATGAGGATGTTGTTATAGCAGATTCATTGTATGGGAATTTGGCAAGATTTGAATTATTTCAAGTAAAGAACACTGGGAATCCCTATACTTCTGACGCCCTAACTAAACGAGAAAAAGGTGCTAATGGGCCTAAGAGTTCCATTTTAGGCAAGCTATTAAGCTCATGCATAGGTACTGATTATGAAACACGAATTACGGAAATAGGTCTTGTATCCTCAAGTGGTTTCTCGTTAGATCAAAAAGATAATAAGTTAAAGCTAGATATTATAACTTCAGGTGACCTTAGCGTAGATTGTCTATCGGGATTGACTAAGAAATTAAAAGCTGAGCTTGGGATAGACATCCTGCCAGAACATCTGAAATTCATCGTCCCAAAAATAAAGCTCGAGAATCAAGAAGAATTTGTTATTGGCAGGTTTGCTGAATTAGTAAATGAAATATTCCCAAATAGTCATTGTAATGCCGTCAATATTTATAGGGCAATCATCGATGAGATTCATCGCAAAGGGCAGAATACTTATGACTTTACTGTATGGGAAAAAATGGTAGAGGATAAGTCTCTCACATCTCATAAGGTAAAGGATGTCATAGCAGTTAACACAACAAGCCCAAAATTTGAAGACTTTGAGAAAGACTTTGAGTATTTGGCTAAAAATGACATGAAATGGAACACCTTAACCTATCTAAAAATTAATAAAAGAATAAAAAAACTCTTCTTACGCCGAGTCGGGCATGCTTCAGCTTTTGATATGAATATAATGAGAATAGCTCAGCGGGCGCTCAGTAGTGTTCCAGAGCAAGGCTTTACAGAAACTAGGGATTACATAGAGTCAGTTATCGTGAAAGCTAAAGAACTGAATATTGAAGCTCAAATTCCAGAATATGACGATATACTTTGCGAGATAATTTACTGTTTTTTAAAGGTGATACATGAATAATATAAGAAACACAAAAGATCACTATAAATTATTAATTCGAAACTTAAGGAACAAGAAAAATGAGAAGCTTGACATTTCAACGATTGGTTCTGATATCAGATTCGAAAAGACTTGCGAATCAGTTCACGTTCCCGAAGAGATTGAATCTAATTACCGGAAAAGATAACAGTATTGGTAAGTCCACCCTAGCCAAGAGCTTACTGTGGTCTCTAGGATGCGACCCTGTTATCGATGAAGAATGGAAATCAAATGATATTAAATCTATCTTATATTTCACTATAAATAAAAAAGAATACTTTTCTTGCCGAGGAGGCCACTCAATAATTTTGGGTGCGATCGGTGGTGAAGCGAGAAGATATATGCATGTAACTGGTGATTTTTCAAAAGACCTATCAGGTCTTGTTAGCTTTAAAATGAAACTTCCAAATCGTAGTGATGGAAACTTAGAAACGCCTCCACCAGCCTATTACTTTTTACCATTCTATATCGATCAGATAAAAAGCTGGAGTTCACCTTGGGATTCATTCGAAAAACTAGGTCAGTACGCCAACTGGAAAAATTCGTTAATAAAATACTTTACTGGTTATCTTAAGCCAGAGCATTTTGACATTGAAGAAAATATTCATGAATACAGTGAGGTCAAAAAGGAATCAGCAGAAAAAATAGAGAAACTCCAAAGCGCAGTTGAAGTTATAGTTGATAATTCAGCCGATGCTCCCATAGCCCTAGATAATGAGGAATTCAGTAGAATTCAGGAAGAGATAAACACCGAGCTTCACGAATTGATCGACTACCAAACTAAGCTTTATGATGCTCAGGCTACGATCACTTCAAATATTTATGATCTCGAAAGGCAGTATGAGTTAGCTACCAGTTCTGCAAGCGAACTTGAAGAGGATTATAAATTTGCGGTAGAGTCCATTCCTACGGATAATTTAGAGTGCCCATTGTGTGGTACTCTTCATGATAACTCACTGCCTAACAGAGCTTTGCTTCTATCAGAAAAGGATTCGCTACTTGATGAGGCACACTCAATAGCATATAAAATATCTGAACTTAAATCATCATTAGCTAAATTAAATGAGGGTGCTCAGTTTGCTAGTAATGAAATTGAAAGAATAAATAAGAAGTACATTACCGATGACAATTCGAGTGAAAAAGGTCTCATTGCGCAAGTAATAGATACTATATCCACTGAAAACGTCTCAAGAAACATTCAAGTTAAAATTGATAGTGAAGATCTCAAAATCAGCAAAGCCAACATCTCCATCACGGAATTAAAAAAAGACCAGAGAAAACTTCTTACAACTAAAGAAAAGGAAGAACTGAACTCTTCCTTTATGTCAAAACTGCTGGGAAACATTGAAGCGCTAGGTTCAACAGGAATAGATCTTAGCAAAGTAAAATCGCCCACTGATTACAAAAAGTTGCTTGGTGGTGGTGCTGCTGAGGCCGCCAGAGGATTACTTGCTTATCAACTCTCTGTGCTGCAACAAATACATGGTGCTAAAACTTGCATAGTGCCTCCTTTCGTCATTGATACGCCTAACCAGCAAGAGCAGGCGGGACACCGTTATGAAACCGTCATTAAAGAACTAATGCGTAGTGTCCCTCAGGATTATCAGATAATACTGTGTGCAATGGAGAATGATGCATTAAATGAATTCAAACATGATGCTAATGTTATTGAGTTAAATTCAAATAGGATTTTAAATGCTTCACAATATGATTCTTTGAGAGCTGAATATAAATCCATTCAAGCGAGAGTTGCGGACCAAAATGAGGAGGAGTAAATCAAGTTGCTCACTTAATCTTCATTTTAGCTTGTGATATGCTGTCAACTATATGTAATATGCTTAGCGTTGTCCGAAAATAATAAGGTGGCGCTAAGTAAATATTCACTAATCGTCCTGTCGATTCACGGAAATATTTAATTAACTTAGAACTTAGAACTTAGAACTTAGAACTTAGAACTATAAATACCTTTATATCGTACTCTGTAATCTGTGTTGCCATATAGTGCTGCAACGTTCCAATGATTTCTGCATAATCATCTACGGTCTATCCCAATAGATTTGGCTCGTTTGGTCAGCACAGGACTATGCTTGAGGATCTTTAACTCACTATCGATGTGATGTTAAACTGGGTGATATTTTTTCCTTGCTGCTTTTTTTGGTGTCCTTCTTGGACTTCACTTTGTATCGCTTCATAGTTCTTTACTCCTTAGAAATCGTCTTCAGCTAACAGGGTATACGGGTTCAGTTCCGGTAGGGGGGGCGGTCATTGTTCTCATCTTTTTTGACTGACACAACATACATCAGATGGTTTTTGCGAGGCCAGTACTCAGATAATATGGATAAATATAATCGGGTAATCAGACAACTTTATTATCAGCCGTAAAGTATCAATGTCAGATTATCGCTCAAAGATAGCCCAAGATCTTGCTGTGAGTGATTTTCCTCAAAACTTGGTGATGCTGGCATCACGGTACATTAATTAGCTAAGAGGCAGCTCACTCTCCCTGAACATCTACAGAAAAATTTATAGGCTGATAATATGATGAACAGCAGGTTTCTGCATTCTAGGCTTTGGATTTTATTTCTTATGCCTCTATTACATCCTTAGTGCCACTATCACAGTATACAGGTTTAAATTTATCGGAAACTTCAAGGGGAATTTTATAGGTATTAAACCAAGTCCGAATCCGATTGCTAAATCAATAGGAAAAGAAGATAAACGACAACGTGTCATACTTGAAAAAAATCTCAACCTCCCATCTAAAAGAACATTATCACAAGAAAGGCGAATAACTACCCATTGTGTGAAGTATCAGACACCAAAGGCATAGATATCATCTATGCTTGACCGGGTTGTCCTCGAACTCGTAAAAAATATAGTGTGCCTATGACGGAAAAATTTCCTAGAGTATATAGTATAGGCGCTCTGCCAGAGGAGGGCAGTCAAGTTATCACATTATGACAACATATAAAAGAGGACGTAAATTGGTTTCATTAAAACACATTTTAACCATGAGTATGGCAAAGAATATCTATCTTTTCCTGACAGGATCAGGGGTAGTTGTTTTTATGTTCTATTGTATGCGAATAGACTTTTTCCCTACCGGGTTATCTCTGTCAGACGTGATTTTCTTCCTTATGGTAATAACTTCATTTTCACTGTTCTTGGGATTTTTTCTGTTGCTCTGGTATTCCATGTCGGTTGTCGCTTCCAATCTTTTTATGAGGAGTATTTTACTGATTCTCAGCAGCAAAAAGACTAAAAGTGGGAGGTTATTTTACAGCATGAAAGGAACATATAGAATGGCAAGAAAGTTGAGCATTTATGACCCTCTATTGGGTCATCTTTTAGTCTCACTCATTGGAGGGTTTGTCATTTTTTCAGCAATTAAGTCTGGAAAGGTTGAGGCTCAGTCTGTTTTTTTGTCAGTGTTTATGACGGCGTTTTTAATTACATTAATTCCAAATATTTATTTCGATAGAAAGGTTAGGAAAGAGAACAAAAAAAAGTACGCATTATCAATTAGTGCCTTTATTATATTTTTATTTTTTATTCTCTCCGGTATGCCTCCTCTGCTCAGTGATGCAGGAATGAGTTTCATTGGAGTACGAAAATCCAACATAACTGTAATTTTACAGGGAAAAGATTTGGAAATGGCCAGATACTTAACAGGGAATCAGAATCAGACTTATTTTAAGGGAGATGCAATTTTTACAGGTGTAGGTACTACTTCATTGCTGGTCATCAACCACAGAAGAATGATCGTAAGTAATGAAAGTTTGTCCCTCTCATTCTGACTAAATCAATTAGGTAATAAAATGGACAGCTCCTTGCACCTATGTAGGTGACGCGAGCGCCCACTTCTCCGCCCTGAGGTGCTCGGAAAGCTTTTTATAGTGACAGTAAGAGCGAATCCCGCTCTTTGGGGCAAGGCCAGTATTTCCCCCATTTTGAACCCGCTTTGTAGGCGCTCCACCTTTCCCCCACTTCATTTTTCCATATTTCCATAACTTGTTGTTTATAAGAACTTTTCAAGACTTCCACCACTTGGCGTATATATACAAATGGGGTGTGGGGGAAATCAGCCCCAAAAGCGGTTACTGATACTGATTCCCCCACTTACCTCCCATTTAATCCCCCACTTTAAGATCCTGACGAAGTGGTCTGACATGTTCACCGTCGCAAATTACCAGACCTTCTCTTACCAGTTTTTCCAGCCAGCGGTTAAATTTTTTGGAAACATCGAATCCCATTTTCCTCATATCATCACGAAGCAAAGCACGAGTGCATGGTTCACCGTTGGCCGTGCGTTTACGGATCGCTTGCCAGAGCGCCAGATGATTTTCAGTCAGACGTGAAATTCCGGCCAATTCTGGATTGCTGTCATCATCTGCCTCACTAACTGGCCTTCCTTCATCTTTCAGGACCAGAGAACTGACCTGGTCGCCATCGTTGTCGATATAGAGATCTACAGGGAAAAGATCGTAAGCCTGGCGGGGCGGCTCCTCTGCATCCTTCATCTTGGTGCAGCTGAGGATCAGCGCACCGCCTTCACCCTCCCGACGCACATTGAATTCAACATCTAATGCAGCCCGGAACGCACTGGAACCACGCGCGCCTCTCTCCTGATCTTTCCCGGAATGATGAATAATCAGTACGGTGGCCTGAGTTGCTGCCTTGATGTAATCACAGCCCTGAATAAATGCGCCCATATCTTTGGCCGCGTTTTCATCAGAACCACCAAAGCAGCGGGCGAGGGTGTCGAGGATAATCAACCGCACTGGCATGCCGGTCGCTGCTTTCACGTCATTGGCCGCTTTGATCACCTGCTGCACGCTCTCCGGGCTGGCCGGGAAGATAGGGCAATCGACACGATACAGCGAATCGATAGGGCTTCCACCATTCAGCGTTTCTTCCCATGCCCGGATACGGCGGGGAACACCGATACCGCCTTCGCCTACTACGTAAATCACCGCGCCTTGCGTCACCGGTTTGCCTGCCCAGGGTTTCCCGGTGGCGATATGGCATCCCCAGGATACAGCGAGGAACGATTTATAAGACCCGCTGGCACCATAGGCGCTGGTGACAGATGAGCTTGGCAGGTAGCCTTTAATCAAATAATCCTGACGGGTATCAAAGCCATCAGAACCCTTGCGCAGTGGCAACACGGTACTTAACTCCATGTATGTTTGCTCCATGCGGGTGAGTGGGATTTCAGTACAATCAGGTTGATACATCTGTTCCTGAAAGGCAGTTTTGACGGCATCAATTCCATACTGTTGGCGATAATCATCCCAATCGCAGGCAATATCACCGGGAGGAAAAGACACCCAGCCATTCACCGCCTGAGCTGCCAGCACTGCCTGCTCCATACCGGTATTTGCCGAGCCATCTGAATTCAGGTCATGATCGCCAGCTAGGATAATGCAGCTATCGGGATAACGTTTTTTCAGGGCCAGAGCGACATTACGCAGGTTATTGGCCGACATCGCAGCAACCACCATATTGTTCGCCACCAGGCTGAGGGTTAATGCCGTGGCGTAACCCTCGGTAATGACGATGGTTGTGGTTTCATGGGATGTGTTGAGTGCGATAAACGCACCTTTCATCTGCGTACCTGGCAACAACCGTTTTTCTCCTCCTGCATTGATCAGCTGTGCACCCACAAGTTCGCCAGTGATGTTTTGAACAGGCAGAATCAATGCGTCATGGCCAAACGTAGCTCCCCCCACGGTCAGGGGGCTTTGGGCGTTAAGCATCGTGGCATTGTGGAGGTGTCCTTTGCCTGCCAGGTAAGGACTTTTACCCTCGCGGGCTGCCGAGAGTAATCGTTGCGCTCGCTCCCCAATCGGGCGAAGCGGCGCTTTTTCCCTGGCGGGCGTAGTTGATGGGGCTAAGGTCAATCCGGCAACTAACCTGGCAGCAGATAACAAATCACAAGCATTGGCCTTTGCAACCAGATCGAGTCCATCACCGTGACGGCACTGATTACAAATCCAGGTGCCACGACCCTGTTTGTCATCGAAGCGGAAACGATCTTTACCGCCGCAGATGGGACAGGGGCCATGCTTATTGTTCTCAGG
>NZ_CP024768.1:1089324-1175276 GCF_011395035.1 Pantoea cypripedii
TGTCGGCGCGACTGATATAAGTCCTAAAATCAGCATGAATTTTGTCCACTCCACCCAACATGGGTTTCTCTTAAGGTTCCTACACCATCCGGAGAAACCGCATGTTAAGCAGAGGGGACCATCTCATGATAAAGCAGATGCGCATTCATGGCGCACATATTATCGACATCGCTCATCACGTCGGATGTTCTGAACGCACGGTCAGACGTCACCTTAAACAACAAAGTAAACCGGCAAGGCCAGACCGCCAGCCTATGAAGAAACTTAAACCCTTCATGCCTTACATCGATCAGCGGTTGAGGGAGCATGTATGGAATGCCTCGGTGATCTTCCAGGAGATACGCCTCCTGGGGTACACCGGTTGCTGCTCCACACTGCGCTACTATATCCACCCGAAGCGCGCAATGCGTCCCTCAAAACAGACCGTCCGCTTCGAGACCCTGCCAGGTGCTTCCACGTCTGGGCCACAGACAGTCAGGATGCGGAGCACACCTATGAGTCGCTGGTGCGCGCCTTCTGCTACTTCGGCGGCGGCGTGAAAACTGTGCTGGTTGATAACCAGAAGGCGGCTGTGCTGAAGCACAGCCGCACTGGTGAAGTGGTGTTCAATGACGGCTTCCTGCAGCTGGCAAAGCACTACGGTTTTACACCCCGGGCCTGCCGCCCCCGGCGGGCCCGGACCAAAGGCAAGGTTGAGCGCATGGTGAAGTACCTGAAGGAGAACTTCTTCGTGCGCTGGCAGCAGTTCGACAGCCTGGTCCACCTCAACCAGCTGATGCTGCAGTGGCTCGCTGAAGTCGCCGATGCCCGACTGCTGCGCCGGTTCGGACAGACACCGACAGCACGCTTCGCACAGGAGAGGCCTCATCTGTCATCGCTACCCGCAGGCCACTTCGATACCAGCTACCACGACATCCGGCAGGCGGCGTGGGATGGATATATCGAAGTTCGCGGCAGCCGCTATAGCGTGCCGGAGGCCTGGTGCGGCAGGCCGGTGACCATCCGCATTACGCTGGACGATGAGCTGCGGGTGTTCGGCGATGACGTGCTTATCGCCACGCACCAGCTCAGCGTCGGGCGGGTCTGGCAGACGGTGCCAGAACATCATAAGCCGCTGTGGGAACGTACCTGCCATGTTGAGCATCGACCGCTGGCGGACTATGAGGAGCTGCTGCGATGAACGTGCTTAACGAGTTGCTGCAGCGGCTGAAGCTGGAGCACCTGACGGACGCGGTGGACAACCTGCTGGAACAGTCAGTAAAGGAAGAACTGAACGCACGGGAGACTCTGACCCGGGTGCTGGCCCACGAGTGGAACGGCAGGCGGCATAAGGGGCTCGAATCGCGGCTGAAGTCGGCACGGCTGCCGTGGGTGAAGACGCTGGAGCAGTTCGACTTCAGCTTCCAGCCGGGTATAGACCAGAAGGTCATCCGTGAGCTGGCGGGTCTGGTGTTCGTTGAGCGTGACGAAAATGTCATCCTGCTGGGGCCACCCGGGGTCGGAAAAACGCACCTTGCCGTGGCGCTGGCAGTAAAAGCTGCCGACGCGGGTCATCGGGTACTGTTCATGCCGCTGGACAAGCTAATGGCGACGCTGGTGAAAGCACGTCAGGAAAACCGTCTGGAGCGTCAGCTGCAGCAGCTGAGCTACGTGCGGGTGCTGATACTGGATGAAATCGGGTACCTGCCGATGACGCGTGACGAAGCGAACCTGTTCTTCCGTCTGCTGAACCGGCGTTACGAGAAAGCGAGCATCATCCTGACGTCCAACAAGAGCTTCACGGACTGGGGCGAGGTGTTCGGAGATCACGTACTGGCAACGGCGATCCTGGACAGGTTGCTGCATCACTCAACCACAGTGAACATCAAAGGGGAAAGTTACCGTCTTAAAGATAAACGTAAGGCTGGTGCAGTACCAAAACCGGCGGTGAAGGAAGAAGCCGAAGAATAGATGCTAAAAAGCGGACACCGAAAATGGTGAAAACCGGGCAAAACGCGTGCTGAAAAACGGCCAGCCAGTCGTGGTGTTGACATGAAGAACATACATGAGCAGCTCTTTTACGAGGGACTGATCCAGCTCGACGATAGCGAATGCCAGGGCGCGACAGTGGTCGAGAACTTCTTCAGCAGAGAGTGGGGTAGAGTCATACATGGCGCACCCCCGGATGGGTACGGATGTATTGCGGGTACAGACAAGGAAGGGTAGTAGCCATATGGCCGCCTCAGTTGGGGTATGTGTAAAGCTACCACCAGAGACGCCAATCCCATTGGGTGGTAGCCCGAACAGGGTTGGCGTACCGGCCCCAACTGATTCCGGCCTTCCTTTCGGAAGCCCTGCCCGAGCCACCATTGACAACAGGTGTGCACAAGCCTTACCCAAATATACTCTGTGGGTATATTTGGGTATCGTTGGGGAATTCGGAACGCCAATTCCGGCTGCGGATTTTGCCGCAGCGTGCTGATTATACTGAAAAACGCCCGCCAGGGAAAAAGATGAATTCAGCATCATTGCACCCCGTCACGTTGATTGATTTTATTAGCGATCCATTCGTCAATTTCGCTTTCAACCCAGGCGACAGAGCGGATACCCAGTTTTACCGATTGAGGAAATTCGTTCCTGCTCATCAAGTTGTAAATCCATGCGCGTTTGAAACCGGTTTTAGCCATGACGTCTCTGAGGCGGATAAGAGTGTGTCTGCTCATGATTTTTCTCCCTGAAGGCCGTATACACGTTCGACATAGCGGCCCCGGCCATCGCCGTGCCCTAAATCCATTGAGGTAAGCGCATTGGCTTCTTTGCGACTGAAGCCCTGAGCCAGATAAAAACGAATGGCATCTTGTGCCCATGCGTAACGCAGGCTGTGAGGGGAATTAGACCCTGTCAGACCAATGCGGGTGGTTGCAGCGCGCCAGAAATTCATCGCTGTTTTCAGGCTGCTTTTATCGATAAGTTTGCCGTTACGTTGCCGGGCAACGCTCAGGGCATGGTTTACTGCGTTACTGACCTCCTGATGATTTAAAATCCGTGTTTCTCGTGGCCTGCCTCCCTTGGTGCCGAAAACGATACTTAACCGTTCAGCACCCTGACTCAGTTGCTTCTGCCATGTTTTAAGGGAGGCAGAACACTGAACTGCTTCCTGCGACCGTAATCCCAGCAAACGCGACAGTTGCAAAGCCGCCGCTAATCCTTCATCGAGCCGTTCAGCCTTCTGAATAATTTGCTGATATTTTTCTGATGAAATGGCTAATTTCGTTCCAGCCCGACTGCATCCACCGAGACCTAATGCCCGGTTTGTCAGTCTTTCAGAGGACATCAGCTTTTCCCGTCCGGCCTGATGTAATACGGAACGCAATGCGGCCATTTCGTTTTGCAGGGTACGCGGAGCGATTCCCTGTGAACGGCGTGCGGCGATATAGCTTTCGATATGCCTGGCTTTCAGATACTTGACGCTGCGTACCTGAATATTGAGTGCCAGCAAATGGCGGCTAAACTGGTCGGCGATCCGAATACGGTCATGCACCGTTTTATGACTGCCCCCGACCTGCTTCGCCAGTTGCTTCATTTCTCTTCCTGTCTGACTCATCAGTTATTTTTCCTTTTAAAATTCAATACCGAATTGCTTCTCTGGCGCATGGCTAATAGCGGTAACAGCAATGCTGTTTCCGTGCTGAACGTTGCCTGTGCGCCAGAGTGGGTGCAGTTGAGGTATTGCGGGGTGTCAGTGATGCACTCGGTGCAACTGCCTGCGATTGCAGGTAATCCCCAGGCTTAAGCCTGCCTCGGCAACAATTCAGATCTCCTGTGAAAATGGATAGTTAGCGCGTAAAGCGCGGTGTCAGATTCAGTGCCCCGGATGTAAGGGGCAGAGGTAAACAACTGGCGGCGGGGTACGCTGTGGCGTCACTTTCATGCGTTAGCACGCAAAAAGTGACGCCACGTATTAACACGCAGCAGGGCAGGCGCATGCAGATGCCTGACGGCATTGCAAGGCGCAGCCAGCAGCGTTTAATACGCGCCAGAAAGTGATATGCAGATGGCAGGATGTAAGGAACAATCCTGATTGAGTATGAATACAGCTTTGTACGAGACCTACGGCTTAGAAGGCCGTTGGTCACGAAGAGTAGATTTAGTAATCAGCTCCCACACAATCATACGAATGTGATGCTTGCTGATATTCGAAACGCTCGGAATAAGCCGTTTGACGCGGTGTATTAGCTCCTGACCTTCATCACAATTGTGATCCCAATTCTCAAAGGTTAAAAAGGGGTTCCGCCACAAGGGCATCCTCTTTCAGGCTACAAGGATATTTGACCACCCAAAGGCGTTTCTCTCAGGTCATACGAAACATTGACTGGCACTCACCCGAAGGCGCTTCTCTCAGAGTGCAGAAGCATTGGATGGCTGTCGTAGACAGCGGGTTTTCGTGGTCAAATCTACGACAACGAGCTAGCAGGTTCAATAGTTTTTTCTATGCTGGGAGTGGTAAAGATATAATGGGATAACAGAGTTAAGTGCGGAACAATGTAGAAATCACATTTCCTAAATATCCGTTATCCCCGGAGTTACCCATGCTTGTTTTCGGCTTTTTTGGCGGCAAGGACTTGGTCGCTAAGATTTCTCCAGGTTGGAGTAAAGCCAAGTTTTGCAGGATCGGTTAAAGGCACGCTATCTGGATTACCCCAAATAGTATCTGCAACGGCCAGCATTGCTCGTATATCTGCCTGATAAACAAGTTTTTGACCCGCTACATCGGTTCTAAATTCGCACCGATCGCCAATTACAGTTAACGGAGTAATTTCCAGACTATTTTCTTTGGGAATACCAAACAGCCAAAGTAACATTCCATCTTCAGTTTGATGAGTGTCGCTGATTACAGCACCATAATGCTCAATGATAGCTTTATAAGTAGCAACAGTGATGCCTCCACCTTGATATTCAGGATCAACGTACGCGGATTCAACTTGAGGAATACGCGTGCCTAAATCAGACGGCGGCGTTAATTCAAATGACAGAACATAACTGGCGATGTGATCACCTGATAGCTCATCTCTAACGTAGATAGATGCCATTTTATTTTGATAATCTTCCAGCAGCCCGTTATAAATTTTTCCATCGCTACTGGTAATTCCAATCCATACAAAATGGCCGGAATCCATATCCACAGAATCCGGCCAGTACAAATTTTTTTCGTGTTGATCTATCAGATTTGGTGACATTGACGAGCGAATCCATTCTTAGAAAGAAATTCTAATACACGTTGAGAAAAGTTCACTTCCAGATTTTTCAGATCCTGCCAAAGTGAGACTTGGCTAACTGGATGCGGTTTACCGTTTTTCTCGATAGTCAATTCAACTACAGGGTTAACCTTTCCGTAGACTGGGGTGTTTTCCCAGTCAGAACGTAACACCATGAACAATGGGCGTTCTTTGCGATTTTTCATGCTTCTCACTTCAAAATCTCCCGTAATACCAGGCACAGAAAAGCTCCCGATACGCTCGGTTCTGTTTGAGATTGTGTGTGGCGAATGTGAAATCATATTCAGCCTCCATGACGTGAGATATATGTGGATAGTCTAATCGCTCACCAATTGTACGTCCATTTAGAGACAATTTTGCTTGATGCGGCTGACGTCCACTGAGATGTACAAATCTACACTTTTTCGCTTAAAAATCAAACGATCTTGCATGAGGTGTCGTTTTGATGCTTCCCTTCATATCGCCAGCCCTTTTTACCACGGCTCACCGACATTAGTACGAAAACTTAATGTCAGAGATAAAAGATTTCTGGCAACACTTTATACGTAAAAAGTATATATAAATCATATTGATGGGTGGGTATTGATGACAACATATTTCGTAGCTAAACATCCGCCATAAAGATGCTTTTCATCGAAAGAAAAGATGATATGTATAGCACCAGGTGCTATAGTAAAAACTGGCAGGACATAGCGAACGTTGATTCTCAAAAACTATCTGGATTCCGTGAATTGGCAAAGCATTACGCTGCTCTCCCAGCTCAGAACATTGCAGCACACATGAAGATTAAAGAACTGGTGGAGATTTGCTATGACTGCAAAAACTAAATTCAAAAGCCCTGCATCTGAAGCTATCCATAGTGCAGCTGCCGGGATGTTTAAAGCCGGTGTGATCCCACAGGAAACCATGCGTAGCTTTGATGCAACCTGCATCGAAGAAGTGGAAGAGCTACAACCATCTGAAATAAAAAGATTACGTGAAAGACTCAACGTGAGTCAGCCGGTTTTTGCCCGTTATCTGAATACCAGCGTTTCGACAATTCAGAAATGGGAAACCGGGATGAAACGCCCGAGCGGGATGTCTTTGAAGCTACTCTCTGTTGTGCAAAAACATGGGTTGGAAGTGCTAATTTGAGCAGGAAATTACGAAAATATCATCAACTGAGAGGTCTAGAAATGCTGGCGAGGGTAAATAAGGACGATATGGGGTTCCAGAGAGGATTATTACACCCCCTCTGGTTTATTCTCTAATCATCGCAATATATGATAGGCACAGCATTGGCATCTTTTACAGCATGAGAGAACGAAGATAATATCCAAAGTAATTGAGTCACATGTGGTTTTGTGGGTTTTTTATTTCGTAGTTTTATAAACTCTTTTCTAATCTCTTTTTTAGAAATAAAAGAGCAGCTTAAAATGCACTTCCGATGTAACTTAACATCCTTTAATAACTCACCCAGATATTTATTTAATTGTTTTGGATCGCCTTTTCTTATTTTGTTAATTTCAGTGGTTATTGATTGGTTTTTGTATTTTTTCTTAAGCTTACTCTTTGCCTTTTTCATGAAGTCGGTGGAGCTAAAATACATGTAGCCAAGGTTTTTAATACCTTGCCCGACAACATCGTGTAATTTGCTTGCAGACGTGCTTTTATTTCCATGTTTGGAGTGAATAAAGCAAATGCAGGATTCTTGCTTATTGAATGTTATGTGGTCTGCCCATTCGCTACCTAAATCATCACAGAAAACATAATCATCATTGCTATGTATATTCTCAACAAAGTAAAACATTGAATTCGTGGAGAAATCAGTGATTGTCTTAGAGAAGACACCTTTTTCACTTGAAACGGCCTTCATGTTTTTTTGTGGTACCAGCATTTCAAGAATGCTGTTTATTTCAGATATTCCAGATGAGTCCTCAAAGCAATTGCCCATGAAGTACATATAGCGTGGATCATTGAATGTTATGCTATAGAATCCGTTTTTATAAATAAAACTCTGTAGTGTCATCTCTTTATTATTAGAGATAACCTTTAGTTTTCTCAGCAAGGTAGAGTCAATAGTCAATGTTTTACTGTTCTTTTTTATTTTTGCATTGCCTACCTCAACCGGGATAGATAAATCCGCTTGTATCTCATAAACCTTTTCAAATTTTCTCAGTAATCTGTTAATCTGCAGTGTACTTAAAAACTCATCTGATCCATCAGGTAGTTTATATTTTATCCTTGCATTTTCTGATTGAAGCTTTTCATATAAAGAAGTGCTTTCTATTAATAGAGCATTTGGTTGAGTTAAAGCTAGCACCTCGCTCAATTCTTTTTGTTTTGCAAATGAATTTAAAAAGTCTTTTACTCCACCGCCTTGTTTAATCAATAGCAACTGATTATATGACCAAGTTGCAATTTCATCTAGGTTAACCCTTTGTGAAGCCTCTACTAATCTTCCTGAACCTGAGATGGTTTTTATTATAGCTCCTTGTCTAAGTTTCATATAATAAGGTATGGTTCTACCGGCAGCATGAGTAGAAAATGAACCTTTCAGATCTGCTGACTCGAACGAACGGGCCCTGATTGCTTTATCTGAATTTGTCATGGTTCTAGCCGAGATTTTTTGGAATGAAACATCAGAATCATTAAATGTACTGGCTAGTAAATGACTAGATACTAAATTAAAATCTTTTTCTATCTGTTCCGTAATGTTTGCACAGCTTTTCTTGACTATGGCTATGTGATTATCAAATTCCAAAATTAATATGAAGGCATATATTTTATCTTGATAGTTATCACCTCCTTCAAGATCAGAAATGAAATATACGGGTCTTAATGTTGGGAATATACGCACTGAATATTTATAAGGCGTATTATCTTTAACCAAATTGCCTGTAACTCTAAACTCATCTAATAGGTACAATCCTTGATGTTCTATATTATCATCTGAAGCATTAAGAATGTTAGATATCTCTAAATCTGATATGACTCGTGTTGGATCGTTTTCGGGTATTATAAGATCATAAAACTGAATGTTTTTTGTAAGCTCCAGCCTATCGATCATGAAAGACTCCTTCTAAATGTTTAACTAACATCATCCGAGATGGAAACGTTTCTGACGTGAATAAAATATAGCATGCTAAATTATTTATCAATTATCAGTGCGAGCTAGTTATATATTGTTATTAAATTGAATCAAATGACTGATAATTTTGTTTTTTAACATAAAATATTTTGATTTTTTATCTTAAAAAAGATTTATTGCCTTTGATGGTATTGAAGCCTAATTATTGATCCTAATGTTTTTTATAGGCGGTTCTGATAAACATATGTAATACATGTGGCTTACAACTCAGATCCGTCAGGGATTGCTGGTTAGACTAAGCAGATTCTTCTATCTGATGTGTTTCTGCTCGCTGCCCACCACGCTGCAATAGCCTCGGCTTTTTAGACTTCTCCAGTCCTTTTACTTAATTCTGCTGCCCGGCCACACCAACATTTTCAGAGCTATATGAATTAGAGGTATTCAAAGGAATTGTGGGCTATGTGACCCGTAGCTTGCTTGATATGGCGATTGATCATGTATTTATCAGCTAAACACTACATACCGATTTAGGTAGCACCAAAGTGATGATGTGCCTATGCGAGTAAGTTTTTTGACCAAAAACGGATATCGTCCAGATATTTGGGGGCACCTCTGGGGGCATGACCCAAAACCAAAACACGATTTCTCCCTATAAATCATATAATTACGCCTTACTTTTCAATCCTGTAGGGCCTCGCTAACCCATAGCAAAAAGACCTCATTACTCCTTTCATTTTCCCAGCGCTCACCGTATGCCTCATCTTTTCCCGTATACTTATAGCCGAGCGATTCAACGTATTTTTTTAACGGCATGACATCTGTAGCACCATTAAAAATAATACTACTCATCAATGGCACCATGCCGTCTTGTGCTCGATACCTAAAGCTATAGTGATTGCTGATTCGTGGGGCATTCTTTATCTGATCATCAGTGAAATAGTGATATCTGAAAAAATTGTTCTGTCGGTATTCAGGGCGCGCATCAATCGTCTTCCCCATTCCCCATATTAGGGATGAAATGAGAAGAACAGCTAAAATCAAAACAACAGGCAGTTTGCGCACAATTTTCATCATTGACCCTTAGCATGTTTGGGTTCAAGAAGGCTAAAGATAATACCATTCTTGCTAACAAGATAGGCAATGCCTGATTGAACTTCAGTGAAGGGTTTTATGCGTTGCATCCATACCGGCAATTGACCACGGTAAGGATGATGTTTGATTCTAGGGATTTGAGGATCAGGAAAAAGTATTGGGCAAAATGAGGTGTTCTTATACTTACCTAAAGGGCCATAGTAATCCCAGCGTCGAAGTGCGGCTTCCTGAGAAACCGGTTTGAGTTGATGGAGGTAATTCTGAGGTGATATAGCGTAATAGAAACCCAGGAGATTTGACACTAAATCCTCAGCGCTGAAACCACTATCAGTCGCCCAGCTAAAATAGGTTTGCCAACGTTCGAATGCATGAGCCGTATGCATCATCATTGCTAGCGCAATACTGTATATCTCAGCTATGGTTCTGCCACGTTGGATTTCCCACTCAACAAAACGCCCTGTGCCAATAAAACGAGAACCAATAAACATCATCTGTTGGTACTTGATTCTGTAGGTCTCCTTATTACTGTTTTCGCCAATGCGAAAATGTTGCAATAGCGTTTTAATATCAGAGCCTCGTGCATGCCCCAGATCTATCCAACCCAAATCTTCTGTATAGATGAGACCATATGAATGTGGGGATTGCTCTGCTTTAGACGGTTCGGAAAGAATATCATTCTCTTACTCATAACAACTCCTTGTTAACCTGTAAGGGGATAACAGGTTAGCTTTTTATGGCGAGGTTGTCATGATTAATTTTGTCGAAAATTTCAATGTCAGAATTGGATTAAA
Source organism: Pantoea cypripedii (assembly GCF_011395035.1). Taxonomy (NCBI): domain Bacteria; kingdom Pseudomonadati; phylum Pseudomonadota; class Gammaproteobacteria; order Enterobacterales; family Erwiniaceae; genus Pantoea; species Pantoea cypripedii. Next base: position 1,099,533 of record NZ_CP024768.1, read on the forward strand.
GAGATAACTAAATATAATTACAAGACTCAATGTAACTACAAGTGGTTAACTTGTCTTGTTAGCAGGAACTATAAAGATAAATAGTTGGTGAAAAAGAGTGATTATTAATTCAGGGAGGGGATCTTTAAGTAACGCCAACATCCCCGACCAAATAACGCCTTATTTTCCCGCCGAAACACTCCTTCCCGCATCCGGGGCCAGCCTCACCATATCCAGCACCCCAATCAGCGTAATAACCGCAATCACCACAAACCCCACCTTAAATCCCATCCCGGGCACCGATCCATAGCCTAAGTCATCCCCAAGTACTGTCCCCAATCGAATACACAACGCGCCCAGCGTTACACCCAGCCCATTTGCCAGTTGCAGTGAGGTACTGAATAACGTATTCGCCGAACTCATTTCCTGGGCAGGCACTTCGGCAAACGCCAGAGAACTAATCCCGGTAAACTGCATCGAGCGGCTCAGCCCCCCTAAAAACAGCAGCACCAGCGTAATGACATGCGGCGATGTCGGCGTGAGGAGTGCACATAACAACAGCGTCAATACGCATGCCACCCCATTGCCAATCAGCAGTTTACGGAAGCCAAAGTAACGAATCAGCGGGGTTGTGGCTGGTTTCATCGCCAGGTTGCCAGCAAATACTGCCAACACCAGAGAGCCCGCCTGAAACGCGTTCATACCAAAACCTACCTGAAACATCAGCGGCAGCATAAACGGGGCAGAACTGATGGTGGCGCGCAGCAGAAAGCCGCCGCGCATGGTGATGCGAAAAGAGGGCACAGAAAGTGATGACAACCCAATCAGCGGCGCCTGGCTGCGGCGCAAATGCCGGATGCTCCAGACCAGCGTTGCCAGCCCGATGGCAATTGTCACCGCCGCACTTGCCAGGTTCGCGCTTTGCTGGCTGAGCATTTCCAGCCCGGCGACCAGGCACAGCATCGTGACGCCCGTGGCAACAAATCCGGTGAAATCGAAGGAACGTCGTTCATGCGCCGACTGATTCGGCATCATCCGCAGGGACAGCACGATGGCGATAATCCCCAGCGGCACATTGAGGAAAAAGATCCAGTGCCAGCTGGCGTAAGTGGTGATAAATCCACCCAGCGGCGGTCCGATGATTGGAGCCACCAGCGCTGGCCATGTCAGGGTGGCGATGGCTTTTATCAACTGATTTTTAGGTGTGGTACGCAGCACCACCAGACGCCCAACAGGCACCATCATGGCGCCGCCAACACCTTGCAGAATTCGCATCAAGATGAATTCTGTGACGTTATGCGTCAGGCCACAGAACAACGAAGACAGGGTAAAAATACTCAGTGCGAGGGTGAAGATATTCCGCGCACCAAATCGCTCTGCCACCCAGCCGTTGGCCGGAATTAACACCGCCAGTGTCAGCAAATAAGCGCTGATACCAATGTTAAGATCGACAGCTGAAACACCAAACGCTTTCGCCATATCCGGTAGCGCGGTGGCGATGACAGTGCCATCAAGGAATTCCATAAAGAATGCGCTCGCTACCAGCAGCGCCAGCCCTGAAATGCGGCCCGAACCAGAACGGGAAATGTCTTCCCCGGTTGAATCAGATAAAGCCATGAGGCGTCCTTAGTATGCAACTTTTCATAGCAGAGATTGGTGTGTGACAGGTTGGAAAAGTTGTTATACCAAAAAAACAAATGATGTAAGAAGCCTCTCTTCATACTTGTTAGCTAAATATTGATATTTGGCAATAATTTCCTTCTCGCCGGGCGCGCGTAATTTCCATCACAAGCCGTTCTGCAACCGGTGCCCGGGATGTTAAGATACGGCAATAATCAGCCCGGGAAGAGGTCAGAATGAGTCAGGTCGCCACCGCGAAACAACGAGAAGTACAGCGTATTGTTGATGCGTTGTCGCTGGCCATCGCGCAGCATCGTCTAAAGCCCGGTCGGCGCTTAGTCGAAGCGCAGATTGTTGAAGCGCTGAAAGCCAATCGCAACCATGTTCAGGCCGCATTGCAGCGTCTGGCGTTGCAGCATATCGTCACCATTGAACCCAATATCGGGGCGATGGTGGCACATCCGGAAGCGAAAGAAGCCCGTGAGATTTTTATCGCGCGCCGGGCGATTGAGAGCGCGATTGTGGCCTCCATCACCCCCGATCAAATGGCGCAGTTTGCCGATGAAATCGAGGCGCAGCAAACGGCGGAACATGCCGCCACCGGGCAACAGGATCGCCGCCATATTGTGCGTGAATTAAGTGCGTTCCATCTGTTGCTGGCAAAGGTTAGTGGCAACAAGGTACTTAGCGAGATCCTGTCGAACCTGATGGTGCGCAGCTCGCTGATTGTGGCGCTTTACCAACGCAATGATGTGCCATCCTGCCAGTGCGCTGAACACGGTGCCATTCTGGCCGCATTAAAAGCAGGCAATATCGAAGAGGCACAGCAAACCATGCTGGCGCATCTGAATGAGCTGGAAGCCGAGCTGGATTTAACTGAGGTGGTTACTGAAGATTTGTCGCTTAGCCAGGCGTTGATATAACGGCACGAAAAATCGCGCCGTTACAGGTTTCAGGGGCGATACAACGTGGCCTGTGGACGGGAAAATGTTTGCCGCCCACGTTTAAATCCGGCGATCGGCGGCGCAATCTGCGCCACGATCTGGTCAGCGCGCTCTACATCAAACACCACCATATCGGCCAGACATCCCGGTGCTAAACCATAGTCGGTTAAGCGCAACAATTTTGCCGACTGGCTGGAGATCCAGCTCAAACAGCGCAACAAATCCGCCTGGGTACCTAACTGACGCAAGTTAGCGAACAGATTTGCCTGACGCACCAGTGAAGCATCACCAAACGGTGTAAAAGGATTGGCGATATTGTTGGTGGAGAGGGAACACACCACGCCGCAGCGATCCAGTTCATCCAGAGGTGCTACACCGCGTGGTTGCAGTGCAAAGCGATCCCGCGCGGTGAGGAACAGGTCGGTAGCGGGCAGGGCAGTGACCTGAATTCCCCCCTTGGCCAGTTTCCGGCCTAACTCACGCAGCGCTTCTCTTTCCAGAATCGACAGCTTAGTGACGTGCCCGACAGTGACGCGACCACCCCAATGGGCACGTTGCGTTTCATCGATCACGCAGTCAATCAGGCGGTTCTCTGGCGCGAGATCGAAATCGAGGTGGAAGTCGATATCGACATCATAGCGTTGGGCTAAGGTGAATAATCTGCGGATCTGCCCAACCGGATCACTGTCGGTATACGGGCATCCCCCCAGCAGATCTGCGCCCGATGCCAGCGCTTCACACAACAGTTCTTCGGTGCCGGGATTATTCAGCATCCCTTCCTGCGGAAAGACGCAAAGTTGCAGATCCATCGCCCAGGCATACTCGGCCTGCAAACGCCGGATGGCCCGAAAACCCTTCAGACCGATCACCGGATCGATTTCGATATGGGTGCGCATGCGCGTGGTGCCCTGCGCGATGGCTTGCTCCAGCACGCGGGCACCCCGTTGCCAGACATCCTGTTCACTGAAATCGGCTTTGGCGCGTGCCGTTTCACGAATCGCCTCTGCCAGCGTACCTTCCTGCTGATGGCAGCGATCAATGATGCAGGCTTTGTCGAGGTGGATATGGGTTTCCAGCAGGCCGGGCAGCACCAGCGCACCGGCAAAATCCAGCGTCTCTGCGGGTCCATTCTGCGTAGCAACAAAATGCTCCCCGGCGATGTGCAGGGTCTGCAATGCAGCTTCACCCGGCACGCGAGCGTTGATGATGGTGAGTCGCTTCATGCGTTTCCTGCTCCCAGCCAGGCTTCCGCCAGATCGGCCTGCGCCAGCAAATCCTGTGCACGTCCGGCTTTCACCACTTCACCCGATTCCAGCACCAGCGCACGGTCAGCAATGGTCAGGGCGAGGTTAGCCATCTGATCGACCAGCAGCAACGTGACGCCTTCATTGCGTAATCCCGCCAGTGCGTCATACAGCTCGCCGATCATCGCCGGCGACAGACCCAGGCTGGGTTCATCCAGCAACAGGATCGAGGGGCGGGACATCAACCCACGACCAATGGCCACCATTTGCTGCTCACCGCCAGAAAGCAGCCCCGCCTGGCTGTGCAGACGATCGCGCAGACGGGGAAAGCGGCGCAGAATGGCCTCCACTTCGGCCTGTGGATCGAGGCGTTCGCTGCAGGCATATTGGCCGATCAACAGGTTATCCAGCACTGTCATCTGTGGAAACAGCTGACGCCCCTCCGGCACCAGCGCCAGACCACGTGCAGCGATCTGAGCGGCATTGAGTTCCTTAATCGAGTGATCGTGCAGATAGATTGCTCCGCTGCGTGCCGGATGCAGGCCCGCCAGCGTTTGCAGAATGGTTGATTTCCCGGCACCGTTCGCCCCGAGGATGGCGACGGTCTCGCCCGGATTCACCGTAAAACTGACGTTACGTACCACCGGCGCGGCACCATAATCCAGCGTCAGTTTATCCACCACCAGGCCAGGTTCGCCGTTGGAACGCAATGGCATCACGCGTGGCTTGCCACGATATTCCGTACCGCCGAGATAGGCGGCGATCACCGCCGGATTGCGTTGCACTTCAGCGGGGTTACCCTGTGCCAGTGGTTTACCGGCATCCAGCACTTGCAAGCGGTCACTGACCGCCATCACCAGCGCCATGTCGTGCTCAACCACAATCACCGCCAGACCAAAGCCAGCCAGGCGACGCAGCAGCGGGATCAATGCATCGGTTTCTTCACGGCTCAGTCCGGCGGCGGGTTCATCCAGTAACAACAGGGCGGGATCCAGCGCCAGCGCACGGGCAATCTCCACCAGGCGACGATCAACATGGGGAAGATCTTCTGCCGGGGTATGCACTGAGCCGCGATAGCCCACCAGCGCCAGCAGGGCCATCGCGACTGCCTGTGCCTCCAGGCCCGGATGACGCCATGGCAAGCCCTGACGGCCACGCTGCTGCGCCACCAGCAGATTTTCCAGTACGCTCATGCCGCTGAACAACTGGGTGGTTTGATAGGTGCGAGCGATACCGGCACGCGCCACACGCCATGCGGGCAGACCACGCAGTTCCTGTTGCAGGCGGATGCTGCCGCTGTCGGCGCGATAGAATCCGCTGATCATATTCAGCACCGTGGTTTTACCCGCCCCGTTCGGCCCCATCAGTCCAAGGATTTCTCCGGCGCGCACGTTGAAGCTGACGTCTTTTGCCGCCTGCACGCCACCAAAACGGATACCGATACCTTCAACTTTCAGGACATCCTGGCCGGCACGCTGGAAATGGCGTTGCAGCAGGGTTTCATCTGCAGTGTCCGGGGCGAATTGGGCGACGGGTTTGGCCAGCCAGCGTGCCAGGGTACCCAGCAGGCCACGCGGTGCCAGCCACAGTACGCTGAGCAACAGCACGGCGAAAATCAGCAGACGGTATTCGGCAAAGGATGACAACAGCTCCGGCAGTACCACAATCAGTAACGCGCCGAGCACCGGGCCGAACAGGGTACCGCTGCCGCCGACCACCACCGCCAGCACGAACAGGATCGACTGTGAAAAGGGGAAGGAATCCGGGTTGATAAACATCATCAGAGGCGCGACCAGGGTTCCGGCGGCGCTGGCCAGCATGGCGGAGAGGGTAAACGCCAGCGTTTTGCTCACCACCGGATTAAAACCCAGCGAGCGTGCAGCAATGTCGCTGGCCTTGACGGCACGCATGGCCAGTCCCCACTGGCTGCGTTGCAGACGAGCAAACAGCGCCAGCGCCACAATCATCAGCAGGGCGCAACACAGCGCCAGACCCACGGTGGGATCCAGCGGGCCAAAGTCCGGCATCGGGATCCCCATCAGCCCGTTCGAGCCGCCCGTCACCTCGCGCCACTCAATCAGGACATGGCGTACCACCAGCGCAAAGGCGATGGTGATCATCGCCAGGAACGGACCGCTGACGCGCAACGCCGGGATAGCCAGCAGCCCGCCAATCACGCCACATACCAGCATGGCTGCCAGCATCGCGATACCCAATGGCACGCCATTCATGGTCAGCCCCGCCGAGATATAGGCTCCGACGGCATAAAAAGCGATGTGACCGAAGGAGATTTGTCCGCTCAGTCCCAGCAAAATATTCAACCCGACCACCGTGGTGACGGCGAGGGCAAACAGGGAAAACACCAGCAGGGCATAGCTGCCGAGCACGAAGGGCAGCAGCAGGCTAAGTAGCGCGACGGCTGCCAGCGCGAGTGCATTGAATCGGCGGGTTTTGATCATACTTTGACCCTTAATTTTTGCCCAAACAGACCGTTCGGGCGCAGCGCCAGCGCCAGAATAACCAGAGAGAAGGTGAAGATTTGCGTGAAGGCGGAACCAAACCACAGCGTGACCAGCGCTTCGCTGAGGCCAAACAGTAAACCGGCGACCCAGATACCGCTGCTACTGGCGAGGCCGCCAAGGATCGCCACTGCAAAGGCTTTTAGCCCGAATAGCGTGCCCATATCACTTTGGATGCTGAACAAGGGAGCGATCAGCAAACCCGCCAGCGCGGCAAAGACGGTGGAGAGGGCGAAGGCCGCAGCCACCACCCGGTTGACCCGGATCCCCATTAACTGGGCAGCACGCGGATTTTGCACCGTCGCTTCCAGCACTTTGCCGATGCGGCTGTAACGCCTGACCAGCGTCAGGGCCACGACGATCACCACACCGGTCAATGGGATCAGCAGGTTGATCAGTGACCATGACGTGCCGAACAGGGTAAAGGTGACGTCGGTCACCGGGAACTGGCGCGGTTCTTTACCAAAGGTGAACATCGCCAGGTTATCGACCAGGATCCCGCCTGCCACCGTTGCCATCAGCCAGGCTTCAGAATTGCGCGCCACAAACGGGCGCACCAGCAGGCGCTCAATCACTACGCCATACAGCGCGCAGCACAACAGCGTGGCGGGTAAGGCCAGCCACAAGGGCCAGCCAAATGTCACGTACAAACTGTAGCCAAGGGTAGCACCGACCATCATCGCGCTACCCTGGGCAAAATTGAGGGTACGCGACACAATCCAGGTGATGTGAAAGCCAAGCGCCAGCAGGGCATACATGCTGCCAAGGCTCAGTCCGGTGGACAGGGCAGTGCTCCACATAATCTGTCTCCTTACTCAGTGACTGGCAGGATCTGCTCGCCTTTGAACTGGGCGAAAACGTAATCTTTCGGCCCCAGCGCATCGTGCTGCTGCACGGTGAACGGTTGCTGGTAGTGCTTAATCAATCCGTCGTAGTCTTTGATGGCGTAGAAACCGTCACGAATGGCGGTGCCATCCAGGCTGCTGGCGTTATTCAGCGCCATCGCTGTCAGGTGCATCGCATCGTAGGCATTGGCAATCCCCACTGCCGGGGTGACATCCGCCAGCCCTTTGATTTGCGGATACTGTTTTTTCAGTTCATCCATCACCTGGTTGCCTTTGGCCGAATTGTGATCGGTGAAGACAAAGGTCTGGATAAAGGTCACCTGATCGGCACCCGGTCCCGCCAGCTCGCTGAAGCGTCCACCGGCCGGTCCCCAATGCGAAACCACCGGCACCTGCCAGTTCATCTTATGCAGCGATTTGACCACCTGCGCAGAAGGGCCGACGTTACCGACCATCAGCAGAGTATCGGCACCGTCGTTTTTCAGTCGGGTCAGCTGCGGCACCAAATCAACATCGCTGTCTTCGATACGCTCGACGCCCGCTACCGGGATATTGTTTTTCTGCAATGCGGCACGGAAGCCTTTCTCGTTCGATTCACCCCACGGGTTGTTGACCAGAATCATGCCGGCTTTTTTCATGCCTTTCTTTTCACTGGCATATTCCACCAGCGCTTCATCCACCAGCTCATCCACAGCAGAGACGCGGAACACGTAGTTTTCCTTTGCACCGTTATGGGTGATGCCGGTACCGGCGGCCCACAGTCCGACAAAAGGCGTCTTCAGTTGATTAGCCAGCGGGACGATCGCCAGTGACACCGGGGTATCGAGGCCGCCAAACAGCACGGCGACTTTTTCTCGCTGGATCAACTCGCGTGCGGCCAGCATCCCTTTGCCGGGGTTACTTTCGTCATCACGGCGTACCAGTTCCAGCGGATGGCCTTTCACACCGCCCGCTGCGTTGATCTCGTTGATGGCGATGGTCAGCCCGCGAGTCAGGGCTTCACCTGATTTTGCTGACTGACCGGATAAGGCCGTGACCAGGCCGACTTTGATCGGTTCCGCTGCGATAGCGGCTGCCGACATCATGGTCATCACGGTCACGACAGCGCATTTACGCCAGTTTTTCAGTAACGATTTTCCGGACATCTCTCACCTCGGGTAGATTGCTAGCAATAATATTTTTATTTCTAGCAATTACGATGCCAGTTTGATATTGCTTAGAAACAGGCGCTTTTTAACGCAAGTTAGCGACAAAACTGCGCCATTTTGGTGCTGGTGCGCCAGCGTTGTGCAAATTACCTTCAGGAGGCGTTATGTCTGGTATTGAGCAGGCAGTTGAAGTGGTGAAGAAGTTTCTGGCGGCATCAATGGCCCCCGATGCGGTGTTAGCAGCAACCTATATGCATCCGCAGGTGAGCATTACCTTTACCGGTAAACGTGAGTTTCCTGGGACTCAAGGGATCACCGATTTTAATGGCGTGCGCTATAAATGGGTGAAGAAGTCACTCGGACAGTTTGACTGGATGGATCGCGGCGATCACGTGGTGGTGTACTCCAACGGCACGCTGTATGGAGAATGGCCGGATGGTCAGCCTTTTGCTGGCAATCGTTATCTGGATCGTTATGAAGTCCGCGACGGATTGATCGTGAAAATGGATGTCTGGAACGACAGCGCCGAATGGATATTGATGCCGGAGATTAGTCGGGTGGCGTAGCGTAAGGTTGTAGCGGCGCGATTGATCGCGCGGGTTTACCTGCACCACGCATGGAATTGCGCAATAAATCGCGCCGGTATGCTGGCTAGCTGCTGGCGTTTTGCGCATCGAAACTGATATACAGATTTTCCGGCATGCTGAAAATCCTCTCCAGTGACAGCATGTTTTTCGCGCCGGTATCACCGGGGGGCGGAGCCAGGCGCAGGCCTTGCGTATTATTATTTTTTAAGCCAGCGGATTTAATAACGTGGGGCACTATCATTCCCGTTATTTTTTTATTATCACAACCAATAAGAACCAGACAGCACAGCAGTGCGGTGAGTATCGGCCAGTTGTTCATTTTCCGTATCCCTGGTAATTAATCGTGGGAGAGAATATAGCGGGATATCCTGGATGAAATACTGATTACCCGCAAAGTTTGCTACGGAAATTAAATTTCCCCGCCTCTGTTTAGCTCCCGTTAAATGTTGTCTGTGCTACGAGGCCAGTCTGGATACGATATTAAACGTCAGCAGGCCTACAAGTGTGGTGGCGATTACGGCACCTAAAACAAAGAAAACAACCAATTTAACTAATTGTTTATTCATGGATTTTATTGACCCCCTTGTCGTTGATTAAAAACAAAATATACAGATGATAACCTCTTATTATTTGTGGGTTAGAATCTTCTTACCCTGATAATAATTTACCGCAGTTACTAGCCCGCACTAAATTATCCTGGCAGCTTTTAACTGAAGAAAACATGATGTCGGTCATCACGCCAGCGGGAAATTTTATTAAAGTATGATTTTTATTTCGCTTGTCATTTATTGATTTAACCGCACGGGGTAATTATGAACATCATTCCTTTTGAGGCGAGGCGAACGGAAGCGTCCGACCGGCCTTTATATCAGCAAGATAGTACGGCGGCATTTACGGCATTAAATAGCTCGCCGTCAGGATTAAGTGGTGAAGAAGCGCAGACGCGGCTGCGCGATCATGGCCCTAATGTTCTGCCGCAGAAGCAGGGCAAATCTGCTTTCATGCGTTTTATTGCCCACTTTAAAGATGTATTGATTTATATCCTGCTGGCCGCTGCGGTGATCACCGCGCTGATGGGCCACTGGGTCGATACCTTTGTCATTCTCGGCGTTGCTGTCATCAACGCACTGATTGGATATATCCAGGAAAGTAACGCCGAGAAGTCATTGAAAAGCATTCAGAATATGCTGTCGAACGATGCCATCGTGTTGCGGGAAGGGTTGCAGGCGACCGTGGCGACGCAAAATATCGTGCCAGGAGATGTGGTGATGTTGCGTCCAGGCGACAAGATCCCGGCCGACTTGCGTCTGTTCGACGTTCATAACCTGCGCGTCGAAGAAGCGATTCTGACCGGTGAATCCACGGTGGTGTCGAAAAACACCGCTGCGCTGGAGGGGGAAAAATCCCTGGGTGACCGTTTCAATCTGGCTTATTCCGGCACCACCGTCAGCGCTGGCACCGCAGCCGGTGTGGTGATTGCCACCGGTGGCGATACGGAACTGGGGCATATCAATGCGATGATCTCTTCGATTGAGGAGGCAAAAACCCCGTTACTGGTGCAGATCGATAAACTCGGTAAAGCCATTTTCGCCATCATTCTGCTGATGATGGTGGGCCTGTTCGTGTTTGGTTTTCTGCTGCGCGACATCCCGCTGGGGGAGTTGTTGCTGTCGGTGATCAGTCTGGCGGTGGCGGCGGTGCCGGAAGGATTGCCGGCCATTATCTCCATCATTTTGTCTCTTGGTGTGCAGTCGATGGCGCGCAATCAGGCCATTATCCGCAAATTGCCCACGGTGGAAACCCTCGGGGCAATGTCGGTCATTTGCTCCGACAAAACCGGCACCCTGACCATGAACGAGATGACGGTCAAGGCGGTGGTGCTGGCCGATAGCCAGTGGCGTATCAGCGGCAATAGCTATGAACCGAAAGGTGAGTTTCACGCTGAAGTCAGTGCCAGCGGCGCATCGGCGGCGCAGGATGAGGTATTGCAGGGCTTTTTGCAGATTGTCGATATCTGCAATGAAAGCCAGCTCCATCAGGACACCCACGGTCATTGGGGTATCGTCGGCGGCCCGACCGAAGGGGCGTTAAAGGTGCTGGCAGCCAAAGCGGGCATCAGGTCCGACAGAGTTGAAATAGTCAGTAAGCTGCCGTTTGATTCGCTGTACAAATATCAGGCGGTCAGTGCGGTGATTGACGGTAAACCTGGCATTATGCTGACCGGTGCACCGGATGTACTGCTGTCTCTGTGCCAGCAGCAGCAGGGTGATCAGGGCATCGCCCCCCTCGATACCGCGTATTGGGAACATGCCATCAGCAGCTACGCCAGTGAGGGTTTACGTACCGTGGCGGCTGCATGGCGCTGGTTACCGACGGCTAAACAGACGCTTGACCATGACGATTTGCGTGATGGCATGGTATTGCTCGGCCTCGCCTGCATGATGGATCCGCCGCGTCCGGAAGCCATTACTGCCATTCGCGACTGCCAGCAGGCCGGTATCCGCGTGAAGATGATCACCGGCGATCATCAGGAAACGGCTATGGCCATAGGTCAGATGCTGGGCATCGGCAACAGCCAGGCGGCGGTGACCGGTTATCAGCTGGAGCATATGGATGATGCCGAGCTGAGCGTGGCGGCACAGGAGTATGACATTTTTGCCCGCACCAGCCCGGAACATAAGCTGCGACTGGTGAAAGCGCTGGCGTCGGTGGGCGAAATAGTCGGTATGACTGGCGATGGCGTGAATGATGCGCCTGCGCTGAAACAGGCCAACGTGGGTATCGCGATGGGGATCAAGGGCACGGAAGTGACCAAAGAGTCGGCGGATATGATCCTCGCCGATGACAACTTCGCCACCATTGCTGCAGCGGTGAAAGAGGGGCGTCGTGTCTATGACAACCTGAAGAAAACCATTCTGTTTGTGATGCCGACCTGTTTTGCTCAGGGGTTGTTGATCATCATTGCGATTCTGATGGGCAATCTGCTGCCCCTTACGCCGGTGCAGATTCTGTGGATGAACATGGCAACCTCGGCCACGCTTTCCTTTGGTCTCGCCTTTGAACCGGCGGAGCAGAACATCATGCGCCGTCCGCCGCGTAACGTGCGCAGCAATGTGATGGATGGATTTGCCATCTGGCGTGTGGTGTTTGTTGGCCTGCTGATCTCGGTCAGCGCCTTTATGCTGGAAGCCTGGCTGCAACCGCGCGGTTATAGTCCGGAATTTATCCGTACCGTGCTGTTGCAGATGCTGGTAACGGCACAGTGGGTTTATATGCTCAACTGCCGTAACAGCGATGGCTTCTCACTTGATGCCGGGCTGTTGAAGAATCGGGGTATCTGGCTGGTGACGGTGGTGCTGATTCTGCTTCAGGCGTTGATTATCTATGTGCCGCTGATGAATACCTTGTTTGGTACGCAACCGCTGCCGCTGAAATACTGGTTGATCGCCTTAGTGGTCAGCGCCGGTATCTTTGTGCTGGTGGAGATAGAAAAACGCCTGACGCGCGGCTGGCGTGCATCAGGCGAGCAGGGGATAGTGCGTTAATTATCAAGGCGGGTGCCGTTTGGCACTCGCCATCAATCGCGTTTTTTACCTTCTTCGATAAATTCTTCGTCAATTTCCTCAACGTTATCGCGATTGTCACGTCCGGAGAGCAGATTCCAGCAGGCGATAAACAGCGCGGCGATGAGGGGACCGATAACGAAGCCGTTGATACCATAAACTTCCATGCCGCCGAGGGTGGCGATCAGAATCATATAGTCCGGCATTTTGGTGTCTTTCCCCACCAGCAATGGGCGCAGGATATTATCCACCAGACCCACGACCACCACGAAAAAGCCGATCAGGAAGAACCCTTTCCACAGCGCACCGGTGGCGAAGAAGAAAATGGTGGCCGGTACCCACACGATAGCGGAACCAATTGCCGGAACCAGTGACAGGAACGCCATCAGCGCGCCCCACAGCAGACTGCCGTCAATGCCAGTGAACCAGAATGCCAGCCCGCCCAGCACCCCCTGAACCACCGCGACCACCACCGTCCCTTTAACCGTGGCGCGGGATACAGCGGCAAATTTCAGCAGCAGGTGATGCTTAACGTGAGTGGAGAGCGGCAGCGATTCGAGGATCAGGCTGACCAGCCAGGCACCGTCTTTCAGCAGGAAAAACAGCAGGTACAACATCACGCCAAAACCTACGGTAAAGGTGAAGGTGCCTTTGCCAATGATGAACACGCTGCCTGCCATGTACTGGCCACCCTTGAGGGCAAAACCGGAGAGTTTTTCCTGAATTTGCGCGGCGTTGTTCAGGTGATGCTCGGACAGGTAACTGCGCGCCCACTCGGGCAGATGCTGAAACAGATCGGCAAACACCGCTGGAAACTGCGAGGAGTTGTTTTGCAGTTTGTTGTAGACGGTGTTGATCTCCACCACCAGCGACGATGTAACGATTGCCAGTGGTGTGAAGACGATCAGGCAGATAATCAACAGCGTAATCAGCGAAGCCAGCCCATTCCGATCCCCCAGTTTTTGCCGCAGCAGTGATTTCAGTGGATGGAAAATCACCGCCAGAATCGCCGCCCACAAAATGGCGGAAAAGTAAGGTGCGAGCACATCAAAAAACGCCACCGTGACAATCGCCAGGATGACAATGAAAAAGCCGATATTCAATCCTTTAACTTGCATTAACACGTCTCTTAAATAATGGGGACGAATGAACTATAGAAGGTCTGATGAGGAACGTAACAAATTCGGATGACAGGAAACCGGCCAACTGATGTCCCGATTTGTCCCAGCTTCGTCCGGCCAGGGACTATTCAGATACCGTTGCCGCCAGCGATGATGGCATTTTACCGACAGGAGAAAACCATGCTGGAATTACGCCCCAACTGTGAATGCTGTGATAAAGATTTGCCGCCGGAAGCGCATGACGCGCGTATCTGTTCGTTCGAGTGTACCTTCTGCGCCAGCTGTGCCAGCGAGATTCTGCATGAACGTTGCCCCAACTGTGGCGGGGAGCTGGTGCGTCGCCCCATCCGTCCGGCTGCTGAGTTGCTCCTGCATCCGGCGTCAACCACGCGTCGTAAATCGGTTTTGCGTTGAGTGACATTTTTTCCACTGGCAGTTTGTTCCAAAGCAAATACCTAAACATGAGTATTGCACAGGGTATTATTCGCTTCATCTTTAAGGTGGAAAAAGAAAAGAATCTCCAGAGGGCTGATTCAGGCAGAATTAATGCATCTTATGGACTTCATTAATACTGCTAATATTGAGCTCTGTATTAATCACTGTTGTGTATTAAATCTTCCCGACCGGAATTTATACCAATTGGTGAAAAATAAAATTTGTCTTAATGGCCGTGAGACGGAAGAGATTACCGGGCGGTTTCTGTTTAGGGTGGGTTTTTTATTGATTTTAATGGTTTTTTTATGATTTCAGTGGTTCGCTTCTCTGGAGTTAGTTGATCCGGTAAAATATCGTATGATTTGTGCTGGTCGGAGCACAGACCTTATTCCCGGCGAAATGATGTAGCGCAATACATTATTTCTTTACCCCGCTAACTCTTTACGTATTTTTCCGAAAAATAGTCATTTTTAAAAGTTTTTTTCATTTTTAAATGGTATTGTTTACCGGCAATGCTAGTGATGTGGCGTTGTGTGCTTCAGTTTTACCCTCACTTTTTGCAGGGTTCTCCCTCTTTATGCAATAAATGGAAATTGATTCCTCCCGATCCCTGCGATCGGGCTTTCTTTTCTCTCCCGTATGTTTCCGCATGGCAAATATTGCTGCTTTTTCGGTCCAATGAATGTCAGTCCAGACACAAACGTTAAGAAAGCGATAATTCGAGGTAATTTATTGTAAGTCGGCGGTTTTTTAGGATTTTTGGAAATGCGCTTTTGCCTCCATATCATCAATAGTATGGCTTAACGGCGCTACCATAGCCGTTATCATTGGAGGTAACACCATGAAAAAAACAACATTGACAGTCGTCGCTTCGCTTATTGCATGCAGCTCACTTATTTCCAGCGTCTCCTGGGCCGATGGTCCGGGTGATCAACACTGGCAGCCACACGGTGGCAACCAGCATCAGGATCACGGCAATGGCCCCGATCATAGTGGCAATCGTGGTCCCGACCATGGCTATAACCGTGGCCCTGATCGTGGTAATGACCATTACGCGGGTCGTCCGATGCCGGAAGGCCATCGCGGCGGGGATCGTTTCGCCTGGAATGGCCATGACTTCCGTCGCGGCTATCCGGCACCGCCGGAGTTCCGTGGCCCGCATTATCGCGTTGATGACTGGCGTGGACGCGGTCTGTATGAGCCGCCGCGCGGCGAGCACTGGGCTTATATCGACGGTAACTATGTTCTGGTCGCAGCAGCCACCGGTATCATCACCGCCATTCTGCTGAATAACGCCTTCAACTAATCTCCCGCAGACGGATGGCACCCGCCATCCGTCTTTTCGCTGTTTTCTCCCCCCTGCCAGGCTATCCTGTAAAGCGTCTGTATTTCCTTTCAAAGCGCTAAGGAGTGATGATGGCCGTGGTAAAAATGGTGGCGGTTGATATGGACGGCACCTTTCTCGACGATAAGAAACAGTACAATCGCGCGCGTTTTCAAGCCTGTTACCACCAGATGCAGCAACGTGGCATCAAGTTCGTGGTCGCCAGCGGTAACCAGTATTATCAACTCAAATCTTTCTTCCCCGACATTGCCAGTGACATCGCTTTTGTGGCCGAAAATGGCGCATGGATTATTGACCGGGATGAAGAGTTGTTCTGTGGCGCGTTTTCACGCGAAGACATTCATGCGGTGATGGATACGCTGCAACGCGGCCACTATCCGGACCTGAAATACCTGATCGCCGGTCGCAACAGCGCTTACTACTTCTCGGGTATCGATGAGCAATGGCTGACGAAGATGCGTCATTACTGCCATCGGTTAACAGCCATCGATAATCTGAGTGACACCGGCGATGACAAACTGTTCAAATTTGCCCTCAACCTCTCCGACGACTATGTGGCGATTTTGATGGCCGATATTGAGCGTTTGCATCATGGTGCTGCGGCAGCGACGTCCAGCGGCCATGGTTCGGTGGATTTGATTGTGCCGGGCCTGCATAAAGCTAATGGTCTGCGCCTGCTGCAAACCCGCTGGGGCATCAACAATGATGAAGTGCTGGCTTTCGGCGATGGCGGCAACGATCTGGAAATGCTGGTGCAATCTGGCTTTAGCTTTGCCATGCAAAATGCGCCGCAGCGTGTGAAACAGGCCGCGCGTTATCAGGCTCCGTCCAACAATGACGAGGGCGTGTTGCAGGTGATTGAGCAGATGCTGGCAGGGCAGGGGCCGTTCCAGGTTTGATGCATTGGCGTAGCGGCGCGATTTATCGCGCGGGTTCGTTTCGGCGATGCTGCCAAAAATGCGCGATAATTGCGCCGCTACGAATGGGGTCTGTGCTTGCGCGGATTAAACGATCTGCCAGGCGGCGGCAATCATGTCGCGCAGGATCTCCTGGTCGTAATTGACCCAGCCATTTTTACTGTTCGCGCGCGCCACAATCCACTCTACCTCGGCGGTGGATAAGGTGGGGCCATCCAGCCAGAACGGCATGATAGCGTGCTGTTGCAACCAGGCTTTTAACGCCAGCGCCGGAGGTGCCGGATCATCGGGCAACAGTTGCTGCGCCAGTTGTGCCATCAGACGCTGCTGTTCGGGGTGTTCACCTTCAGCGAGAACCTCAAGGAACGGGAACAACAGACGCCCACAGACCTCCCCATGATGGAAAGGCTTAATCGCCCCCAGTTCCCCGGCGATGCCGTGGATGACCCCCAATCCGGCGCTGCTCAGGCATACGCCTCCCAACCATGAGGCCATCATCATCGCTTCGCGCGCATCATCACCCGTCTGGTCGTGACGATTGAGCGCTGGCCAGGCTTTGAAGAACAGTCGCAGGCCATTCAGCGCCATTTGCTGACTGAACAAATTGCCTTTGCGTGACAGATACGCCTCAAACAAATGGGTGAAGGCGTCAATGGCGCAGGTTGCCAGCACCGTATCGGGCGCACCTTTGAGTAAATCAGGGTCGAGAATTGCCACCTGTGGCACAAATACCGGATGGCGCAGCGAGGCTTTCACCTGGATATTTTGCTGATCGGTGACGACGGCATTCTGCGTGGCTTCGCTACCCGTACCGGCGGTGGTGGGAATGGCGATCAGCGGCAGTGTCACGGGTTGCACCGGCGTATCACCGACTTTTTCCAGATAACGTGCGGTAGGCAGCGGGTGTTGCATCATGGCGCTGAAGGCTTTGGCCGCGTCCAGCACGCTGCCGCCCCCGATCGCCACCACACGATCCACATGACCGCGCCAGCGAGTCACCCAGGCGTCGATCTCCGCGGGGGATGCCTCATGGCTGACGATCTCATAGCCAAGAATGTGATCGTTAAGCGCCGTACCCAGACGCGCCCAGGCCGGGCCGTTGAGAAACGAGCGACCGCAGAACAGCAGCGTCGACTGCGGATTCGCGGCAAGTAACGGCACCAGACGGTCAATGCTGCCGCGGGCAAACAGGGTTTGTTGATTACTGTACAGCTCAATCAGATTCTCACTCACCTGCAGATCCTTTTTCATGGGCGGAAAACCCTTAGTGTAACCAAACCCTCCCAGCTGCCGGGACAAACATTCTGATAACCGACGGGCAAAAATTTGATCACCTTCTCAATTCAGAAATTCACCTGCCGCAGCAGGTGATTTCTTCATCTTGTTACCCTTAACATGATACCGGTAACAAGATGCATCGCGATGTAACAACATCTCAAACGCTGCTGTATCCATCGTCCTCAGGACTTATCACAACAAACCGCTGCCGGTGAAAGACCGTGCAAAAAGGTGGAGAAAAATTATGCCATTACTCTACGTGGCAATTGGCGTGGCGTTACTGCTACTGCTGATGATTCGCTTCAAACTGAACGGCTTTATCGCGCTGATTCTGGTGGCGCTGGCAGTCGGCATGATGCAGGGCATGCCCGTCAACAAAGTGATCGGATCGATCAAAACCGGTGTTGGCGGCACGCTGGGCAGCCTGGCACTGATCATGGGGTTCGGTGCCATGCTGGGCAAACTGCTGGCCGATTGTGGTGGTGCACAACGTATTGCCACCACGTTGATCGAAAAGTTTGGGCAAAAGCATATTCAGTGGGCGCTGGTGCTGACCGGCTTCACCGTGGGCTTTGCGCTATTTTACGAAGTGGGCTTTGTGCTGATGCTGCCGCTGGTGTTCAGTATTGCCGCGTCAGCCCGCGTCCCCTTGTTGTTTGTCGGCGTGCCGATGGCGGCTGCGCTGTCGGTCACACACGGCTTTTTACCGCCGCACCCGGGTCCAACCGCGATTGCCACGCTGTTCAATGCGGATATGGGCAAAACCCTGCTGTTCGGCACCCTGCTGGGCATCCCTACCGTTATTCTGGCAGGACCGGTCTACGCTCGTTTTCTGAAAGGTATCGATAAACCGATTCCTGAAGGGTTGTGGAACCCGAAAACCTTTAGTGAAGCGGAGATGCCGGGCTTTGGCGTCAGCGTTGGCACCGCGCTGGTGCCGGTGATTCTGATGGCCCTGCGTGCGGTGGCCGAAATGGTCTTGCCAAAAGGGCATGTGATTCTGCCTTACGCTGAGTTCTTTGGTGACCCGATCATGGCGACGCTGATTGCGGTGTTGATTGCGATCTTCACCTTTGGCCTGAATCGCGGACGCAGCATGGATGAAGTGATGGGCACGCTGAGCGATTCCATCAAAATCATTGCCATGATGTTGCTGATTATCGGGGGCGGCGGGGCATTTAAGCAGGTGCTGGTGGATAGCGGCGTCGATAAATATATCGCCAGTATGATGCATGAAACCAATGTGTCCCCGATCTTTATGGCCTGGTCGATTGCGGCGGTGCTGCGTATTGCACTCGGTTCCGCTACCGTGGCCGCGATTACGGCGGGTGGCATTGTGGCGCCGTTGATCGCCACCTCCGGAGCCAGCCCGGAACTGATGGTCATTGCCGTCGGCTCAGGCAGCGTGATTTTTTCTCACGTCAACGATCCGGGGTTCTGGCTGTTTAAGGAGTATTTCAACCTGACGATCGGCGAAACCATTCGTTCCTGGTCAGTGCTGGAGACCATCATTTCAGTCTGTGGTTTGGTGGGTTGTCTGCTGCTGTCGATGGTGATTTGATGTGAAGCTGCTGAGGCATTGCGCCTCAGCAGTTGCGGTCTACTGCGCCAGTGCGCGGAAGGCCGCCAGTTCCTCTTCAGGCATCCCCGCCTGTAAAGCCGCCTGGCAAATTTTTTCCCAGCTATTGGTATCCAGCGGAATGCCGTCGCATTCACGCTCCAGACGATTGTTCTCTTCCCATTCGCCCGGTATCTGAATCGGCGCATCGCCACTTTGCGGTGAGCGTTTTACCCAACTGAGGAAGGATTCTGCTTCCTGCTGCATGGCGGGCGCATCAAAGGCATCTGGATTCACGATGATGGTGGTCATGCAGTTGAAGATGGCATCGTGGCAGCTCACCAGGGTTTCATCATGTGTGGTACGTCCACCGGAGAGCGCGCCACCGAGAATTTCGCACATGGTAGCCAGCGCATAACCCTTATGCAGGCCGAAGGGCAGCAGTGAACCGTAGGGTTCCTGATGCATCACGCCAGGCTCGGTGGTGCCTTTGCCCTGATGATCGATCAGATAACCCGGTGCCACCTGCTGTTCTTTATTCCAGGCCACGCGGGTTTTGCCGAAAGCAATGCCGCTGGTGGCGAAATCAAGCAGCAGCGGTTTGGCGTTGGTACGTGGGAAGATGGCACAGAAGGGGTTAGTCCCAAAACGACGGTCGCTGCCGTTGAATGGCGCAACCATCGGATCACCCGCGACGTTGACGAAGTGAAAAGAGACAAACCCGGCAGCGGCACATTGTTCAGCCCAGTGACCGATGCGCCCGATATGATGTGAATCGTGCAGACCCACGGCGGCGATGCCAAATTTAGCCGCACGCTCAATCCCCATCTTCATCGCTTCCCATGCGGCGACCTGGCCAAAACCATTATGACCGCTGAGAGTGAGCACCGCGCCGACATCTTTTTCAATCGTGGTGTGCTGATTCAGCTGCAAAAAACCCTGAGAGAGAGAAATCATATAGCTTGGGATCATGCCGACGCCATGAGAATCATGACCTGCCAGATTCGCCGCCACCAGGTGGTCGGCTACCAGCCGCGCTTCGTCGGCACTACTGCCTGCATGTAACCAGATAGCCTGAACAAACTGATGGAGCCGGGAAGAAGGGATACGAAGAAGGGCACTCACGCGGTTGATCTCCTTTCAAAATAGGTACTTCATCCTGCGACGAATGCTTAATAACGGCAAGTGAGAATTGCAGAAAGCAAAGGGCCACAAAATGTGGCCCCAAAAACTCAGTGTGGTTGTTCAAAACCTGCTTTAACCATTTGATCGCGCAATGCGCGGGTAATCTCACGGTTCCCACCCGTGACAGGATAAATGACATTGTTGACGACATCGTCAAGATAATGTTCTTCAAACTCCTGCATGGTGAGCTGGGTGCCACCTTCATCATTGATGGCAATGCTTCCCCTGATGTGATTGCCATAGTCCTTTGCCCTCAGGCTATAACGCCCCATGCTGGTATTTATCGTGCTCATAGAATCTCCTTGTTACTTAGGCAGTGATAACAATTGAGGCCTGCTACAGGCGTTGTAAGTTTAGACAGTGCGCGGCGGGAGAACGAAGCGGCAAAGTTAAGAAAAATCTCTAGCTGAGACCAGCCTCGCAGAAATAATCATCAGATAAACGCAACGACAGCATTATGGCGTGATGGCTATCGCACCTGACAGCAGAAGCAGGATCTTCATCTATACTTGAGTTAACTGGCGCTATTAATGACGAGAAAAGGAGTGGGAAATGAAAATAATCCTGTGGATCATCGCTATCATCTTCATTGTTGGTCTGTTAACCATTACCGGCGTGTTTAAATTGATTTTCTGACGCTTACAGGCACCCAAGGGTGCCTGTTGACGTTCATTCGGCTTTGGTAAAGGCAGGTGAGTGGGGACGCGAGACGGGTAAAATCACATCCCGCAGACTGAGCGGCTTTTGACACTCAGCACAACAGGCACCGTGGTGGCTTTGCTGCCTGGTTTGTCGGGTACCGGGTAGCGTATAAAAAAATCGGACACACCCACAGCGGCTACAACGAATAGTCATCAGCATTCCTCTTTACCTCCCTCCTGGAATGCTGAGATTTATCTCATTCATCTGATTAGTTCAATCGATAAATTTCATTAATTTATTTACGTTATCAACAATGAAGCACAGATTGCTGAAAATTAAGTCATTTCCGGCGGGGATGGCTAAGAGAAGAGTGCACATTTTATCAATTTTCCCATCGCCCCTTCGTTTACCCCCGGTTCCGGCAACGTTTGGTCATTATGGTAAAATGGGCCATTCGCTTGTCGGACATTCCAGACAATACCTGGAGTGTTTCAGGAAACTTTTCACTAAACTTTTCAGACAGTAGCGTTAATTTTTGGGCAGTTGCCGGCCAGGATATCCGCAGCACTGCCGTCTTAAGGATTGTTTTACAGGAACCTTCGTTGTGAATCGGTACATTTCGGCAGCCTGTGCAGGCTGTATTTTAACCCTCGGAAGCGCTTTTTCTGCCTCGGCATCTACCGCCACTCAGACTATCAAATCAGGCTGGAATACCTTTACTGACAATGTGGCCGAGACCTGGTCGCAGCCACAAAATTATGATTTTTACCTGCCCGCCATTACCTGGCATAACCGCTGGACTTACGATCAGGAGCACATCGACAGGTACAACGAACGCCCATGGGGAGCGGGGGGCGGCGTATCACGCTGGGATGACAAAGGTAACTGGCATGGCCTGTACCTGATGGCGTTTAAGGACTCGTTCAACAAGTGGGAACCGATTGGCGGTTACGGCTGGGAAGCAACCTGGCGTCCGCTGAGTGATGATAATTTTCACCTCGGTGCCGGCTACACGGCGGGTGTCACTGCCAGAGATAACTGGAAATATATCCCGATTCCGGTTTTATTGCCGATGGCTTCTATCGGATATGGCCCTGTTACCTTCCAAATGACTTATATTCCAGGCACTTATAACAATGGTAATGTCTATTTTGCCTGGTTACGATTTCAGTTTTAGCGGATGAAGACGGATGGAAAGTGTGAAGGTTGGCGAAAAACACGATATTTATCACTTTTTCATCAATTCGCACTGGACAAATGTCACCGCAATTGCTGTACTAGACGCCGACACAGTTTAGTGTCCATTTTTCATGTAAAGGTAATATAGATGTCCAAGATCAAAGGTAACGTTAAGTGGTTTAATGAATCTAAAGGATTCGGTTTCATTACTCCTGAAGATGGCAGCAAAGATGTATTCGTACACTTCTCTGCAATCATGAGCAATGGCTTCAAAACTCTGGCTGAAGGTCAGCGTGTAGAGTTTGAAATCACTGACGGCGCTAAAGGCCCATCTGCTGCTAACGTTATCGCTCTGTAAGTTAACACGCAGAATTCTAAAAACCCGCCTGCTGGCGGGTTTTTTTATGCCTGCCACCAAATGATGGCCCAGGCGATCAGGGCGAAAGTGCTGATGGATAATGCCAGCATTTCATCCAGGGTCCGTGGGATCATTCTCTTCATTGCATTGCCTCCTGTAGCATTCAGGCCAGCATGGCAAAGCAACATTAAGTCTGCCTTAAGCGCTGATGACAGGCGTATGACAGGGCACAAACTGCGGCGTCTCTCACAGATAATCTCTGTAACATCCCCATAACAATCCTTACTTGCAGCTTTTTTGCTGACAACGCTATATAACAGCAGGAAATGGATTATTGAGGAGGCAGGATGAATATACGTCAGGCACAGGCGAAAGACAGTTTTGCTCTGAGTGCACTGCTGACCGAACTGGGTTATGCCGGCACTGAAGGGTTTATTGAGACACGATTAGCACAGCTTTGTAGCCATCCCGATGAAGTGCTGTTGGTGGCCGAGCATGGCACTCAGGTGCTGGGTTTTCTCTCGCTCCACTTTATCCCGCAACTGGCGCTGGCAGGTGATTTTGCCCGTATCAGTTATTTCTGCATAGCGGAAGGTGAGCGCAGCAAAGGGAGCGGACAGCAGTTACTCAGCTATGCCGAGCAACTGGCGCGTGCGCGAGGCTGTGACCGCATGGAAGTGCACTGCCATGCCTCACGCCTTAAAGCTAACCAGTTTTATGCGCGCGAAGGGTATGTGGAATCGCCGCGTTATCACATCAAAGATTTGGCCTGAGGTTAATTTCGCGACCCGATGCAATCACCAGCGCGTCAGCAATACTGTCAAGTTGCTGCAATGGCAGCATGGCAGTGCTGACGCGAATGAATTGTTCGGCATTGATGCTGTAGCGTTCACCGGGCACGGCGGCGATACCTCGGGCGGCGAGCGTAATCATGGCATATTGTTCTGACTCCACCGGAATATACAGACTGAGGCCATCACGGTCGGCCAGCACCAGCCCGCGAGCCTGCAAGGCGTGCAGCAGCTTCTGGCGGCGCTCCCGATAGAGGGCTTTTGCCTGTGTGACTTGCTGTTGAGTGGTGGCGTCTGTCAGCATCCAGGCAACCGCATCCTGCAAAATTCGGCTGGTCCAGCTGACACCAAAATTACGCCATGCCTGAATTCGCTTCACCAGTTCACCGGGGGCAGAAAGCACCGCCAGCCGCAGGTCCGGACCGTAGGCTTTTGAGAATGAGTGAACATGCACCACGCGCTCGGGAAAGTGGCATCCCAGGCTCCACACCGGCCAGTGTGACAAATCGCCAATCCCGTCATCTTCCACAATCAACGTTTTGCTATTGGCCAGCACGCGCGCCAGCTCAGCGCTACGTTGCTGCGTCACCGTATGTCCGGTTGTTGAATGGGTGCGCGGTTGGTAGATAAACATCGCCGGTGATTTGTGTAAATGTGCCGCTAAGGCAGAGGGAATCGGCCCCTGTTCATCGCAGGGCAACGGCAGAATCTCCGCACCGATATTATCCAGCATATCCAGTAAACGTGTCGCGGTGGGATCTTCGAGCACCACCCGGTCGCCAGGAGACAGCAGCGTTTGCACGATTAAATTCATCGCATCAAAACCGCCATCGGTTGAAAGCCATGCCTCTGCCGGATAAGGCCAGCGTGGCGTAATCGCCGCCAGCAACTGCGGTGAAATGGCTTCACGATGATAGCTATTCAACTGGGGTGACTGAAGGCCAGCCAGCATCGCCGGTTGCAGATCCGGTAACAGCGCCGGATCGGGGGAGGCCATGGCCAGATCGGCAAGGATGTTATCGCCGTAGTTGCCGATTTTTTCAAAACGAATGGGCCTCGGCATCACCGTATTGCCACACACCCACACCCCACTGCGTCCTTTACCGGCCAGCACTTTCTGCTTTTTCAGCTGTGACCAGGCCGCCGATACCGTTGCCGGACTCACGCCCAACAGCTCCGCCAGCTCGCGTACCGCGGGCATTTGCATACCCACAGCAATCTGCCCATCACGAATTAATGTGGAAGCGGTAAGCGTAATGCCCTTCACCGACGCATCGGTAATTTGCGCGCTGAACCAGTCGATATCTACCGTTTGCGTCATAAGAAAAACCTTTGTTCAGTAACAAAGAATTTATTGTTCAGGTTAGTATTCCCGATTTAGTATCAAATTCAAGCACTATTTGCTGAATAACTAAACGCAGCTTGACTGCAATCAGATAGAACGGGGAAACAACAACTATGGTAACCATCAGACTGGCGGTTCGTGACTGGGATTACTTTACACCGCTGGCACTCGGCGACCTCAAGCCAGAAGGGTTTCAGCTGGAAATTGACCGCGTCGGTACGCTGGTTGATAACCTGGGTAACAGCGATAAATACGATGCCGGTGAGGTTTCTTTCAGCCGTTATGCCCAGTCGCGTGCGAAAGGCGACACCTCACTGCTCGGTCTGCCACACTTTCTGATGCGTGGTTTTCGGCAGCGTTGCATCATCACCACCGCGGATAGCCCGATTACCACCCCGGCTCAGCTGAAAGGGAAAAAAATCGGTGTCACGGGCTGGCAGGATTCCGGCAATACCTGGACGCGCACCGTGCTGCGTGAAGCAGGAGTCGGTATAGACGATGCATACTGGTTTGCTGGCCGCCTGACGGCGGAACATCCGATTGTTGATCGCCTCGCTGGCTTTGGCCGTCCGGGACGCATTGAAGTGGCCCCTGGCGAACGCCCGTTGATCGAGCTGCTGAAAGCCGGTGAGCTGGATGCGGTTTTCACCCCGTTTATGCCGGAAGGTTTCTTCCTGCCGGAATCGGGTCTGCGTCAGCTACAGGTCGATTTTGCCAGTGCCGAGCGTGATTACTTTAATCGTGTGGGCTATGTGCCGGGGATTCATATTCTGGCGTTGAAACCCGCGCTGGCGCAAGAGCATCCGTGGCTGCCACAGGCGCTGAGTGAAATCATCGATCGTTCGTACCAGCTATGGATGAAGAAACGCGAGAAATACGCCGACACCACGCCGTGGTTACTGGATGATTTGCGACGTACCGCGCAGGAATTACCGGCCGACTGGAATCAAAACGGATTTGCCGCTAACAAAAAGATGATTGCGGATTTTGCCAGTGAGTTGTTTGAACAGGGCTTAACCAAAACATTGCTGACGCCGGAAGCGATCTTTCCGGCGGCGGCTCAGGGGGAATGATGATGAAAGTAGCGATGGGACAATTTGCGGTCAGCCGTGAATGGCAGGAAAACGCCGATATCTGCATCGGCCTGATGAATAACGCGCTGGCGGGTGGTGCCGATTTGCTGGTGCTGCCGGAAGGCGTGCTGGCCCGCGATATTGCTGATCCGGATCTGGTGTTAAAAGCGGCCCAACCGCTCGATGGCCCGTTTCTGACGCAGATCCTCGCGGCCAGCAAAGGTAACCCGCTGACCACCATGATGAGCGTGCATGTGCCAACGGAAGGGCAGAAGGCGCTTAACGTGTTGATCGCTATTCGCAATGGCGAAATCATCGCGAAATACGAAAAACTGCACCTGTACGACGCCTTTGCCATGCAGGAATCACAGCGTGTTAATCCCGGCCATGTCATCCCGCCGTTAGTTGAAGTGGCGGGGATGAAAGTGGGTCTGATGACCTGTTATGACGTCCGTTTCCCGGAGCTGGCACGCCGTCTGGTGCTGGATGGTGCCGATGTGCTGGTTCTGCCTGCGGCCTGGGTGAAAGGGCCGCTGAAAGAGATGCATTGGGAGCTTCTGACCACGGCGCGCGCGCTGGAGAACACCTGCTACATGGTGGCGGTGGGAGAGTGCGGCCCGCGCAATATCGGCAACAGCCTGGTTGTCGATCCCCTCGGTGTGGCGATTGCCAAAGCACCGGAGTCAGCTGCACTGGTATTTGCCGACCTCGATCCACAACGTATTGCCTATGCACGCAGCGTTTTGCCGGTCCTTGAGAACCGTCGCTTTGCTCGCCCTGAACTGAAAACACACTGACAGCACTGGGAAATTGAAGAATGAAAAAAATGACTCTCGCTATCGCGCTGGCTCTGGGCCTGTCGGCATCATTCGCCCAGGCGGATGATGCGATTCCCACCCAGAAAGTTGACCAGGCGCTGCACGATCGTTTGCCTGCGGACATCAAAAGCGCCGGTAAAATGATCGCTGTGAACAACGGCTCTTTCCCTCCGTATGAGATCGTCAATGGTACGCACTCGATGGATGGCGCTTCCGCCGATCTTGCGGTGGCGCTGGGACAATTGCTGGGGGTGAAAATCGAACATGCCACCGTCAGCGGTTTGTCAGGTGTGTTGGCAGGGATTAATTCTGGTCGCTATCAGCTGGCGATTGGGCCGATTGGGGATTACCCGGATCGTCAGGAGAAAGTTGATTTTATCGATTTTGTGCAGGAGTTCGTGGTATTTGGCGTACCCAAAGGCAATCCGGCAAAAATTAACGGCCTCGATGATACCTGCGGTAAACGCATCGCGGTGATGGCGGCGGGCTCTGCGGAGCAGGTGATTCGTAAGCAATCGGATGCCTGTGTAGCGGCCGGTAAACCGGCAGTGGTGGTGCAGTCCTTCACGGACCAGCCTTCTTCGATTCTTGCGGTACGTTCAAAACGTTCTGACGCCTTCTTCTCATCACAGGCTCCGCTGACATATTTTGTCGAGCAGGCTAATGGTCAGCTGGAATTGTCCGGCAAGGGTCAGAAAAATGGCTTTGGTGATATCTTCCAGGGCACGGTGGTGCCGAAAGGTTCTGAGCTGGGTAACGTGGTGCTGGATGCGTATAAAGAACTGTTCAGCAACGGAACTTACGCTGTCATCATGAAGAAGTGGAAGCTGGACGGTAACATGTTGCAGGCTCCGGGCCGTAATCTGGCGCAAGGGGCGGCAAAATGAGTGTAAACACCAACGATTCGCGAGCCAGGGATAAGGCCGACGTGCAGCTGCGCGACGTGGCTTTTGCCCGCAACGCGCCCACTTATGGACGCTGGGTCTCATGGATTGTGGTGCTGGTGATCGCTTCCAACTTTCTCTGGCTGGTGGCGACCAACCCAAACTTCGAGTGGACGGTGGTACTGAAATGGTTCACTGAAGGTTCGGTGCTGAAAGGGTTGCAGGTGACACTCGGGTTGACAGTGGTGTCGATGATTCTCGGCACCCTGCTGGGCCTGTTGCTGGCGGTGTGGCGTCTGTCGGAGAACAAGCTGCTGAGTGGCATCTCGTCGCTATACATCTGGTTCTTTCGCGGCACTCCGCTGCTGGTGCAATTGATCTTCTGGTATAACCTGTCAACGCTGTTCCCGACGTTGTCGATTACCGTTCCCTGGACCGGTATCACCTTTGCCAGCTGGAACACCAATGATCTGATCACGCCGTTAACCGCAGCGATTGCCGGGCTGGCATTGAACGAAGCGGCCTATATGGCGGAGATCATTCGTGCCGGTTTGCTGTCGGTGGATAACGGCCAGGTGGAAACCACCCAGGCTTTCGGCATGAGCCGCACGCGTGCGCTGCGTCGCATCATTATTCCGCAGGCCATGCGTTCCATCATTCCACCGACCGGCAACCAGCTGATCAGCATGATCAAAGCCACTTCGCTGGTGAGCGTGATTGCGATGGGTGATCTGCTGTATTCGGTACAGGCGGTGTACAACCGTACCTTTGAAATCATTCCGATGCTGATGGTGGCGGTGATTTGGTATCTGATCATCACCTCGATTCTGAATGTCGGTCAGTCGGCAATCGAACGTTACTACGCCCGTGGAACCAAACGCACGGTGGTGGCCACCAAACGCCGCAGCCAGGGTGACGATAGCCGTCAACGTACCCTGGTGCAGAAGGAGGATGTATGAGTGATGTTCAGCCGCTGGTGCGCGCCCGCAATGTGCAGAAAAGCTACGGTGATAATGAGGTACTGAAAGGCATCGATCTGGATGTGTTCCCGGGCGAAGTCGTGGTGATCCTCGGGCCTTCTGGCTCGGGCAAGTCCACCTTTCTGCGCTGTATTAACCATCTGGAAGATATGAACGCCGGTTCAATCATGGTGGGGGATGAGCAAATTGGTTATGAATTAAAAAAAGGCATTTTGCATCGCCTGTCACCGCGCCGGATTGCGCATCAGCGCCAGAAGATTGGCATGGTGTTTCAGCAGTTCAACCTCTATCCCCATATGACGGTGTTGCAGAACATCATTGAAGCGCCGATTGGCGTGCATAAGTTTCCGCGCCAGGATGCGCTAAAACATGCCCGTGAGTTGCTCTCGACGGTAGGGTTGAGTGATAAAGCGGATGCCTGGCCGCGCCATCTGTCAGGGGGGCAGCAGCAGCGTGTGGCGATAGCGCGTGCGCTGGCGATTAAACCCTCGCTGATGCTGTTTGATGAACCGACCTCAGCGCTCGATCCTGAGCTGGTGGGGGAAGTGTTGGCGACCATGCGCACGCTGGCGGATCAGGGATTAACCATGATTGTGGTCACTCATGAAATTGGTTTTGCCCGTGAAGCTGCTGACCGTGTGGTATTTATGGATGGTGGCGTGGTGGTGGAGCAGGGCAGTCCGGAGCAGGTGATTGGCAATCCGCAGCACCCGCGTACTCAGGCGTTTTTGAGCCGTTTTATCTGAAACTTGCCCGGTGGCCGATCTTACTCTGTTACAGATTGCAGTTGAGCTGGCAAGCGATCTGCGCGTAAATATCAGTCACCGTTTTTCGCTAAGGTTGAAAGGTTAATTATGGAAGGTATCAGTATTGCCAAACTGCTGATCATCGGTGCTCTCATCGTTCTGCTTTTTGGCACCAACAAGTTACGTTCACTGGGTGGCGATCTGGGTTCCGCAATCAAAGGCTTCAAAAAGGCCATGAAAGATGATGAATCCACCGCAACCAAAAGCACTGCTGAAGAAGCACCGGCAGAACGTGTCAGCCACAAAGAGTAATCTCTACGGCTAACGTCAATAAGTGTAAAAATTTATTACGTTGTAAAAAAACCAGACTGTCTCCAGTCTGGTTTTTTTGTTTTCCGTAGCGGCGCGATTTATCGCGCGCCTTTGATTTTGATGTCGCTGCGGCAGGAAGCAGGGATTACTTAACTTCCAGCCCTTTGGCCTGCATATCAGCATGGTAAGAGGAGCGCACAAACGGGCCACAGGCCGCGTGGGTGAAGCCCATTGCCATCGCTTCAGCTTTCATCTCATCAAACTCAGCCGGGCTGACATAACGCTGCACTGGCAGATGGTGACGGCTCGGTTGCAGATACTGGCCCAGCGTCAGCATGGTGACGCCATGACGACGCAGATCGCGCATCACCTCAATGATTTCCGCATTGGTTTCACCCAGACCCACCATCAGGCCGGATTTGGTCGGCACGTTTGGATGCGCTTCTTTAAAACGCTCCAGCAACTTGAGTGACCACTCGTAGTTGGCACCCGGTCGAACCTGACGGTAAACGCGTGGCACGTTTTCCAGGTTGTGGTTGAACACATCTGGCGGCGTCGCGGTGAGGATTTCCAGCGCACGATCCATACGGCCACGGAAATCCGGTACCAGGGTTTCAATCTTGATCGAGGGGCTTTTTTCGCGGATGGCACTGATGCAGTCGGCAAAGTGCTGAGCACCGCCGTCACGCAGGTCATCGCGGTCAACCGAGGTGATAACCACATAACGCAGCGCCATATCGGCGATGGTTTGGGCCAGCTTCACCGGCTCGTTAGCATCGGGGGCCGTCGGGCGACCGTGTGCCACATCGCAGAACGGACAACGACGGGTACAGATAGCGCCAAGAATCATAAAGGTCGCGGTGCCGTGGTTAAAACATTCCGCCAGGTTAGGGCAGGACGCCTCTTCGCACACCGAATGCAGGCCATTTTTGCGCATGGCGGCCTTGATGCCCTGGATACGGCTGGAGTCGGCAGGAAGTTTGATCTTCATCCACTCCGGCTTGCGCAGAATTTCCTCGCGCTCAGTGACCACGGTTTTCACCGGAATCAGCGCCATTTTGTCGGCATCGCGATATTTGACGCCACGTTCCATCTGAATTGGTTTACTCATAAATCTGCAGGTTCCGGTCGGGATTGCGATTTGAAAGCTTCCTCACTCAAACTGAGAACCAGGCTTTCAACTTTATTTGAAAAAATTGCAAAAATTATATCATCTCGCAGCGCGGGAAGCAGCCGCTGTGAAGGTCATCAGGTTACAAAATTGTAAATCCGCACAGATGGTCATCACAGTGCTGGCTCATCGTTTCGCCACTCGCTGGTGGTAAAGCCGGTCAGGCGTGCAAAATGCTGCACCAGACGCGGCTGGACATCCGCAGTGGTGACACCGGGCTGGAACTGACCCAGCTGCGCCATGCGCATACCGGCATAACCGCAGGGGTTGATACGCAGGAAAGGGGCGAGATCCATCGCCACATTCAATGCCAGGCCGTGAAATGAACACCCTTTGCGGATGCGCAGACCGAGCGAGCAAATCTTCTCTTCGCCGACGTAGACGCCAGGGGCGTCCGGGCGGGCATGCGCGCTGACACCGTAATCCGCCAGGGTAGCCACCACCGTTTCTTCCAGCGCCGTCACCAGCTGGCGCACGCCAAGTTTGCGGCGTTTAACATCGATCAACACATACATGACCTGCTGGCCGGGACCGTGATAGGTGACCTGGCCGCCGCGATCGCTCTGCACCACGGGAATGTCGCCGGGCATCAGCAGATGCTCCGCTTTGCCCGCCTGGCCCTGAGTGAACACCGGGTTGTGCTCCACCAGCCAGACTTCATCCGGGGTGTCGCTGTCGCGTTGATCGGTAAAGCGGTGCATGGCGTCGGAAATCGGCTGCCAGTCGCGCAGGCCGAGTTGACGAACAAGAAGCGTATTAGCTGACAAAACGGGCATCCGGTAAAGAGTGAGAGGCAAAGTATAACGCTGGCAAAGATCCCTTTGCCAGCGTCAGCATTACAGCACCATGCGCACGATATCGATGTTGCCTAACTCTTCATACAGGGTTTCAACCTGTTCAATGTGCGTAGCCATGATGGTGATGGAAACAGAATGATAATTGCCTTTGCTGCTCGGCTTCACATCTGGCTTGTAGTCGCCGGGCGCATGACGCTGCACCACAGCAACCACTTGATCAACCAGCTCCGGTTGCGCCAGACCCATCACTTTATAGGTAAACGAGGTAGGGAATTCGAGCAGTTCATTCAGTTTGGTTTTCATATTGACTCCGGTGCAAAAAAACAGGCTCCCGCCTGAGCGGGAGCAATAATATTAACTTATATAGGGGCAATGCGGCGTTTTTTCAATCGCGCCTTAGCCGAACCAGTGGTGGAACATCAGTTTGATGTAATCGATGATGCGACTGATGAAACCGCCTTCCTGTACTTCGTTCAGCACCACCAGCGGACGCTGTTCAATGGTTTTGCCATCCAGCTGGAAGTTGATGCTGCCCACCACCTGATTTTTCTGCAGCGGCGCATGCAGTTCGGTGTTGTTGAGCACATAGCTGGCTTTCAGATCTTTCATACGGCCACGTGGGATGGTCAGATAAGCATCTTTCTCCACGCCCAGCTGCACGCGGTCGCTGTTACCAAACCAGACCGGCTCAGAAGCAAATTCTTTACCCGCCTTCAGCGGTGCTACGGTTTCAAAGAAACGGAAGCCCCAGGTCAGCAGTTTTTTGCTCTCGGTTTCACGGCCTTTGTAGGTATGGCCGCCCATCACCGCCGAAATCAGACGCATCTGGCCTTCAGTCGCCGATGCCACCAGGTTGTAACCTGCGGCATCGGTATGGCCGGTTTTGATGCCGTCGACATTGAGGCTGGTATCCCACAGCAGGCCGTTACGGTTCAGCTGACGGATGTTGTTAAAGGTGAACTCTTTCTCGTGGTAAACCGCGTATTCATCCGGTACATCACGAATCAGTGCCTGACCGATCAGCGCCATATCACGGGCTGAGCTGTACTGGCCGTCGGCATCCAGGCCGTGTACGGTCTGGAAATGGGTGTTTTTCAGGCCCAGCGCCTGCACGTAATTGTTCATCAGGCTGACGAAGGCATCCTGGCTGCCAGCCACATAATCGGCCATGGCAACACAGGCATCGTTACCGGATTGCAGCACGATACCGCGCGTCAGCTGCGAAACGGGAACGCGATCGCCGGGTTTGAGGAACATCAGCGAGGAACCTTTAAATACCGGGTTACCGGTAGCCCAGGCATCTTTACCCACGGTGACAATATCATCCTGATGGATTTTGCCCGCTTTGACCGCCTGGCCTATGACGTAACTGGTCATCATTTTGGTCAGACTGGCCGGGTCGCGGCGTGCATCGGCGTTCTTTTCCGCCAGCACCTTGCCCGAGTTATAGTCGATCAGAACGTAGGCTTCAGCATCAATGTCCGGGACGCCCGGAATCATAGTTTTGAGGTTAACATCGTCCGCCAGGGCGGCATGGCTGAGAGAAAGGGCGACCAGTGATCCCACTGTCAGGCGTTTCAGAAAACGAGAAGGTTTCAGCGTATTCATGTTCAGGACTACAACATCCGTGGGGTTAAGAGTGAAAAAAAGTGCCTTGACTCAAGCAAACGCCCTGATTGGGCGACATCTTGCTTTGCAAAACTGTTGTAACCAGGCATCACTATGCCTGGTCGTTATTATCACATGCCGTTATGCGATGTGGTAATAAAGGAACTCATCTGCGCTTCATTGTTCAGGCGCTGCTGCAAGGCAGCGGCTTCTGCGCGGGATTTATAGCCGCCCAGTTGCACACGATAAACGTTACCATTGGCCTCAACCGAACCCGGTACACCGAAACGTTTGCCGAGGCTGGTTGCCAGCTCGCGTGCACGGGCGGCATCATTAAGCGCGCCTACCTGCACCACATAACCTCCAGCGCTGGCCGGTGCGGAAGCAGCGGCAACGGGAGCGGCTACCGCCGCTGTCGCCGCGGGTGCAGCGGCAGCAGGTTGCGGCTCGCTGCCTTCCAGTACGCCATTGGCTAACGGTTGCGGTGCGCCAAGAAACCCATTGCTGCGGACCGGGGCACCCATACCATCGCTGCTTTGCAGCGTGCTGTTGTCCACCGCGCGGACATCCTGCGCGGGAGGCGTGGCGCTTTGGGTGCTGGCACTGCCACCCATCATTACCATACCGCCACCAAGGTCAGGGCGTGCTGGCAGCGCGTAGCTTTGTTTAGCGACCGTCGTACCGATGGTGCCGGGACCCGACAGCGTGCCGTCTGGCGCGACATTGATATAGTCAACGCGTACACGGGTATTATTCGAGATATTCAGGCGGTCAGCTGCGGCGCTCGACAGGTCGATAATACGGCCCGGCGTATAGGGACCGCGATCATTGACGCGCACCACGATTTGACGACCATTCGCCAGGTTAGTGACGCGGACATAGCTGGGTAAGGGCAAGGTCGGATGGGCAGCGCTCATGGCGTTAGGATCGAAGGATTCGCCAATCGCGGTACGGTTACCCTGAGCTTCATTGCCATAAGACGTGGCTAAACCCACTTCACTGAAGTTAGAGGGATCTTTAACGATACGGTAGGTTTTGCCGTTGACGCTATAGTCCTGGCTGGTTGACGGATTAATCGGTTCGTAGCGCGGTTCCACCCCCGGAATTTCAACCACCGGGCCATTGTAAGCCGGTTGCGGTGGGGCGGTATTCTGCGGTTCCTGAGAGGAACAGGCAGCCAATACCAATGATGCCAGAACAACCCCAAGCCAGTCCTTACGCATGTGCAGCCTCTTAAACGCTTTTAGATAACATTTTTCGATGAGTATGGATCGACATTACGATGCCAAATCCGGCCATTAGTACAATCAATGCCGATCCGCCGTAGCTGACCAGCGGCAGCGGTACGCCAACCACCGGTAAGATACCACTAACCATGCCAATGTTAACGAAAACATAAACGAATAAAATCAGCATCAAACCTCCCGCCATTACGCGACCAAAGGTGGTTTGTG
The DNA here is from genome assembly GCF_011395035.1 of Pantoea cypripedii. Taxonomy (NCBI): domain Bacteria; kingdom Pseudomonadati; phylum Pseudomonadota; class Gammaproteobacteria; order Enterobacterales; family Erwiniaceae; genus Pantoea; species Pantoea cypripedii. Next base: position 1,133,979 of record NZ_CP024768.1, read on the forward strand.
CCCTGGCTGCGATAATCAAACCGCGCATAATCAGCAGCAGATACAGCACCAGCAACAGCAGCACGCCAACCAACCCAAGTTCTTCCGCCAGTACGGCAAAGATAAAGTCGGTATGGCGTTCAGGCAAAAACTCCAGCTGCGACTGGGTGCCATGCAGCCACCCTTTACCGCGCAGGCCACCCGAGCCGATAGCAATTTTTGACTGGATAATGTGGTAACCGGCACCCAATGGATCGCTCTCGGGATTGAGCAGCATCATCACGCGGTCGCGCTGATAATCGTGCATCAGGAAGAACCACAGCACCGGGATAAACGCCGCAATCAGCAGTACCGCAACGCCAATCAGTTTCCAGCTCATGCCTGACAGGAACAGCACGAACAAACCTGATGCCGCGATCAGGATTGAGGTCCCGAGGTCAGGCTGCGCCGCAACCAGCAGGGTCGGGGCGAAGATCAGGATCAGTGCGATGCCGGTGTTCTTCAGCGTTGGCGGACACACATCGCGGTTGATAAAGCGCGCCACCATCAGCGGCACGGCGATTTTGGCGATCTCTGATGGCTGAAAGCGCACCACGCCCAGATCCAGCCAGCGCTGTGCCCCTTTACTGATATGGCCGAAGGCATCTACGGCAATCAGTAATATCACGCAGAGGATGTAGAGATAGGGTGCCCAGCTCTCGTAAACGCGCGGTGGCACCTGCGCCAGCACGATCATGATCACCAGCCCCATCACAATCTGGCCGATTTTACGCTCCATCATGCCGGGATCCTGGCCACTGGCGCTCCAGATAACGAAAGCGCTATAGACCAGCAGGCCGATGATCACCAGCATAAAGAGGGGATCAATATGGATGCGCGTCCAGATCGTTCTTTTCTGCGGACTATCGTTCATGGACATGCTTATTCACCTTCGTAACCGGGTGGCGTCGGTGCGGCTTCAGGAAGCACCGTGTTGTTATCGCCTAACATAATGTGGTCGAGAATCTGACGCATAACCGAGCCGACGGCCGGGCCAGCGCCGCCGTTCTCCAGAATCATGGTGACGGCGACACGCGGTTTATCGAACGGCGCGAAGGCGGTCATCAGTTTGTGGTCACGCAGACGCTCAGCGATTTTGTGTGCGTTGTAGGTTTCGTTCTCTTTCAGACCGAATACCTGGGCCGTACCGGATTTGGCGGCGATTTTATAGGGTGCGTCGGCAAAACTTTTATGCGCAGTCCCGTTGGGACGGTTGGCAACGCCATACATCCCGTCTTTGGCGATCTCCCAGAAACCGGAGTGGATATCGCCAATCGGTTCATCTGCTGGCTGGCGATACGGCACCATGGTATGACCTTCACGGGTCGCGTGCAGCAGATGTGGCACTTTGATCACCCCGTCGTTAATCAAAATCATCATGGCTTTGTTCATTTGCACCGGCGTGGCGGTCCAGTAGCCCTGGCCAATCCCCACCGGAATGGTATCGCCCTGATACCAGGGTTTTTTAAAGCGCTTCAGCTTCCAGTCACGCGTCGGCATATTGCCGGGGCTTTCCTGAGGCAGGTCAATACCGGTGCGATGGCCGTAGCCAAATTTGGTCATCCATTCTGACAGGCGGTCAATCCCCATGTCATAAGCAACCTGATAGAAAAAGGTATCGGCGGATTCTTCCAGTGCTTTGGTGACGTTGAGACGTCCATGGCCCCATTTTTTCCAGTCGCGATAACGTTTTTCCGAACCCGGCAGCTGCCACCAGCCGGGATCAAACAGGCTGGTATTGCGGTTAATCACCCCGGCGCTGAGCGCTGATACCGCGACATAAGGCTTCACCGTAGAGGCAGGGGGGTAGGCCGCCTGCAAGGCGCGATTATAAAGCGGACGGTTTTCATCGTTGAGCAAGGCTTTGTAATCTTTGCTGGAGATGCCATCGACGAACAGATTCGGGTCGTAGCTCGGTGTTGAAACCAGCGCCAGGATTTCGCCGGTACGTGGGTCGCTCACCACCACCGCCGCGCGGCTACCTGTCAGCAGCGTTTCGATGTACTGCTGCAGTTTGAGGTCGATGGTGAGATAGATATCGCGTCCGGCCTGTGGTGATTGTTCATGCAGCTGACGTATCACCCGGCCACGGTTATTCACCTCGACTTCTTCATAGCCGGTGGTGCCGTGCAGCACATCTTCGTAATAGTTTTCGATGCCCAGCTTGCCGATATCATGCGTCGCCGCATAGTTCGGCCATTTGCCTTCCTGATCGAGACGGCTGACGTCACGATCGTTAATTTTTGAGACGTAGCCCACCACATGGGTCAGCGTTTGTCCGTAGGGATAGTAGCGACGCTGGTAACCTTTCACTTCCACGCCAGGGAAGCGGTACTGATTCACGGCAAAACGCGCCACCTGCACATCGCTCAGGGCGGTTTTGACCGGAATGGAGGTGAAGCGGCGTGAGCGCTTGCGTTCTTTATCAAACGCATCCAAATCATCATCGGTGAGGTCGAGGATCGGGCGCAGGTCCTGTAGCGTTTGCTTCAGGTCATCGACTTTTTCCGGCACCAGCTCGGCCTGATAGATGGTTCGATTCAGCGCCAGCGGCACGCCGTTGCGATCAAAAATGATACCGCGGCTCGGTGCCACCGGCACCAGCTTGATGCGGTTGTCATTGGAGCGGGTGCTGTAATCAGCAAAACGCAGAATTTGCAGGTGGTACAGGTTGACCACCAGAATACCGGAAAGCAGCAGGATGCCGAAAAAGGCTACCAAAGCCCGACGGACAAACAGCTTTTGTTCGGCAGTGTAATCGCGAAAAGCGTTGCTTTGTAATTTCATCCGCTGCGTTTAATGTCCGGGGTTGGCCTGGCGTTTATTCACGGTGATAAGGATGATTGGCGGTGATGCTCCAGGCACGGTACAGGCTCTCGGCCACCAGCACACGCACCAGCGGATGTGGCAGCGTCAGTGCTGACAGTGACCAGCTTTGCTCTGCCGCCGCCTTACAGGCAGGCGACAGGCCTTCAGGCCCGCCGATCAACAGGCTAACATCGCGGCCATCCTGCTTCCAGCGCTCCAGTTGCTGCGCCAGCTGCGGGGTTTCCCACGGTTGCCCGGGAATATCCAGCGTCACAATGCGATTACCTTTGCCCACAGCCGCCAGCATCGCTTCACCTTCTTTTTCAAGAATGCGTTTGATGTCGGCGTTTTTGCCGCGTTTGCCTGCTGCTACTTCGGTCAGTTCCAGCGGCATATCTTTAGGGAAGCGGCGCAGATATTCGGTAAACCCGGTCTGAACCCAATCCGGCATTTTGGTGCCGACGGCCACAAGCTGCAATTTCACTGCTTAGCTCCAGAGCTTTTCCAGCTCATACAGCTGACGGCTGTCTTCCTGCATGACGTGCACAATCACGTCACCAAGATCGACGACCACCCAGTCGGCTGCCGCTTTACCTTCAACGCCTAATGGCTTCAGGCCCGCAGCGCGTGACTCCTGCATGACATGGTCAGCAATGGAGGTCACATGGCGGGTTGAGGTGCCGGTGCAGATAATCATGCAATCGGTGATGCTGGATTTGCCCTGAACGTCAAGTGCGACGATATCCTGGCCTTTGAGATCATCAATCTTATCAATAACGAACTCTTGGAGTGCTTTACCTTGCAAAAGGTTCCCCTTAAATCAGGTGATTACGGGCAGGCTGAATGCCCTGGAAACGCAGCCAAAAATGAAGCGGCGCAGTATAGCATGTCGTGATTGGTCGCGATATATACCCGTTATACATCAAATTGCAGGAGCGTTAACTGTCAGCGTGCCTGCAAGCCGAATTATTTAAGGTATAAGCCGATGCGATCGATATAGTCGATAACCGCAGCAGGCAGTAAATCCGCGCAGGATTCGCCCTGCTGACGTCGCTTACGGATCTCGGTGGCTGAAATATCGAAAAGCGGCGTATCGGCCAGCCAGATAAGGCCAGCCGGAAGGCGATGCAGTTGTTGCACATCGCGCGCGAGATGCCTTTCCAGCCATTGCTGCATCTCAGGGGTGTCCATCTGCGCCGGATAGCCTGGGCGTTTGCACACCAGCAAATGACAGAGTGACAGCAAATCCTGCCAGCGGTGCCATTTGGCTAACGTTAGCAGAGAATCCTGGCCGATGATAAACCCGAGGGGCTGTTGATCGCCACGTTGCGCACGCAAGGCTTCCAGCGTCGCCACTGTCCACGACGGCGTTTCCCGCTCCAGTTCGCGCGTATCAATATCAAACAACGGGCGATCAGCAATGGCGCAGTGCAACATGGCTACACGCTGCTGCGCACTGGCCTGGGGCTGCGGGCGATGCGGTGGCACATTGTTCGGCAGCAGCGTCACTTTTTTCAGCCCAATCTGCTGCGCCAGTGCCTCGACCGGACGCAGATGTCCATAATGGATGGGATCAAAGGTGCCGCCGAACAGGGCGTCAAGTTCAGACATCAGCAAAGCTCATCGGGAAATCACGGTGGCAGAGCAGTAGCGACAGGGTCTCCAGCTGCGGCCACAGGTTTTGACCATAGTCCTGTTTCAGCGACAGCTCCAGTTCAGCCAGCAGATGAACGGCGCGCTGTAAACGCCGGGCATCCAGCCGTTGCAATGCATCCATAAACAACGCACGGCGGTTTTGCCAGATGCGCTGTTGATCCATCAGCGTGCGCAGCGGTTGCCGGGCCTGATGGCGTTGCAGATGCAGCAGCGTCAGCAGATCGCGTTGCAGGCTGCGCAACAGGATCACCACTTCGCTGTCTTCCTTTTCCAGCTGATGCAGGATATGCAGGGCGCGCTTACTTTTGCCCGCCAGCAGCGCATCAACCCAGTGGAACGGGGTAAAGTGGGCGGCATCATTGACCGCTTCTTCGACCCGTGGCAGCGTGAGTTTGCCATCCGGCCACAGCAGCGAAAGGCGTTCCAGCGCCTGCGCCAGTGCCAGCAGGTTGCCTTCATAACAGTAGCAAAGCAGCTGGATCGCCGCATCATCCACGCTCAGTTGCATCGCTTTGGCGCGATTCGCGACCCAGCGTGGCAACTGGGCCTGCTCGGGGGTCTGGCAGGGCACCAGCACCGCCTGGGCACTCAGCGCTTTAAACCAGGCGCTGTTTTCCTGTGCTTTGGTCAGTTTTGCCATGCGCAGCACCAGCAGGATATCGCTGTGCAGCAGGCTGGCGAGTTTGACCAGTTGCTCGGCCATGGCGGCGTTCGGGCCATTTTCCGGGAATTGCAGCGTCAGTGTCTGGCGTTGGGTAAACAGGCTGAGCGACTGGCAGCTGGCAAACAGGTCGTCCCAGCTGGTTTGTGCATCCAGCGTGACGCTGAAATGTTCTTCAAAGCCCTGAGCCGTTGACGCGGTGCGAATGGCGTCAGCGCTTTCCTGAATCAGCAGCGGTTCATTGCCGGTGAGAAAATAACAGGCGCGCAGCCCCTCACGGAGTTGCGCGCTGAGTTGTTCAGGATAGATCCTGATCATTGCAGACTGGTAGCTGACGAGGAGAGTGCTTCCGGTGAGCTTTCGCCGGGTAAGATCGTCTCAGGCTGCGGCAACGTATCTTTGTTGCTTTCCTGCGCCGCATGCACGGTTAGCAGCTTACGTACCAGCTGTTCGGCAGCACGCTGACGCATCTCCTGCATGATCTTGTCTTGCTCGGCATCCTTCGCCAGTGCGGCGTTCGGGTTGTCGAAGAAAGAACGGTACACCGTCGTGCTGATCGGGTAGATACCTTTACCTGGCAGCAGCACCTGAGCAGACACTGACATTACCAGTGAGTATTCAGCGGTGGTACCGCTGATAAACACTGAGGCAGTGTCGCGACTAAAGCCTTCGCCACCGAGACGCAACGTCGGAATGTTGTTACGCGTCTCTTTGCTGTCATCAACAATGCGCACGTTATTGAGGCGCAACTGCTGACGGACGGTGCGCGCCAGTGGACCATAAGGGTCGCCAGTGGAGACGATCAGCGTTTTCATTTCGGCGGGCACCTGAGTGGTGCCGCGCGGATGAAAACCACAGCCAGCGGTGATCATCACCGCCAGCAGGACAAACAGCCTGATAATCAGTTGTCGCACAGTTCCTCCTGAACTTAACCCACGACCAGGTTAAGCAGTTTGCCGGGGACATAAATCACTTTACGAATGGTGACGCCTTCCAGATATTTCGCCACCAGATGCTCCTGCGCGGCACGCGCCTGCACCTGCTCCTGGGTTGCATCGGGCGCAACGGTGATTTTGCCGCGCACTTTGCCATTAACCTGAACCACCACCAGCAGTGAATCTTCAACCATAGCGGCTTCGTCTGCAACCGGCCAGCTGGCGTCATCGACACTGCCTTCACCGCCCAGCGCTTCCCACAATACGTAGCAGGTATGCGGAGTGAACGGATACAGCAGACGGGTGACGGCAATCAGCGCTTCCTGCAGCAGAGCACGATCCTGGTCGCTTTCCTGCGGGGCGCGGAGCAGTTTGTTCATCAGCTCCATAATCGCCGCAATCGCGGTGTTGAAGGTCTGACGACGGCCAATATCATCCGCGACTTTAGCGATGGTTTTGTGCAGATCGCGACGCAGCGCTTTCTGATCATCGTTCAACGCGTTGACATCCAGCGCCGTGGTCGCGCCTTTTGCGACGTGCTCGTAAGCCAGTTTCCACACACGTTTCAGGAAGCGGTTCGCCCCTTCCACGCCTGATTCCTGCCACTCCAGCGTCATTTCTGCCGGGGAAGCAAACATCATGAACAGACGAACGGTATCCGCACCGTAACGTTCTACCATCAACTGCGGGTCGATGCCGTTGTTTTTCGACTTCGACATTTTGCTCATGCCCGCGTAAACCACTTCACGGCCCTGATTATCGATGGCTTTGACGATGCGACCTTTTTCATCGCGCTCCACGTTGACATCGACCGGGGACACCCAGTTACGCTCGCCGTTAACGCCGACGTAGTAGAAGGCATCCGCCAGTACCATGCCCTGACACAGCAGACGTTTGGCTGGCTCATCAGAGTTGACCAGGCCCGCATCACGCAGCAGCTTATGGTAGAAGCGGAAATACATCAGGTGCATAATGGCGTGTTCGATACCACCCACATACTGATCAACCGGCAGCCAGTAGTTTGCTGCGGCCGGATCCAGCATGCCTTCATTGTAGTTAGCACAGGTGTAACGCGCGTAGTACCAGGATGACTCCATAAAGGTGTCAAAGGTATCGGTCTCACGCAGCGCAGGCTGGCCGTTCACAGTGGTTTTCGCCCACTCCGGGTCAGCTTTGATCGGGCTGGTAATACCGTCCATCACCACATCTTCTGGCAGGATCACCGGCAGTTGATCTTCCGGCGTTGGCATCACAGTACCATCTTCCAGCGTCACCATCGGGATCGGTGCGCCCCAGTAACGCTGACGGGAGACACCCCAGTCGCGCAGACGGTAGTTCACTTTACGCACGCCAACGCCTTTGGCGGCCAGCGCGTCAGCAATGGCGTTGAAGCCCGCTTCGTGGCTCAGGCCGTTGTAGTCGCCAGAATTAAACAGCGTGCCTTTTTCGGTCATCGCGGCAGTGCTGACATCCGGCTCGGTGCCGTCGAGGTTCAGGATCACCGGTTTGATCGGCAGAGAATATTTAGTGGCAAATTCCCAGTCGCGCTGGTCATGACCTGGAACGGCCATCACCGCACCGGTGCCGTATTCCATCAACACAAAGTTGGCGACCCACACCGGGATCTCTTCGCCGGTCAGCGGATGGATAACGTGCAGGCCGGTGGCCATGCCTTTTTTCTCCATCGTTGCCATATCGGCTTCGGCCACTTTGGTGTTGCGGCATTCATCGATGAAGTCAGACAGCGCCGGGTTGGTCGCTGCGGCCTGCTGTGCCAGCGGGTGACCTGCGGCGACGGCAACATAAGTGGCACCCAGGAAGGTATCCGGACGGGTGGTGTAGACCGTGACTTTTTCTGCGCTGTAGGCCACGTCAAAGGTGATTTCCACGCCTTCTGAGCGACCAATCCAGTTGCGCTGCATGGTTTTAACCTGCTCAGGCCAGTCTTCCAGCTTGTCGAGGTCGTTCAGCAGCTCTTCTGCGTAATCGGTGATTTTGACGAACCACTGTGGAATCTCTTTACGCTCAACTTTGGTGTCGCAGCGCCAGCAGCAGCCGTCGATAACCTGTTCGTTCGCCAGCACTGTCAGGTCATTCGGGCACCAGTTAACCGCAGAAGTCTTCTTATAAACCAGACCTTTTTCATACAGTTTGGTGAAGAACCACTGTTCCCAGCGATAGTATTCAGGCTGGCAGGTCGCCAGTTCGCGGCTCCAGTCATAGCCAAAACCCAGCAGCTTGAGCTGGTTTTTCATGTACTGGATGTTGTCGTAAGTCCAGGGGGCCGGGGCGGTATTGTTTTTTACCGCCGCGCCTTCAGCAGGCAGACCAAACGCATCCCAGCCGATCGGCTGCAGAACGTTTTTGCCCAGCATACGCTGGTAACGGGCAATCACATCACCGATGGTGTAGTTACGCACATGGCCCATGTGCAGGCGGCCGGAAGGATAGGGTAGCATAGAGAGGCAGTAGTATTTCTCTTTGCCTTCCTGCTCGGTCACTTTAAAGGTTTCATTTTCGTCCCAGTGCTGCTGGACGCGGGATTCTATCTCTTCCGGGCGGTATTGCTCTTGCATGGCTGCCTGTGGTCCTTAATGAATATCGCACTTAGCGTACTTTTAGATCCGCATAGCATACCCATAAGGTAGCCCCTCAACAACACTTCGCGCCTTTGCCTGGGCGATTTCTGCCGAATGCGCCGCCGTATTCACCCTTTTGCGATTTCCCCCGCGACCTGACCCGCAAGTGACTAAACTTAATCAGAGCATTCGCAGCAGAAAGGAGAACAAAATGAATAACGTGGCGCAGGTATATCGTGCAACGGTAACGGCATTAACCCAGCGGCTGGAACGTGGTGAACGTGATATTGATGCGCTGGTCGCCAGCGCGCGTTTGCGGCTGCTGGCACAGCAGGATTTAACCTCGGACGAAGTCGACGAAGTGTTACATGCCGTCAGACGAGATTTGCAGGAATTTGCCCTTAGCTATGAAGAGTCTGCCAGCGTACTGGGCGATTCGGTGTTTATGCGCGTGATTCGCGAGAGTATCTGGAAAGAGCTGGCGGATATCACTGACAAGAGCCAGCTGGAATGGCGCGAGGTGTTTCAGGATCTGCGTCATCATGGTGTCTATCAAAGCGGCGAGGTGGTGGGGCTGGGAAATCTGGTGTGCGAGAAGTGTCATTTTACCCGCGCCATTTATACCCCGGAAACCTTAACCCGTTGCCCGGAATGTGGGCACGACCATTTCCAGCGTCAGCCTTTTGAACCCTGAAAGCAATCGGGCAGCGTTGCTGCCCGACATTACGGTAGCGGCGCGATTTATCGCGCGTCTTTTCCTGCATCGCGCACAGGATTGCGCGATAAATCGCGCCGCTACGATGCAGTGCTGTTTTAGTGCAGAATCTTCGCGAGGAAGTCTTTGGCGCGATCCGACTGCGGATTGTTAAAGAAATCATCCTTATTGGTGTCTTCAACAATTTTGCCTTCATCCATAAAGATCACGCGGTTAGCCACTTTGCGCGCAAAGCCCATCTCATGGGTGACCACCATCATGGTCATGCCTTCCTGTGCCAGTTCCACCATCACATCCAGCACTTCGTTGATCATTTCCGGATCGAGTGCGGAGGTCGGTTCGTCGAACAGCATCGCCACCGGGTCCATGCACAGTGCACGGGCAATTGCCACACGCTGCTGCTGACCACCAGAGAGCTGGCCAGGGAATTTATCCGCATGGGCAGATAAGCCGACGCGCGCCAGCAGTTTCAGGCCCTTTTCCCGCGCTACCTTTTTGTCACGCTTCAACACTTTCACCTGTGCCAGGGTCAGGTTGTCAACAATGCTCAGGTGCGGGAACAGCTCAAAATGCTGGAACACCATGCCGACCTTGCTGCGCAACTGCGCGAGGTTGGTTTTTTTGTCGTTAACTTCGATGCCGGTCACCTGGATGCTGCCCTGCTGAATCGGCTCCAGGCCGTTTACCGTTTTGATCAGCGTCGATTTACCCGATCCAGACGGACCGCACACCACCACCACTTCACCGGTTTTGACTTCGGTGGAGCAATCGGTCAGCACCTGAAAGTGCCCGTACCACTTAGAAACATTTTTCAGGCTAATCATTTAAACCGTCCTTTTTCTTTTCAGATAGCTAACCAGCAGCGAAGCGCTCAGGCTGATGACAAAGTAAACCAGACCCGCAAATAAAATCATTTCCACCTGGGTACCGTCACGCTCACCGATGGTTGAAGCGGTACGGAAGAAATCAGCCAGGCTGAGGACATAAACCAGTGAGGTATCCTGAAACAGGACAATTCCCTGGGTGAGTAGCAACGGCACCATGGCACGGAACGCCTGTGGCAGGATCACCAGCTGCATCGATTGCCAGTGGGTCATACCCAGAGCCAGCGCGGCATTGGATTGACCGCGGGCGATACTGATGATGCCCGCGCGGATAATCTCCGAATAGTACGCGGCTTCAAACAGCGAAAAGGCCACCATGGCCGAGATCAGACGGATATCGGTTTTCGGCGACAATCCCAGCACCTGTTGCAGAAAACTCGGCACCACCAGATAGAACCACAGCAGCACCATAACCAGTGGCACGGAGCGGAACAGGTTAACGTACAATTTGGCAAACCAGCGCACCGGGGCGATGGGCGACAGGCGCATCACTGCCAGGATGGTGCCCCAGATAATGCCGAATACCACGGCGGTCAGGGTGATTTTCAACGTAATCACCATGCCATTTAGCAGGTAGGGCAGGCTGGGAGGAATGGAACTCCAGTCAAAATCGTACATTATTTCCCTCCCATATTGCCGGGCAGACGTACTTTGCGTTCTACCAGACTCATGAGCAGCATAATCACCAGGTTAATAGCAATGTAGGCCAGGGTGATGGCGGTGAAAGATTCATAGGCGTGTGCCGAGTAATCCAGCAATTTACCGGCCTGTGCGGCCATATCCACCAGGCCAATCGTTGAGGCGATGGCAGAGTTTTTCACCAGGTTAAGCATCTCCGATGTCATCGGCGGCACAATCACGCGATAGGCATTCGGCAACAGCACATAGCGGTACGTTTGCGGCAGGGTCAGGCCCATCGCCAGGCCGGCATTTTTCTGCCCGTACGGTAGCGACTGAATCGCGGCACGTACCTGTTCAGACACGCGTGCACCGGTGAATAACCCAAGGCAAATCACCGACGAAGAGAAGAATTGGATGTTGGGATCCAGCTCCGATTTAAACCACATACCCAGGCTTTCTCCCACCAGTTCCGGTGCCACCAGATACCAGAAGAAGAACTGTACAATCAGCGGAATATTACGGAACAGCTCCACGTAGCAGGTGCCGAGGGTTGATAGCCAGCGGTTAGGCACGGTACGCAGAATGCCAAAGAAGGAACCTACGAAGAAAGCGATAATCCAGGCGCAGCAGGAGACGGCAATCGTCACCTGAAAACCGGACCACAGCCAGCCGAGATAGGTCGTATTGCCGAACGGGGCCGGTTGTAAAAAAATGCCCCAGTTCCAGTCGATACCCATAATAGCTCCGGTAAAAAAAGGGTAGCTGAGCTACAGCTACCCAGAAGATTGATGAACGGTGTCTTGTTTACTCTTCACAGGGGAACGACCTGAGAGAGTCTGTCTGTCCGCACCGCGGTTTCAGCAATCGAGAGGGCAGCAGGGCTGCCCTTATTTTCATTGTTAATTCATTGCCTTGTCGTTTGGCGCTTTGAACAGGGCTTTCATGTCATCCGACAGATCAAAATTGATGTTCATGCCTTTTGGCGGAATTGGATTTTTGAACCATTTGTCGAACCATTTCTCAGCTTCGCCAGAGGTCTGAGCCTGCGCAATGGTATCGTCCATCAGCTTCTTAAATTCCGGATCGTTTTTACGCAGCATACAGCCATAGGCTTCGTGTGACTGCGGTGTACCCAGGATCACCCAGTTATCCGGTTTCTTCGCTTTGGCGCGTTCACCGGCCAGCAGCGCATCATCCATCATAAAGGCCACGGCACGACCGGTTTCCAGCGTGCGGAATGAGTCACCGTGATCTTTCGCGCTGATAATACGCATGCCCATTTTTTTCGAGTCATTCAGCTTATTCAGCAGAATTTCAGAAGTGGTGCCTGACGTGACAACGACGGTTTTACCTTTCAGATCATCAAAATCTTTGATCTCGCCGCCTTTTTTCACCAGCAGACGCGTACCGACCACGAAGATGGTGTCAGAGAACGCGGCCTGTTGCTGACGCTCCAGGTTATTGGTCGTGGAGCCACACTCGAAATCAAAGGTGCCGTTTTGCAGCAACGGGATGCGGTTCTGCGAGGTGATCGGCAGCATTTTGACCTGCAGATCCGGCTTGTTCAGCTTTTTCTTGATAGCTTCAACGATCGCGTTGGAATAATCCTGCGAATAACCAACGACTTTTTGCTCATTGTCGTAGTAAGAGAAGGGAACAGACGACTCGCGATGCCCGACGACAATCACGCCATTTTTGCTGATTTTTTCCAGCGTGCTGACTTGCTGATCTGCTGGGGTGGCGGCTGGTGCAGCAGTTGCCGGTTTGGCATCTTCCGCATGAGCCACGGAGGCGAGGCCAGCCAGAGCCAGGCAAAGGCCCAGTTTCCGTAATTTCATCTCCAACTCCTTCGTATTGCTGGTGCACAGCAGATAAAACTGCGCAGATTGTGATGTTGTGTGTATTTTTCGCTGCTTTTCTGGTCATCCTATAGCGCAACTACACGCAGGATAGTGTTTAACATAGCGAATTGTTAACGTAATGAAACAAAAAAGTTTCTTTTTTGCGAGCCGCTCCGCACCAATAAAAAGCAAAAATTGACCCATGCGCCACGATGGTGCGCATTGTTGCCTTATTACGGTGCTTCGTTGCGAACATAACGCTGACAAAAGCTGATGTTTGCGAAAAACACTGAAATAAATAGCAATGATCGTGCCAAAGCGATTAATGAGTGTAAAAAACCAGCAGAGAATGCGGCAAAGCAACGCGAAGGGAGCGAAAAAATGCAATAAAAAAAGGCGAAGGGTGAGCTTCGCCTCAGGAAGGGAATTGCGAATTAGCGACGACGGCGTATCAGACCCAGCATCACACCCAGCAGAGTCAGCACCCAGACTGGCCACACGCCAGCTTTGGCGTAAGGTGTCACTCCTGTGGTGGGTGTCACTTTGGCTGACAGCACATCACGGGTGAACTGTGGCAGCATCTTCTCGACATCGCCATTGGCATTAATCACCGCGGTCACGCCATTGTTGGTATCACGCAGCAACGGGCGACCCAGCTCCAGTGCACGCATTCTTGCCATCTGGAAATGCTGCCACGGGCCGATGGAATGACCAAACCAGGCATCGTTCGACACGGTGAGCAGGAAATTGGTGTCCGGCCGGAAATTAGCGCGTACCTGTTCTCCCAGCACGATCTCATAGCAGATGGCGCTGGTCAGGTTGTAGCCCGCCACGTTTAACTGCGGCTGAATATAGGCTCCACGGCTGAATGACGACATCGGCAAATCAAAGAATGGCGCCAGTGGCCGTAACAAATCTTCCAGCGGAACAAATTCACCAAAGGGCACCAGGTGATTCTTCTGATAGCGGTTCTGGCTCTGGTAGCTGTAAGGTTGCTCGCCGCCCAGCACAATCACGGAGTTGTAATCGTGGTAGCGGTTGTCACCTTCCAGACGAGAATCGACGATACCGGTGATCAGTGAACTGCCACGCGCGCGCAATTCTTCATCCAGCGCATGCAGGAAGGGCTGCTGGTTGCTTTCCAAATCGGTAATGGCTGATTCCGGCCAGATAATGATCGGCGCTTTACCCATCCATGGCTGGCTGTACGAGGTGTAGATGCGCAGCGTGTTGAGCAATTGCTGCGGATCCCATTTCATCGATTGTGGAATGTTGCCCTGAACCATTGCGACATCGACGCTGCGCTCCGGCAGTGGCTGATACCACTGCAACATGCGTAACGGCCACGGCAGCAGTAACAACAGAACGGCGGCAATCAGGCTTTTCACGCTGCGGTGATACAGCGCGTATACCAGCAGACCGGTAATCACCATCAACAGGAAAGTGATGGTTTCCACGCCCGCCAGCGGAGCCAGTCCTTTCAGCGGACCGTCAATCTGGCTATAGCCGAACTGCAACCAGGGAAAACCCGTCAGGATCCAGCCACGCAGGAACTCGGTGATTTGCCACAACGCCGGGGCTGCCACCGCCAGACGCCACAGCGTAGCACGAGGCCACAGGCGATTAAGCAGGATGGCAAATAGCATCGGATAGAGGGACAAATAGGCCGCCAGCAGTACCACCAGGAATACGTTAACCGGTCCAGGCATACCACCAAAGGTGGCGATACTGACATAGACCCAGTTAATTCCGCTGCCGAACAGGCCAAAACCCCAGGCAAAACCGATGGCTGAAGCCTGCGCGGTGCGACGATCCAGCAACAGCAGTTGCAGGCCGAACAGCGAAATCAGGGCGGCGGGCCAGAAATCATAAGGGGAAAAGGAAAGGGTGCCAATGGCACCCGTTATCAACGCCAGCAGCAGGCGAACCCGCTGCCGCGAGTAGAGAGAGGCTAAAGCCATAAAGTTATTCGTCATCCAGTTGAGGGAGCGGCGAGTCTTCCGGAATTTTTACATGCACCTGGATGATACGGCGGCTGTCAGACATGGCGACCTTGAATTGGTAACCATCAATTTCAATGCTTTCACCGCGCGCGGGAAGGTGGCCGAATCCCTGCATCACCAGACCGCCAATGGTATCCACTTCGTCATCGCTGAAACCGGTGCCGAAAACCTCGTTGAAGTCTTCAATCGGCGTCAGCGCACGCACCGTATAGGTGTGGCGGTTCAACTGACGGATATCGCGATCTTCTTCATCGTCATATTCGTCTTCAATTTCTCCGACGATCAGTTCGAGGATGTCCTCAATGGTCACCAGACCGGACACGCCGCCAAACTCATCAATCACAATTGCCATATGGTAGCGCTGTGAACGGAACTCTTTCAGCATGCGATCGACACGCTTACTTTCTGGCACCACCACGGCGGTACGCAGCACTTTCTCCATGCTGAACGGTTCTGAGGCGCTGCTCATAAAGGGCAGCAAATCCTTGGCCATCAGAATGCCTTCAACATGATCTTTATCTTCGCTGATCACCGGAAAGCGTGAATGGGCCGATTCAATGATCACCGCCAGACACTCTTCAAGGCTCTGGTTACGTTTCAGGGTGATCATTTGGGAGCGCGGGATCATGATGTCGCGCACGCGTTGTTCGGCAATATCCAGCACCCCTTCCAGCATGTCGCGGGTGTCCTGGTCGATCAGTTCTTTTTGCTCAGAATCGCGGATTAGCCCCAGCAGTTCGTCACGGTTTTTAGGTTCGCCGTGGAACAGTTGGTTGATTAGCAGGGAAAAAAATCCCTTTTTACTACTGGGTGCATCGCTGTTTTGAGAATGGTCGTCGCTCATGGCGTTTTTATTAAGTTCTCTCTGGTGAGGGAAGGAAACTGCCGGCATCCACGCCAGCAGCGCAAAAACCTGAGCCAGTGGCTCAGGCGTCTTCTTTCTCCGAAATGTACGGGTCCGGATAACCAAGGGCAAGCATTATCTCGGTCTCCAGTGCTTCCATTTCTTCGGCTTCGTCATCTTCGATATGGTCATAGCCCAGCAGATGTAGCGTGCCGTGCACTACCATATGCGCCCAGTGGGCTTCTGTGGTTTTCCCTTGCTCTGCGGCTTCCTGCTCTACCACCTGACGACAAATAATCAGGTCGCCAAGCAGCGGCAGCTCGATGCCCGGCGGGGCTTCGAAGGGAAAAGAAAGCACGTTGGTAGGCTTGTCTTTGCCGCGATACGTCAGGTTCAGTTCATGACTTTCTGCTTCATCAACCAGACGAATGGTGACTTCGCTCTCCGGCTGAAAAGGGGTGACAGCGGCTTCCAGCCAGCGCTGGAAAGCGGCTTCTGCGGGCAATCCCTGGCTTTCGGCACAGGCCAGTTGTAAATCAAGAATTACCGCGCTCATGAAGGCTCCTGCGGGCTGGGTTGGGCGGCAGCAAGCGCTTCACGTTTACGCTCCTCTGCCTGTTTATCACGGCGTTTCTGGTCGGCTTCTTCCCAGGCCTCATAGGCGATAACGATGCGGGCCACCACCGGGTGGCGGACCACGTCTTCGCTATGGAAGAAGTTGAAGCTTAACTCATCCACTTCCGACAACACTTCAATCGCATGGCGCAGGCCTGATTTGGTATGGCGCGGCAGGTCAATCTGCGTCACATCACCGGTGATGACCGCTTTTGAGTTGAAACCAATACGCGTCAGAAACATCTTCATCTGTTCGATGGTGGTGTTCTGGCTTTCATCAAGAATGATGAAAGCATCATTCAGTGTACGACCACGCATATAAGCCAGGGGGGCAACTTCGATCACGTTGCGCTCCATCAGCTTCTCAACCCGCTCAAATCCGAGCATTTCGAACAGCGCGTCGTACAGCGGGCGCAGATAGGGGTCAACCTTCTGGCTGAGATCGCCTGGCAGGAAACCGAGTTTTTCGCCGGCCTCAACCGCCGGACGCGTCAGCAGAATACGGCGAATTTCCTGGCGTTCCAGAGCATCAACCGCCGCAGCCACTGCCAGATACGTTTTACCGGTACCCGCCGGGCCGATGCCGAAGGTGATGTCGTGATCGAGAATATTGGCGATGTACTGCGCCTGGTTAGGCGTGCGGGGTTTAATCACACCACGCTTGGTTTTGATATTCACCGCTTTACCGAACTCCGGTACGCTTTCGGCGGTTTGTTCCAGTACGCGGCTCTCTTTAATCGCTAAATGGATTTGTTCTGGCTCGATATCCGGAATCTGGCCACGCACCGGTGCCGTATCGACATACAGTGTGCGCAGGATATCCGCCGCTGCGTTGACGCACAGGGTGCGGCCAACCAGTTTAAACTGGTTATCACGGCGATTGATTTCGATCCCCAGACGCCGTTCCAGCTGTTTCACATTGTCATCAAACGGACCGCACAGGCTGAGCAGGCGGCGGTTGTCTACCGGTTCAAGGGCGATTTCACGAGTTTCGATATTCAAATGAATCCTTTGGGTCACTCAGGGCCAGTTGAAAAAATGTATCCGACGCGTGGCAGCAGGCCAGACGCATCATTACGGAATTATTTATGGGGCAGCGCCTGGGCGCAAGCATCAGGGGAGATATTTGGGCAGCACCGTCAGAATGCAAGTGCTGCCTGGGGTAACAGGCGACAGCGTTTTGTGCGCTGTCGCTCAAAGGTCGGGGTTTCAAGGCTGGAAAAGACCCACGCCGATTTCGTTTTCTTTACGCGTGCGCGCAATGACCGAAGCCGGACTTTCCACCACACGTAGACCCATCTCGTCTTCGGTACGGACGACTTTGCCACGCAGCGAGTTGGTATAAACATCAACGATTTCGACGTCAACAAACTTACCAATCATCGCCACCGAACCTTCGAAGTTCACCACGCGGTTGTTGGCGGTACGGCCAGACAGCTCCATCACGTTTTTACGTGAGGTGCCTTCCACCAGGATGCGCTGCACAGTACCGAGCATGCGGCGGCTGATCGCCATCGCCTGCTGGTTAATACGATCCTGCAGGATGTAGAGACGCTGTTTCTTCTCATCTTCCGACACATCGTCTGGCAGGTCAGCCGCTGGCGTACCCGGGCGCGCAGAATAGATAAAGCTGAAGCTCATGTCGAAATTAACATCGCCAATCAGTTTCATGGTCTGCTCGAAATCCTGCTGAGTTTCACCTGGGAAGCCGATGATGAAGTCAGAACTGATCTCAATATCCGGGCGTGCAGCGCGCAGCTTACGGATGATCGCTTTGTACTCCAGCGCGGTATGCGCACGCTTCATCAGCGTCAGGATGCGGTCAGCGCCGCTCTGCACTGGCAGATGCAGGAAACTGACCAGCTCTGGCGTATCACGGTAAACCTCAATGATGTCGTCCGTGAATTCAATCGGATGGCTGGTGGTAAAACGGATACGGTCAATGCCGTCAATAGCCGCTACCAGACGCAGCAGCTCGGCAAAGGTGCAGATATCACCATCAAAGGTGGCACCGCGATAGGCGTTGACGTTCTGGCCCAGCAGGTTGACTTCGCGTACACCCTGCGCCGCTAACTGGGCGATCTCCAGCAGAATATCGTCGCTGGGACGGCTGACTTCTTCACCACGGGTGTAAGGCACCACGCAGAAGGTGCAGTATTTGTTGCAGCCTTCCATGATGGAAACGAATGCGGTTGGGCCTTCTGCGCGCGGTTCCGGCAGACGGTCAAATTTCTCGATTTCCGGGAAGCTGATGTCAACGATCGGGCTTTTGCTGCCACGTACCGTGTTAATCATTTCTGGCAGGCGGTGCAGCGTTTGCGGACCAAATACGATATCAACGCAGGGCGCACGCTGGCGAATATGGTCGCCTTCCTGTGAAGCGACGCAGCCACCGACGCCAATGATTAGGTCGGGATTATGATCTTTCAGCTTTTTCCAGCGTCCTAACTGATGGAAAACCTTCTCCTGCGCCTTCTCACGGATCGAGCAGGTGTTGAGCAGCAGAATATCTGCCTCTTCGGCTTCCTCAGTCAGGGTGTAGCCGTGGGTGCTGTTCAGCAGGTCAGCCATCTTCGATGAATCATACTCATTCATCTGACAGCCCCAGGTTTTGATATGCAGTTTTTTGGTCATCGGACTAGCCATTCAATTCAGTGCAGGTAAGTGCTGGGCGCGTATTGTAATGCTTTGCTGCTGTTGTGACCAGTATAAGGGTAAGGGCTTTTCTGTTTGTGGCACGAATTTCCGGTACACTTCGCAGAATGAACGCTGCGGTAAGAAGAGGGATAACAGGCAATGCAGGATTCACAGTTTGATGTGGTGGTGATCGGTGGTGGTATGGTCGGCGCGGCGCTGGCCTGCGGCCTGGCGCAGCAGCAGTTTCGCGTGGCGGTGGTCGAACGTGCCGAACCCGCCCCCTTTGATGCTGCGCGTGCACCAGATGTACGTGTTTCGGCCATCGGCGCGTCCTCGGTGGCGTTGCTTAAGCAGCTGAATGTCTGGCCACGCGTGCAGGCAATGCGTTGTGCACCTTACCGCAAGCTGGAAACCTGGGAGTGGCAAACGGCTCATGTCACCTTCGGTGCGGCTTCACTCGGGCTGCCGGAGCTGGGTTATATGGTAGAAAACAGCGTGCTGCAACGCGCGTTGTGGGAAAAAATGCAGGAAGATGGGGTGACGTTGTGCTCTCCGGCCACGCTGGAAAATTTGTTGCCGCACAGCGGTGGCTGGCATGTCCAGCTGGA
The DNA here is from genome assembly GCF_011395035.1 of Pantoea cypripedii. Classification (NCBI taxonomy): domain Bacteria; kingdom Pseudomonadati; phylum Pseudomonadota; class Gammaproteobacteria; order Enterobacterales; family Erwiniaceae; genus Pantoea; species Pantoea cypripedii. Next base: position 1,153,404 of record NZ_CP024768.1, read on the forward strand.
TAACGGCACCACGCTGGATGCCCGCCTGGTCGTGGGGGCTGATGGTGCCAACTCGCGAGTACGCCAGTTGGCCGGTATTGGTGTGCATGGCTGGAACTATGCGCAATCCTGCATGCTCATCAGCGTAGAGTGCGAGCATGAAGCGGGAGACGCCACCTGGCAGCAGTTCACTCCCGAGGGGCCGCGCGCATTTCTGCCGTTGTTTGACCGCCATGCCTCGCTGGTGTGGTACGACTCTCCCTCACGCATTCGTCAGTTGCAGGGCATGCCTTTGCCACAGCTGGAGAAAGAGATCCATGCTCATTTCCCGGCGCGTGTCGGGCGTTTCCAGGTGAAGGCGGCAGCGTCGTTTCCGCTGGTACGTCGCCACGCCACGCGCTATGTCACCGCCGGACTGGCGCTGGTGGGAGACGCGGCACATACCATCAACCCGCTGGCCGGGCAGGGCGTTAATCTCGGTTATCGTGATGTGGATGCATTGCTGGATACGCTGGTGGAGGCTCGACGCCAGGCAGAGTTGTGGTCATCACTGCCGGTGTTGCAGCGCTATCAGCGTCAGCGTCGTAAAGACAATTTACTGATGCAGGGCGGGATGGATCTGTTCTACTTCGCCTTCAGCAATAAATTACCGCCACTGCGTTTTGCCCGCAATCTGGGGCTAATCGCGGCGGAGCATGCTGGCGTATTGAAGCGTCAGGTGCTGCGTTACGCGCTGGGACTGTGATCTCACGCTTTTGCATATAACCCGTAGCGGCGCGATTTATCGCGCTGTTTTTTGGGTTATAAAAGCAGAAAACAACAAAGCCCGCAAAAGCGGGCTTTGTTGTGCAATTTGGCTGGGGTGCAGGGATTCGAACCCCGGAATGCCGGAATCAGAATCCGGTGCCTTACCGCTTGGCGACACCCCAATAGGTGTTTGATCAAATTGTCTTTTGTATGGCTGGGGTGCAGGGATTCGAACCCCGGAATGGTGGAATCAGAATCCACTGCCTTACCGCTTGGCGACACCCCAATAATATGGTGGCTACGACGGGAATCGAACCTGTGACCCCAGCATTATGAGTGCTGTGCTCTAACCAGCTGAGCTACGTAGCCAAATTGTACTGCTTTACATCACATCCGATGATGGCTGGGATACCTGGATTCGAACCAGGGAATGCCGGTATCAAAAACCGGTGCCTTACCGCTTGGCGATATCCCAATATTCGACTCGTATCCACGAGAGTGCATCGGATTGGCTGGGGTACCTGGATTCGAACCAGGGAATGCCGGTATCAAAAACCGGTGCCTTACCGCTTGGCGATACCCCATCCGGCTGCCGAAGACTGAAATGGTGCGGGAGGCGAGACTTGAACTCGCACACCTTGCGGCGCCAGAACCTAAATCTGGTGCGTCTACCAATTTCGCCACTCCCGCAAAAAAGATGGTGGCTACGACGGGAATCGAACCTGTGACCCCAGCATTATGAGTGCTGTGCTCTAACCAGCTGAGCTACGTAGCCATCTTTTTTTCGCGTTACCTTCATCGGCGTTGCGGGGCGCATTATGCGTATTGAGCTTTGTAGCGTCAACAAATTTTTTACCGATTTTTGCCTTAACGCGCCTGTTTGTCTGGCTTATAACCAGGCTGATGATTTATTCGGCAATTTTCGATCGCTAACAATGCAATTACAAAAAAAAGGGGCCTTTTCAGACCCCTTTTGCACTACGGTAAAAACCTTATTTATAGGCTGACTGATGCACGCCTACCGCACGACCTGATGGATCGTCCATTGATTTGAACGCTTCATCCCATTCAATCGCTTTAGCGGAAGAACAAGCCACGGACGGGCCACCCGGTACGCATTCGGCCGCGCTCGGCAGCGGGAACAGCTCTTCAAAAATCTCGCGATACAAATACGCTTCTTTCGAGTTCGGCGTGTTGTACGGGAAACGGAAGTGCGCCGTTGCCAGTTGCTGCTCGCTAACCTGTTTCGCCGCCACTTCTTTCAGTGTGTCGATCCAGCTGTAACCCACGCCGTCAGAGAACTGCTCTTTCTGACGCCAGGCGACGCTTTCCGGCAGATAAGAGGAGAAGCACTCACGCAGGATGTGTTTTTCCATCTTGCCGTTGCTGCCACACATTTTATCTTCCGGGTTGATGCGCATTGCCACATCAAGGAATTTCTTGTCGAGGAACGGCACACGCGCTTCCACACCCCAAGCAGACATGGCTTTGTTGGCACGAGCGCAGTCATACATATGCAGAGCCAGCAGCTTACGCACGTTTTCCTCGTGGAACTCTTTGGCGTTCGGCGCTTTATGGAAGTAGAGATAGCCGCCAAACACTTCATCAGCACCTTCGCCAGACAGCACCATTTTGATGCCCATCGCTTTGATTTTACGCGACATCAGGTACATCGGCGTTGACGCGCGGATGGTGGTCACATCATAGGTTTCGATGTGGTAAATCACGTCACGGATGGCATCCAGACCTTCCTGCACGGTGAAGTGAATTTCGTGGTGCACGGTGCCGAGATGATCAGCAACAGATTTCGCGGCTTTCAGATCCGGAGATCCTTCCAGACCCACTGCAAACGAGTGCAGCTGCGGCCACCAGGCGTCGCTCTTGTCATGATCTTCAACGCGTTTTGCTGCAAAACGTTTGGTCACCGCAGAAATGATCGAGGAATCAAGGCCGCCAGACAGCAGCACACCGTAAGGCACGTCTGACATCAGATGGCTTTTTACTGATTCTTCCAGCGCGGCTTTCAGGCCAGCAGCGTCGGTCTCGTTGTGCTCAACGTTTTTGTATTCCATCCAGTCACGCTGCCAGTAACGGCGGATTTCGCCATCGGTGCTGGAGAGGTAGCTTCCCGGCGGGAATTCTTTGATGGAACGACACACCGGCACCAGCGCTTTCATTTCTGAAGCCACGTAAAGGTTGCCGTGTTCATCGTTACCCATATACAACGGGATGATGCCGATATGGTCGCGGCCAATCAGATATTGCTGCTTAACGCTGTCCCACAGAATGAAGGCAAACATACCTTCGAGATCGTCAAGGAAATCAACGCCTTTTTCCTGATACAGCGCAAGGATCACTTCACAGTCAGAACCGGTCTGGAACTGGTAGCGGTCGCTCAGTTCAGCACGCAGCGCCTGATGGTTGTAGATTTCACCGTTAACGGCCAGTACGTGGGTGTGATCGGCGTTGTACAGCGGCTGTGCGCCGTTGTTGACGTCAACAATCGACAGGCGCTCATGCGCCAGAATGGCTTTATCATCGGCGTAAACGCCTGACCAGTCCGGGCCGCGATGGCGCATCAGACGGGAACATTCCAGCGCTTTCTTGCGCAATTCAATTGGATCGGTTTTCAGATCCAGCACACCAAAAATCGAACACATAACTGACTCCTGATCTCACCCTGTGGGGATGTTATTTCACCGTTTGTCCGGCAGCATCGCTGCGTGATGTATAAGAAAATGCGCTATTTGATGGTGGTAATGCAAGCAAATTAACGATTGGCTGATAAAAAGAATGTTGCCATGGCAATAAAATTAAATTTAATTCAATGAAATTGCTATTTAATTAGATGGCATCTAATGGTTTCGTGTTTTTGATGATTTCGTGAGCACCAGAGAACGCAGATTTAAGCGGGGGGAGTAAGACCCGCCAGAGATTAATGGCCTGCCGGGTCATAAGGGGTAGTGATGATGAAAATCAGAACAGGTCGATATCCGCGACAGAAGGGTAGATCCAGTCCGGGCGGAACGGCATGGCATCAATGTCGCTGAGCGTCGAGACACCTGATAATACCAGCACGGTTTCCAGACCCGCCTGGAAGCCAGCGAGAATATCGGTGCGCAGATTATCACCGACAATCACCGTTTCCTCGGAGTGCGCCTGCATCTTGTTTAACGCGGCGCGCATAATGTAGGGGCTGGGTTTACCGACATAGAACGGTTTGCGACCTGAGATTTTTTCAATCCCCGCACAGAGCGCACCACAGGCCGGGACAAAATTACGCGCGTGGGTATCCGGATTGGTGGCGATAAAGCGTGCGCCGTTGGCGACAAAAAACGCCGCCTTATGCATCATGTCCCAGTTGAAGGAGCGGGTTTCACCGACGATAACAAAATCAGGATTGATATCGGTGATGGTGAACCCGGCTTTATACAGTTCATGAATCAGCGCGCCTTCACCAATCACGTAGGCTTTCTTGCCTTCCTGACGGCGCAGGAAGTCGGCGGTGGCCATCGCCGAGGTGTAAAAAACCGAATCCGGCACTTCAATGCCGGACGAGGCGAAACGGTTAGCCAGATCTTTCGCCGTTTGCGATGGGTAGTTCGTCAGTACCACCAGCGGCATCTTTTTTTCAAGGATGCGTTGCAGGAACTCCTGGGCTCCAGGAACGGCGGTGTTGTCGTGCATCAACACGCCGTCGATGTCACAAATTACGCTTTTAATTGTCATAGGTTGCATCCGGTCAGGCCTGCGTGTGGCAGGCGCGGTTACTCTTCCAGCAGATGTTGCAGCAGAATGCCATTCAGCATAGCGCGTTTTGCCAACGCAAAAGCGCCGATGGCCGAGCGATGATCGAGTTCTGAGCGTACCACAGGCAGATTTTTACGGAACGCATTCAGTGCCTGGGTGTTGATGCAGCCTTCAATCGCCGGAAACAACACCTTTTCTGCATCAGTGATTTCGCCTGCCAGCACCACTTTTTGCGGATTGAACAGGTTAATCGCAATGGCTATCGCTTTACCCAGATAACGGCCAACGTATTCAATCACTTCACACGCCAGCGCATCGCCCTGATTGGCGGCCCGACAGATTTGCGGCATCTGGCAGTCATTGAGGGTCAGCGAGCTGGGGTAGCCCTGATTGAGCAGATGGCGTACCCGGTTTTCAATCGCGCCATTGGCGGCGATGGTCTCCAGGCAACCGAAGTTACCGCAGTGACAGCGCTCACCAAGTGGATCGACCTGAATATGGCCGATTTCACCGACGTTGCCATTGCTGCCAAGAAAAATGTGGCCGTTGGCGATGATGCCCGCCCCGGTGCCACGATGCAGGCGCACCAGAATGGAGTCAGCACAGTCGCGACTTGCACCAAAGTAGTGCTCGGCGAGGGCCAGGCTGCGGATATCATGGCCGACAAAACTGGTGACGTTGAAACGTTTTTGCAGGCTGGAAACCAGTGGCCAATGGCTGACGGCGATATGCGGCATATAGCGAATAATACCGTTAATCGGATCTACCAGGCCGGGCAGAATCACCGCAATGGCAATCAGTTCATGAATTTTGCGCTGATGCGCCGCCATAAAGGCGCTGATGGCGTTGAAAAGCGCATTCTCCAGCGTTTCCTGGGTGCGTTCCGGCAGCGGATAATCTTCCTGTGCCAGTGATTTACCACTGAGATCAAACAGCGTCAGCGTGGCATCGTTCCGTCCGAGGCGCACGCCAATCGTATGAAAATGACGGGTTTCGGTAATAATGGAGATGGCGCGGCGTCCGCCGGTGGACGCTTGCTGGTCCACCTCTTTAATCAGGCCGCGCTCAATCAACTGGCGGGTAATTTTGGTGACACTGGCTGGCGCAAGCTGGCTGACTTCGGCGATTTGAATGCGCGAAATAGGCCCCTGTTGATCAATCAACCGGTAAACGGCTGCGCTGTTAAGTTGTTTGACAAGATCGACATTTCCTATTTGAGTCTGGCCGCCAGTGGTCATTCAATGCTTACTCGCTGAGGACGTTGTCTCCATTGACGAACGTCTTAATGATTTGATAATCGCGGGTAAAGACAGTCAGGTTGGCGACTTTTCCGGCTTCGACCGTACCCAACTGTTTCTCCACTCCCATCGCCTTCGCCGGATAGAGCGTTGCCATGCGCAGCGCCTCATCCAGCGCAATGCCACAATGTTCCACGCAGTTCCGTACCGTTTCAATCATGGTGATCGCGGAACCACTTAAGGTGCCGTTTTCATCAACGCAAAGGCCATTGCGATAGTATATTGTTTTGCCTGCAAAAATAAATTTATCAATCGATGCACCCGCCGGAGCCGTGGCATCAGTGACCAGCACCAGCTTGTCACCTTTGATACGTTTTGCATTGCGCACATTAGCGTAGTGGACATGTAAACCATCTGCAATAATGCCGCAGTATACATCAGGCGAATCAAACAGCGCACCGATCAGGCCCGGCTCGCGACCGGCGAAAGTGGGCATGGCATTGTAAAGATGAGTCGCAAAACTGACGCCCGCTGCGAAACCGGTTTTGGCTTCTTCATATGTCGCGTTGGAGTGCCCAGCAGAGACGATAATGCCGGCATCACGTAATTGGCGGATCACTGCGCTGCCAGCATTTTCCGGGGCCAGCGTCACTTTAGTAATCACATCGGCGTTAGCGCATAGAAAATCCACCAGCTCAGGATCCGGCAGGCGAATCAGTTGCGGATTGTGCGTGCCTTTCTTCACTTTATTCAGCCACGGACCTTCGAGGTGCAGACCAAGTGCCTGATGCTGATACTTTGCTTTGTAGGCGCGCATGGTCTCGATGGCGCGTTTCATCAATTCATCCGTGCTGGTGATAAGCGTCGGCAGGTAGCTGGTGCAGCCCGATTTTTCATTGGCGCGCTGCATGATTTCCAGCGTTTCAACGGTCAGTGCATCGAGATCGTCGTTAAATTGCACGCCGCCGCAGCCGTTCAGCTGCAAATCAATAAAACCGGGAGCGATAAACGCACCAGCAACATCCTGTTGTGGCAGGGTGGCATCCAGCGCATCGCGCGGACAGACACGTTCAATCAGACCATCGGCAATCACTACCGCATGGTTGTCCAGAATCTCATGACCGGTAAAAATCCGGCCGTTTACTAATGCGTACATCGTTTCTTTCTCCCGGCTATACCCGCTGCGTGATAGCAGCAGGTTTTTTACAACGTGCTCTTACACACCTTTCATATTTTCCGCTTCCATTTCGCGGAAATATTTCACGGTTTTCACTTTCAGTTCCATGGTGGCGGGTTCGTCACAGACCACCACAGATTTGGCATGCAGCTGCAGACAACTGATAGTCCACATATGATTGACGTTACCTTCTACCGCGGCCTGCAATGCCAGCGCTTTGACATGGCCGGTGACCAGAATCATCACTTCTTCCGCATCCAGCAGTGTACCTACGCCAACGGTCAGGGCATATTTTGGCACCTGATCCACATCACCGTTGAAGAAACGGGAATTGGCGAGACGGGTTTCGTGTGTCAACGTTTTGATACGGGTACGGGATGCGAGCGAGGAGGCAGGTTCGTTAAAGGCAATGTGGCCATCATTGCCCACGCCACCCATAAACAGATGGATTTTGCCCAGGGCGCGGATCTTCTCTTCGTACTGACGACATTCTGCGTCAATATCTTCCGCATTGCCATTCAGAAGATTGATATTTTCCGGTTGAATATCAATGTGATCGAAAAAGTTACGATACATAAAACTGTGATAACTTTCCGGGTGTTCTTTTGGCAGGCCAACGTATTCATCCATGTTGAAGGTGACAACATGTTTGAAGCTAACCTGGCCCGCTTTATGCATCTCGATCAGGTGCTTGTAAGCTTCCAGCGGTGTACCACCGGTAGGAAGACCTAGCACGAAGGGACGATCTGGGCCAGGATTAAACGCATTAATGCGGTTAACAATATGGCGCGCGGCCCATTTACCCACCTGGGTAGGTGTGGCTAAAGGGATCAGTCTCATGTCTTCACCTCAGTTAAAGATTGGAAAAGTGGTGTCGCGGTTCTCTCTACAGATTGTTCTTAAGCGTAATCCGTTTAAGCTCAACCATGCAGGGAAAAGTGCGTCTTGATATTTTTCATCATAAAATAAGTTTGGGGTGATGGCTAGCTTAATGGGTATTAAAACGTCATTTTTGGTGATAAAAATCACAGTTGTCGTGGTTTTAATTTGCGAGGCGAATTAATTTGTCTTTACACTGCGCCTCGTGGTGAGTCGTGTCATCAAGGTACCGGATGTCGGGATAATAAAATCAACCCGCACCGGGCAAAACGCCAGTCTCAAAGGGGGAGAATAAGGTGAGTGTACTAGGATATCTGCAAAAGGTTGGCCGAGCGCTTATGGTGCCGGTAGCAACCCTGCCGGCAGCGGCAATTTTAATGGGGGTAGGGTATTGGATCGATCCAGACAGCTGGGGGGCGGGTAACGCTCTGGCGGCGCTGTTGATCAAGTCCGGTGCTGCTATCATTGAGCATATGTCAGTGCTGTTTGCCATCGGTGTGGCTTATGGCATGTCAAAAGATAAAGATGGTGCTGCGGCACTCACTGGCTTCGTCGGTTTCCTTGTGGTCACCACGCTGTGTTCGCCAGCCGCTGTCGCGATGATTCAAAAAATACCCGTGGATCAAGTGCCTGCTGCCTTCGGCAAAATCGAAAACCAGTTTGTCGGTATTCTGGTGGGGATCATCTCGGCGGAAGTATACAACCGCTTCAGCCATGTCGAGCTACCCAAAGCGCTGTCGTTCTTCAGCGGCCGTCGCCTGGTACCGATCCTTGTCTCCTTCCTGATGATTCTTGTTGCGTTCATCCTGATGTATATCTGGCCATTGGTGTTTAATGGCCTGGTGAGTTTTGGTGAAGAGATTCAGAAGCTGGGTTCAGTCGGCGCCGGTGTTTATGCCTTCTTTAACCGTCTGCTGATTCCGGTTGGTCTGCATCATGCGCTGAACTCCGTATTCTGGTTCGACGTTGCGGGTATCAACGATATTCCGAAATTCCTCGGTGGCGCACAGTCCATCGCTAATGGTACCGGTATCCCGGGTATCACTGGCCGTTATCAGGCGGGCTTCTTCCCGATTATGATGTTTGGCTTACCGGGTGCCGCGCTGGCGATTTATCACTGCGCACGTCCGGAAAATCGCGCCAAAGTGGGTGGTATCATGCTGGCAGCTGCGTTTGCTGCTTTCTTCACCGGTATCACCGAACCACTGGAATTCTCCTTTATGTTCGTGGCACCGGTGCTGTATGTCATTCATGCACTGTTGACCGGTCTCTCGGTGTTTATCGCTGCCAGCATGCACTGGATTGCCGGTTTCGGCTTCAGCGCCGGGTTGGTGGATATGGTGCTGTCAACGCGTAACCCGCTGGCGGTGCATTGGTGGATGCTGATCCCGCAAGGGCTGGTGTTCTTCGTCATCTACTACGTGGTGTTCCGCTTCACCATCAGGAAATTCAACCTGATGACGCCGGGTCGTGAGTTGTCTGCGGATGATGAAACGGATGGCTATGACGTCAACGTTGATCACAGTGGCAGCAATGAAAGCCAGACCGAATCCCTCGCACGTCGCTATATCGGTGCGGTAGGCGGTTCTGACAACCTGACCAATATTGATGCCTGTATCACCCGTCTGCGTCTGAACGTCAAAGATTCCTCACAGGTCAATGACAGCGTAGCGAAACGCCTTGGTGCTTCTGGTGTGATTCGTCTGAATAAGCAAAGCGTGCAGATTATCGTCGGTACCCAGGCTGAAAGCATTGCCACGGCGATGAAAACCGTGCTGACCAAAGGCCCGGTGGCGGCGGCTGCGACGGCCTCAGTGGCAGCGGCTCAGCCAGCTGCTGCGCAACCGCAGGCGGTGCTGAACAGCGATAAAGGCGTGATCGCCACGCTGCTGGCCCCGGTCAGTGGTGACGTGGTAGCCCTGGATGCGGTACCGGACGAAGCCTTCGCCAGCAAAGCCGTCGGCGATGGTCTGGCGATCAAACCCACCGGTAAAACCGTGGTGGCGCCGATTGCCGGTACTATCGTGAAAATCTTCAACACCAACCATGCGTTCTGCCTCGAAACTGACAATGGTGTCGAGATCGTGGTGCACATGGGCCTCGATACCGTCGCGCTGGAAGGCAAAGGCTTTACCCGGCTGGTGGAAGAGGGGGCGACCGTTGCGGCGGGTCAGCCAGTGCTGGAGATGGACCTGGATTTCCTCAACGCTAATGCGCGTTCGATGATCAGTCCGGTGGTGGTCAGCAATAGCGATGATTTCGCTGGCCTCAATCTGCTGGCGAGTGGTTCTGTCATGGCAGGTGAAACCCGTCTGTACGAGGTTAAAGGCTAAGTCCTTGTGATAAACCCGGAAGGCAGGAAGCGATTCCTGCCTTTTTTGTTTTAAAACGGCCAACAAACGGTTGTTTCCCTTCTGCGCTTTGTGGATCATACTCCGTTACTTCGTAGGACAAATCACCCGTATTGTATTTGAGGATTTTGAGATGAGTGAGGCTGAAGCCCGCCCAACGAACTTTATTCGTCAGATTATCGACGAAGATTTGGCGAGCGGTAAGCACAACAGCGTGCATACCCGTTTCCCGCCTGAGCCCAATGGTTACCTGCATATTGGCCATGCGAAATCGATCTGTCTGAACTTTGGTATCGCGCAAGATTACCAGGGTCAGTGCAATCTGCGCTTCGACGACACCAACCCGGTGAAAGAGGATATGGAGTTCGTTGAATCCATCAAGCGCGACGTGCAATGGCTGGGCTTTGAATGGAGCGGAGACGTTTGTTACTCCTCAGACTATTTCGACCAGCTGTATAGCTACGCCGTGGAGCTGATCAATAAAGGCCTCGCCTATGTTGATGAGCTGACGCCAGAAGAGATCCGCGAATACCGTGGCTCCCTGACCGCACCGGGCAAAAACAGCCCATATCGCGATCGTACCCCGGCTGAAAACCTCGCACTGTTTGAAAAAATGCGTGAAGGTGGTTTCGAGGAAGGTAAAGCCTGCCTGCGTGCCAAAATCGACATGGCATCCAACTTTATCGTGATGCGCGATCCGGTGCTGTACCGTATTAAGTTTGCGGAACATCATCAGACCGGCAAAAAATGGTGCATCTACCCGATGTACGATTTCACCCACTGCATTTCCGATGCGCTGGAAGGTATCACCCATTCGCTCTGCACCCTGGAATTCCAGGATAACCGTCGTCTGTATGACTGGGTGCTGGACAACATCTCCATTCCGGTGCATCCGCGTCAGTATGAATTCTCGCGCCTGAATCTGGAATATGCCGTGATGTCGAAGCGTAAGCTGACACAGCTGGTGAGCGAGAAGGTCGTCGAAGGCTGGGATGACCCGCGTATGCTGACCGTTTCCGGTCTGCGCCGCCGTGGTTACAGTGCTGCCTCGATTCGTGAGTTCTGCCGCCGCATTGGCGTGACCAAGCAGGACAACATCGTGGAGATGGCGTCGCTGGAGTCATGCATCCGTGACGATCTCAACGAGAACGCACCGCGTGCGATGGCGGTACTCGATCCGCTGAAAGTCGTGATTGAGAACCTGCCTGCGGGTCATGAAGAAATCATCACTATGCCGAATCATCCCAACAAACCGGAGATGGGCACGCGTGATGTGCCATTCAGCCGCGAAGTGTGGATTGATCGCGCGGACTTCCGTGAAGAAGCGAATAAGCAGTACAAACGTCTGGTGCTGGGCAAAGAAGTCCGTCTGCGTAATGCTTACGTGATCCGTGCTGAGCGTGTGGCAAAAGATGAAGAAGGCAATATTACCTGCATCTACTGTAGCTGTGACGTTGATACCCTGAGTAAAGATCCCGCTGATGGCCGCAAGGTAAAGGGTGTGATCCATTGGGTTTCGGCGATCCATGCGTTGCCTGCGGAATTCCGCCTCTACGATCGCCTGTTCAGCGTGGCAAATCCGGGAGCGGCTGAGGATTTCCTCACGACCATTAACCCGAATTCGCTGGAAATCAAACAGGGCTTTGTCGAGCCAGGACTGCGTAACGCAGACGCTCTGGCTCCGTATCAGTTTGAGCGTGAAGGTTATTTCTGCGCGGACAGCGTTTACTCACAGCCCTCAAAGCTGGTGTTTAACCGCACAGTCGGCTTACGTGATACCTGGGCGAAAATCGGCGATTAATCCTTTTTGTCGTTATCACCATATCATCATGAAAGGGCGAGCAATCGCCCTTTTTTATTGGCTGTAATTTCGGGCTGGCAACCTTTTATGCTGCGGGTTGTGAAATGTGCTTGTTACCGGGATTTGCAACTAATCTGACTTTAGTAAAATTAATCCATTTGCGAGTGTGAAAAACTGTATTTCAGGTAGGCTATGCGCTCCCAGACGTTGCTCCGCGGGTTATAAAAGGAAAAAAAATGACGAGTCTCGCTCAGGAAGCCAAACATAGCGTAGTGGTGTTACATCAGCTTATCGAACGTATTTTTAATCAGTCAGAGAGCACTGACGACAGCATTGAGCTGTTTCTCTCGCATTTTCACCCGGATTTCAAAATGGTGACCCCGCAGGGTAAACAGCTGGATTTGAATGCGGTGGAGGTGTTGTTCCGCCAGTTACGTGGTCAGCGGGAAGGGATGCGTATCGCCACCAGCGAACACGCCATCATTTCACAGCAAAGCCAGGAAGTGACGATTCAATATCGTGAGTTGCAGATGATGAACGGCAACAACCAGAGCCGCATTTCTCTGGCGGTGCTGGATTGCACCACCTCCATTCCGCGCTGGCGTTACCTGCAGGAAACGCTGGTTCTGTAATCGCAGGCATAAAAAAACCGGTGCCAGGCACCGGTTTTTTATACTGCATAGCACACTTTATTGTTTATCGTGGAGCGTCTCGTCTTCGCGGCAGTCTCCCAGCGCACAGTGGCCGTACAGGTACAGGCTGTGGTTGGTGAGTTTGATACCGTGACGTGTTGCGATTTCACGTTGACGCGTTTCAATAGATTCATCACTGAACTCGATCACTTTGCCACAATCCAGGCAGATCAAGTGGTCATGATGATGCTGTTGCGTCAGTTCAAAGACGGATTTGCCACCTTCAAAGTTATGACGAGTCACGATACCCGCGTCATCAAACTGGTTAAGAACGCGATATACCGTTGCCAGACCAATCTCTTCGCCCATATCAATCAGGCGTTTGTACAAATCTTCCGCGCTGACGTGATGGCACTCGGGTTCCTGAAGCACTTCCAGAATTTTCAGTCTGGGCAGCGTGACTTTCAGGCCAGCCTTCTTCAATGCGGAGTTGTTGTCAGTCATGCGGATATTGTCCTGTTACTTTGCTAGTCACTTGCGGCGCAGGGCCTTGAATGTCGATCACGCGCATTCTCATTTGCGTCTCATTATAGAACTCAAGCAGTGAAATGAAAACCAAGGGCACGTCCTGAAATCACCAATGGCTGTAGGGATAAATGTCGCTAACGCCGGCGGGGATCGTACAGGTCTTTGTTTCCATTTCACTCAGCCTCATTCTGATGCCAGAGGAATAAGCGGATGACCGTTACGGGTATTCTACAGATTTGCAGGTAAAAGTTAAAAAAACGTGGCTATTATTTTTATAGGAATTTCCGATTCTCAATGTGAGCCAGCGCCCACATTGAGCAGGAAAGGGGATCAGGCTTCGATAATGTCTTTCAGTTGCAGCTCATCGAAAATCTGTTTTACCCACTTATCAACACGTTCGTTGGTCAGTTCCGGCTGACGATCTTCATCGATTGCCAGACCAAGGAAGTGTTTGTCATCGGCCAGACCTTTAGACGCTTCGAAATGGTAACCTTCGGTCGGCCAGTGACCGACAATCACCGCACCATTCGGTTCGATAATGTCACGGATGGTGCCCATCGCATCACAGAAGTATTCTGCATAATCTTCCTGGTCACCGCAGCCGAACAGCGCAACCAGTTTGCCATTGAAGTCGATCTCTTCCAGTGTCGGGAAGAAATCGTCCCAGTCACACTGTGCTTCGCCGTAGTACCAGGTCGGAATGCCCAGCAGCAGAATATCGAATGCTTCGAGATCTTCTTTGGTGCTCTTGGCAATGTCATGCACTTCGGCTACGTCTTTACCCAGTTGTTTCTGGATCATTTTTGCAATGTTTTCAGTGTTGCCGGTATCGCTGCCGAAGAAAATGCCTACGATTGCCATGGGTTAAGTGACCTCTTAAATCCTGATATTGAATACGTAATTACAGCGAATGATAGCAGACCGGGCAAAGTGGCGGAACTTGTAAAGCCGTGACTTTTGTTCCTGCGTGCGGTCTGCGCCTGTTACGACAGTTTGAGCTGCGCCAGCAGCATTTGTTCAATCAATTCGCTACGGCTGATGTTTTGTTGCTCAGCCAGAGTGTTGAGTGCGTCAACGGCTTCGCTGCTCATTTTCAGCTCAACACGACGCAATCCTCGCACTTTATCGCGTTTCAGCTGATTGCGTTTGTTAATTCGCAACTGTTCGTCACGCGTCAGCGGACTGGTTTTGGGGCGACCGGGACGCTTCTCATCAGCGAAGAGATCGAGCGTGGTACGGTCAGTCTGTTCTTTTGCCATGATTTGTAAAACTGAGTGGGCGCGAACGGCGGAAAGGCGCTGCGCGATTTATACATTATTGGCCCGACCACGGTGAAAAAATCATCCGTGGCAAATTTTTAGCGCGACATCATACTCCAGCGCCCCTTACTACGCCAACCTTAAACGGTTCGCGGCAAGCTTTTGCTTTTACAGTACAAAAAAACGTCGCACGGCGCGTAACACGGCTTCGGGTTTTTCGGCATGGACCCAGTGACCGGCTCCGCTGATGACGTGCGCATGTGCCTGGGGGAACTGGCGCAACAGCGCATCACGATGCTGATTATCCAGATAGGGTGAATTACCGCCGCGAATAAACAGCGCCGGATGTGGCCACGCAGGTACCTCTTCCCAGCCAGAGATGGTGGCGTAGTTGTCCCACAATACCGGTACATTGAAGCGCCATTCACCGTCCTGGAACGATTTGAGGATGAACTGAATCACGCCCTCTTCATCCAGCAGTGCGCGCATCACGTCAGCGGCTTCACTGCGCCGCGTAACACCTGCCGCGCTCACTGCGCGAATGGCGGCGAAAATTTCATCATGGCGACGAGTCTGATAATCCACCGGGGCAATATCGATCATCACCAGTTTTTCAATGCGATGCGGTGCGATGGCACTTAACGCCATGGCAATTTTACCGCCCATTGAGTGACCAATAACGCTAACGCGGTCGATGCCCTGGGCATCCAGCGTTTCGACAATATCCTGCGCCATCGCCGGATAGTTCATGATTTCACTGCGCCCGGAGAGGCCGTGATTACGCACATCGACCTGCAAAGTAGGGCAGGCATCACGCAGGCCACGAGCCAGCACACCCAGGTTATCCAGGCTGCCAAACAGGCCATGAATTAACAGAATAGGGGTAGCATCGGGGGCAGATTGTTCAGTTTGCAAACGGGCATTCAAAATCATGGCAAAGTTCTTACGGTTGTGAGCTTCGCTTAGGTTATCATGGTTCCACCTGTCCAGGAGCCAGTAAGGCTGGTATTAGGGCATTATCTGACTTTTGCCCTGAAACGTTGCCAGCGCTATCGGCAGCCTGGGATTTAACTTTATAATCCTCATGTTAGAGCCCGCTCACATTTTGCACGGCAGGATTTTGCTAAGGCCTTTGTAGAAATGCGTGGTTCTGTCATTTGCCATAATCGTACGGAAAAAGATGAAAACGATTGAAGTTGACGAAGAACTCTACCGTTATATTGCCAGCCACACCCAGCACATTGGTGAAAGCGCCTCCGAAATTTTGCGTCGCATGCTGAAGTTCACTGCCGGTCAGAGTGCCCCGGCAACCCCTGCGGTGGCTCAGGCTGCGGCAAAAGAAGCACAGCCGGTGCGCAGCGAGTCGCGACCGCAGGATCGTGTTCGCGCGGTACGTGAACTGTTGCTTTCCGATGAGTATGCGGAGCAAAAAAAGGCGGTTAACCGCTTTATGCTGGTGTTGTCAACGCTCTATCGTCTTGATCCCGCAGCCTTTGCTGAGGCCACTGCTTCACTGCAGGGGCGTACCCGCGTTTATTTCGCGGGTGATGAGCATACGCTGTTGCAAAATGGCACCCATACTAAGCCGAAGCACGTGCCCGGCACGCCGTATTGGGTGATCACCAATACCAATACTGGTCGCAAATGCAGCATGGTGGAGCACATCATGTTAGCCATGCAGTTCCCCGCGGAACTGACAGAGAAAGTTTGCGGCACCATTTAAACTGAAGCGTCAGGGAGAAGCGCCAATGGCCAATCACCCCCGTGCCGGGCAACCTGCCCAGCAGAGCGATTTGATTAACGTTGCACAATTAACCTCTCAGTACTACGTTTTGCAGCCTGATGTGGCTAATCCGGAACATGCGGTGAAATTTGGCACCTCCGGCCATCGTGGTAGCGCAGGACGTCAGAGCTTCAACGAAACGCACATTCTGGCGATTGCTCAGGCGATTGCGGAAGAGCGTAAAAAGAACGGCATCACTGGCCCGTGCTATGTCGGTAAAGACACGCATGCGCTGTCTGAACCGGCGATTCTGTCTGTACTGGAAGTGCTGGCGGCTAACGGCGTGGATGTGATTGTGCAGCAGGACAACGGTTATACGCCGACGCCGGCGGTTTCCAACGCCATCCTTGAGCACAACAAACGTGGTGGGGCCCAGGCTGATGGCATCGTTATCACGCCGTCGCACAACCCACCGGAAGACGGTGGCATCAAATACAATCCGCCGAACGGTGGCCCGGCCGATACTAACGTCACCAAAGTGGTGGAAGATCGTGCTAACCAGCTGATGAAAGGTGGCTTGAAAGATGTGAAGCGTCTGCCACTGGATCAGGCGTGGGCCAGCGGCCATATCGTTGAACAGGATCTGATTCAGCCGTATGTGGCAGGTCTGGCGCAGGTGATTGACTTCCCGGCGATTCAGAAAGCGGGCCTGAAAATTGGCGTGGATCCGCTTGGCGGTTCCGGCATGGCCTACTGGCAGCGTATTGCCGAGCACTACAAGCTGGACATCACCATCGTTAATGATGCCATCGATCAGACGTTCCGCTTTATGCATCTGGATAAAGACGGCGTGGTGCGTATGGACTGCTCGTCAGAATGCGCGATGGCGGGTCTGCTGGCTTACCGTGACAAGTTCGATCTGGCATTCGGTAACGACCCGGATTATGACCGCCATGGTATCGTGACCCCGGCTGGTCTGATGAATCCAAACCACTATCTGGCAGTGGCGATCAACTACCTGTTCCAGCATCGTCCGCAGTGGGGCAAAGATGTCGCCGTGGGTAAAACCCTGGTTTCCAGTGCGATGATTGACCGGGTGGTGAACGATATTGGCCGCAAGCTGGTGGAAGTGCCGGTTGGCTTTAAATGGTTTGTTGATGGCCTGTTTGATGGCAGCTTTGGTTTCGGCGGTGAAGAGAGCGCCGGGGCATCGTTCCTGCGTTTCGATGGTACAGCCTGGTCTACTGATAAAGACGGCATCATCATGTGCCTGCTGGCCGCGGAAATTACGGCGGTAACCGGTAAGAACCCGCAGCAGCATTATGATGAACTGGCCGCCCGTTTTGGTGCGCCAAGCTACAACCGTCTGCAAGCCTCAGCCACGTCGGCGCAGAAAGCGGCACTGTCGAAGCTGTCTCCGGAAATGGTCAGTGCCGATACCCTGGCAGGCGACCCGATCACCGCTCGTCTGACGGCAGCGCCTGGTAACGGCGCGGCGATTGGTGGCCTGAAAGTGATGACGGAAAACGGCTGGTTTGCTGCACGCCCGTCAGGCACCGAAGATGCCTACAAAATCTACTGTGAAAGCTTCCTTGGTGCTGAGCATCGTCAATTGATCGAGAAAGAAGCAGTAGAGATTGTCAGCGAAGTGCTGAAGAACGCGTAAGCGATTCAGGATCAGGCAGACAATATATTGCCGATCTTGCTGGTTTTATTGACCAGCGAATGGTTGATACAGAAGGGTTCATGTTCATCATGAACCCTTTTTTATTGGCATTTGCACAGGGGAGGGCGCTGTTCACTTCACCGAATCGAGACGCTAAGGTGAGGTCTACATTTCAGGTTGCAGGATAGGACATCATGCTTGAACCAGAGGAAGGATTGCTGACGTTTCGTGCCGAAGGTAACAATGTTAAATCAAGTCGAAACTATTCAAGGGTAATTCACTGGCCTGGGAATTTATCTCTTTGCCGTAAACAACTTTCGGGCGTTACTCTTGGCAGAGGGTTCGATCCTGGCGATCGTTCAACAATAAGCGTTTTAAACACCTTGATAAAAGCTGGAATAAGAAAAGAACAGGCAGAATTGATCTCTGAAGGTGCAAAATTAAAAGGATGTGCTGCATATGACTTTGTCAAAAAGAATAAAGAAAGAATAGGTGAGATATCTGAGCGTCAGCAAGTTAATTTATTTAACATAGCATATGTTGAATTAAAGAAAGATGTTGAAAGAATATGCAAAAAGAAAGACATATTAATCAAATATCACCCCAGGCTCGATACCCCTCCTGACGTGGCATGGAATAATATTTCAGGGAAAATAAAAGAAATTCTAATCGATTTGAGATATCGTGGCGATTATAAGGAGTACGCAAGAGAACTCCTGCAACCTATGGCATATGCAGGAGATCTGATTGGTTTTGGCAAAACGTTGTCGAATAGATCATTATGGGCGGGAGTGCCAATAGATAGATTTAACAAAAGGGTTGAATATTATGAGAGATATTAGAATTTTTTGTTTGTTAATAGCCTTTTCTTTAAATGCGCATGCAGCCTTTACCGAACCTGAAATGAGCCAGCTTGCAGAGATTAATGAAAAAGTACTGGAGAAAGTCGAGATGGCAAAAAAAGATCTCGATAAAACAATAAAAAGAATTCCGGAAGAAAAAAGGAGAATATTAGATCTAAAAAAATCATGGGAAGTGACCATACAAAAAAAATGTACACTGGAAATATTTGAATCACTTCATAGGGATGCTGAAATAGCTGAGAGGAGTTCGTGCCTGGTAGATGAGTATAAAGCGGAAAGTGAGTTTTTTTATAAACTTAGATTCTAGTCTATTTTAACCCCCTTTTCTAAGATGAAAAGGGGATGTTAATATTGAAGTGAAATAGTTACCTCAATGATTTACTAAAAGTAAGATGCGGATTCTTTTATATTCCACCCCATACGGGTCTCCGCACCTTTCACTCCTGAAGCACATTGCTCCCAGTACTGGAATTTGACCCTGTCAGCCTGGAATTCATATTCAACGTCTGTCATTGAACCACTTTCATTCAAAAGCACTTCTATGATGATGACGCTCTCCAGCGTAATCCTATAATATTCCATCTGACTTCCGCCAGCCTTGCATGTTGATATTTCTACTTTCTTAACCTTATTACCATTTGAAGCATACATAAGCGCGCCAGCGGTCGCTTTGTCTGCCTGGCAATGTACGGTGAGATGATGATAATTTGTTGCACCTGATCCCGGTGTATCACCTTTTCTTCTTACACCCCATGAGTAGGTACCAACATCAATCCAGCCCTGATGTGTTGAATCCTTCGATTCTCCCATTAACCCATCTATTTTAAGAAAAACATTATTCATTTAAATCTCCCTATTTATTTAATAATGCTTGTAAACGTAGCGGCGCGATTTATCGCGCTGTTTTTATGTGGTGTTGTAAAACGCGCGATAAATCGCGCCGCTACGACTGGCTGAGGAAACTCAAATATCGCAGTGAAAATTATGCGGGTCACCCTTAATGATCAACATTTGCGGATTAACACACATTTTTTACGGAATAAATCGATAGTCAATACCGGTTTCCGTCAGCAAATGGTTTGGCTGAGTGGAATTGGCTTCCAGCTTCTGGCGAAAATGTCTTAATTTGGTCGAGAAAGAAGCAGTAGAGATTGTCAGCAAAGTGCTGAATAACGCGTAAGCTATACAGGATCAGGCAGGCAATATATTGCCGATCTTGCTGGTTTTATTGACCAGCGAAGGGTTGATGCAGAAGGGTTCATGTTCATCATGAACCCTTTTTTATTGGCACTTTCATAGAAAAGGGTGCTGTTCACTTCACCCAATCGAGACGCTAAGGTGAGGTCTACATTTCAGGTTGCAGGATAGGACATTATGCTTGAACCAGAGGAAGGGTTGCTGACGTTTCGCGCCGAAGGTAACAATGTTAAAACCAGCAGAGATTACTCAAGGAAAATACATTGGCCCGGCATATCGTCTTCATGCAGGAGAAATTCTTCTGGAGTAACAATTGGTCGAGGTTTTGATTTGGGAGATAGAACAAAAATAAATGTATTAATAATGCTCAAGAAGTCTGGAGTAAATAAAGAGCAGGCAGATCTTATCTCTGATGGTGCAGGTCTAAAAGGATGTGCTGCACATGAATTTGTTATCAGAAATAGAGATAAGATAGGTGAAATATCAGAATCTCAGCAATTGTCTTTATTTAAAATTGTTTATGATTGGTTGAAAAAAGATGTGGAGAGGATTTGTAAGAATAGAGTAACGATAAGGAACCATCATCCTGACCCTAATGTGCTAGCTGATGAGGCATGGAGAGTAATACCGCTGAAAATTAAAGATATCTTAATTGACTTACGTTACAGAGGTGACTATACACCACACAGTAGGGAACTGATACAGCGTTTTGCATATTTAGGTGACATAGAAGGATTTGGTAGAGTGATATCTAATCGGGCACTTTGGCCAGATGTTTCCACTGACAGGTTCATAAGAAGAGTTGATTATTATGAAAAAAATTAATACGATTTTTATTTTTTCATTTTTCTATTCCGTTTTCTGCCATTCGGCAGGGTCGCAAATAGAAATAGAACAGCTTCAGGTGATTAATGATAGATCATTTGAGAAAATGGAAGCAGCCCGGGAAGAGGCAAATAAGTCCATTGAAAATCAGATAAAGAATACCCCGGAGAGGAAAAAAGCCATTCTTGATCTAAAAAAATCATGGGAATCAACTATTCAAAAAAAATGCACGGTAGAAATATATGAATCGCTAAGTACCGATGCTGAAATCGCCACAAGGAACAGATGCTTATCTTCAGAGTATCTAAAAGAGAAAAACTTTTTTGATAATGTTTACCCTTAACATGAGAAAAGATTTTTATTTGACAGTTGCCGAATTTAAGTAAGCAACTGTCAAGGTACATATACTAATGAATCAGAAATACGATTCCGACTCTTTTATATTCCAACCCATACGCGTTTCGGCCGCTTTTCCTCCGGAATTTCCCTGTTCCCAATACTGGAACTTCACCTTATCAGCCTGAAACTCATACTCGACATTTGTAATGGAGCCACCATCATTAAAAAGCACCTCCATGATAATTACGCTTTCTAGCGTGATTCGATAATACTCCTTTTGATTACCACCTGATTTGCAGGCAGATAATTCAATCTTTTTAATTTTATTGCCATTGGAAGCATATAAAAGTGCACCGGCAGTTGCCTTATCCACCTGGCAGTGTACCGTGAGATGATGGTAATTTGTGACTCCGGGACCCGCAGTTTGTCCTTTTCTTCTGACACCCCATGAATATGTCTCAGCATCGGACCACCCCTGATGTGTTGAATCCTTCGATTCTCCCATTAACCCATCTATTTTAAGAAAAACATTATTCATTTAAATCTCCCTATTTATTTAATAATGCTTGTAAACGTAGCGGCGCGATTTATCGCGCTGTTTTTATGCGTTGTTGTAAAACGCGCGATAAATCGCGCCGCTTGTATGTTTGGAGGGTCAGATTATGATTTCTCTGAAATCTGAACTGATAACCGGGAAGCCGCGCGCCGCTGGAAGCAGCTATCACAGTGACTTCGTCTGTAGAGTGGCTCCCGCCTCCTTGTCCAGGCCGAAGAGTACCAGGAAGCTTTCTCTCGCGAGACTGACTTCGCATCACAAGGCAGGCTGAACAATCTCTGATGACGAGGTCGGGAACCGGTTAACACTATACGCCATTTTGTTTTCCGGAGGCCATATGACCTGTTTTGTGGGAATTGATAT